>JAYTHP010000096.1:0-34830 GCA_043732485.1 Oligoflexia bacterium
CCCCCTCAGGAAGAGAGGGGGGACCTGAGAAAGAAGGAAATAAAAAAAAGATCAGTCAGTCAGTCATTAGGCAACAGTCGCAGCCCGCGCCTTGCGTCCAAGGCATAGACGTGCGACAAGCAAAAAAAAGTGAGTCTCGTAGAGTAGTACAGGAGAGTTGACAGTAGTGTGAGTGAAAAAAGCAGTTAGTGAAAAAAAAGGCCGGACCCGTTTTGGGAAGCCTTATTTCGGTTTTGATCGATTGATAAACCGAAAAGTGAATGAACAACAGTAAAAGCAAGAAAGGCGCTTCAAAAATGGGTATTTTATCGTCTATGTATACAGGTGTTTCTGGTCTCTCCGGTCAAAGTGAGGCGTTGTCCGTCTATTCGGATAACATCGCTAACGCCGGCACCATCGGCTTTAAGGTCTCGAGACCCGAGTTTGAGGACGTGATCTCCAAGTCGCTCAAGGGCTTACTCGGTGGCAATCAAATTGGCCGCGGGGTGCGACTTGCTGCCGTGAATCCGATTTTCACCCAAGGCTCGGTGCAGCAAACCGAGTCGAGCACTGATCTGGCAATCACGGGCGATGGCTTTTTCATGGTCGAAGGCGTCGATGGTCGCAGTTACACTCGTAACGGCAGTTTGCACTTTGATAAGGAAGGAAAACTGATTAACGCCGACAACTTCCGTTTGCTGGGATTTCAAGCCGATGAGAACGGCAAGATTTCCTCAAAGTTAGGCGATATTTCTTTAAATCGTACCGTGCTAGAGGCCAAACGCTCCAGCGAAGTGAAAATGATCATGAACCTGGATCTACGCGCCAAAAGCGAAATGGTGTTTGATCCCAAGAATCCTGATCAAACTTCGCATTTCTCAACGGGCGTGACGGTGTTTGACTCGGCAGGAACTGCCCACGCCTCGACCGTTTACTTCAATAAGACGGCCGACGGAGTCTGGAGCTGGAAGGCGATGGTGCGGGGTGAGGAAACCACTAACGGTGTCAAAGGTCAGCTTTTGGAGTGTGCCGGGGGTAAGCTGAACTTTGATCCGGATGGCCGACTAAAGAACCAAACCACTGAATTTTCTAGTTTTAATTTTAATAACGGAGCCTTACCCAATCAAAGTATTAAGTTTAACTTTGGTGCTGATAGAGCGCACGGCGGCGAAGGGACCGAAGTGACGCAGTACGGGGGAAGTTCAGAACTCCTGAAATCCAGTCAAGACGGCTACAGCTCAGGCACCGTCACCGGAATGTCGTTTACTGATGATGGCACCTTAAACGCGCTTTACTCCAACGGTGAGACGATTAGTATTGCCCAAATCGCGCTAGCCACCTTTGAAGATCCTGAAAGTCTCTTCAAGTTAGGGCAAAATCGCTTTCGCGAAAGCGTACTCTCAGGATCACCCAACATCGGGGCTCCGTCAGTGGGCGGTAAAGGGAGAATCTCGGCGAAGACCTTGGAAGCGTCCACGACTGACATTGCAGCGGAGTTTATCAACCTGATTCAGGCGCAAAGAAACTTTCAAGCCAATAGCAAGGTCATTATGACGGCAGACGAGATGTTACAAGAAGTCTTGGCACTCAAGCGCAGTTAACTGAGTGGTCGTTTTTTTTAAGTAAGCGCGTTCACTCGCCTCCCCCCCGTTAAACCTCAAAGCGCGACAAGAGCTTTAACGGGGGGGGGGCGAGTGAACGCGTCTGCTTGGCAGCCAGATGTAACCCAACCCCAAACCGCTCCCCCCGAACCCGTGCACGCTTTAATCAGCTTTTGCCCTTATGAGGGGTCTGGTGAGTGAGTAGGCTCTTGGGCTAAAAAACGATCCGACCAGAAAAAAGTCAAATAATTGTCACTGCTGCTTGGTTTTCAAGGCAAAATATTTATTTTAATAATGAATCTTGATTAAAGGAGTTTCTGCGCGCAAAATAAATAAAGAGACTTTTTGTTTATTTATTTTGGAGATTCTAAAACTATGCGTTTATTGCTCAAAACTCGAGCAGTCAAGCAGCAAGCGAAAACTTCGGGGCAAAGCATCCTGCCCATGCTCTTCGCTCTAGCCAATTTAGTGATGACAATTGGCATGATGGGTTTCATGTTCATGGCCTACATGAAGGATAAGCGCCAAGCCACCGTCGAGGATCTTTCCTTAAACGGCGGCTCAGAAGAGGGCGATAAGTCCGCACCTGCTGCGGGCGATGCGGCTGCGGATCATAAGAATCTGACTGCCGAGGAGATTGCGGAACTGCAAAAATCCGAGCAAAAAGAGAACATTAAGGACGCCGCAGGCTCCAACGTCAATGCGCTGCTGGATGAGCAAAAAAAACGGGTCGCAAGTTTTGCCAAAATGGTGGCTTTAGAGCAATTCACCATTAATCTTTCTAATCCTGGAACCACCGTGCCGCGCTTTGTCAGAGTCAATGTGGCCTTGTCAGTGGAGAATGACGACGTCGAGCTTGAGGTGGTGGCAAAGACCCCGCAAATTAGAAACATTATTATTGATCTTTTTAATAGTCGTAGGCCCGTGGATCTTTCCAATATGGAGGGCCGCGATTTTATCAAAGAAGAGATCAAAATGAGCGTTAACAATATTTTAGTCATCGGTAAGGTTTTAGGGATTTTTTTCACGAACTTTTCAATCTCGAACTAGGTTGCCTGGCTTGGGTGCAAAAAAGCGCGGCAAAAATAAATCGGGCCCCGGCTTGAGGTGTAGCGTCTAGGTCTAGGGTTGGTGGTGGGGGTCGTCTTGGTCGTCAGGCGATTTTGCAGGCATTGAGAGACGTGTGCGGCGGGTCGAGTAGAAGGGGTTAGGGATGAATCAAGTTTTAAGTCAAGCGGAAGTAGATGCGCTGCTCACGTCAGTGGCGCCGCAAAGTCCTGCCAAAGAGCCAGCAACAGCAGCAGCTTCCCGTAATGCATCACCGTCTGCAGTCGGAGAGGGCTCAGCAGCAGGAGGGGTGGGTGGCGGTCAGGAGGCGGCCAGCAAGAGTGGTGGTGCTGCTTTACGCGCGGTGCCAGGCGGGAGTGGTGGTTCTAGTGGCAAAGACGGCAAAAATGAGGCCTTCAAGAAAAATATCAGCTTAGATAGTTTCGCAGGAGCCGCCAGCTTTGACGAGGTCGGTGAAGATTCGTCGTCGGGTCTCCAGGGGCCTGAGGTCACAGCCTACGATATTACCAATCAGGACCGCGTGATCCGTGGGAGAATGCCCACGCTGGACATTATTTATGAGCGTTTTATCCGACTTTACCGGATGTCGCTTTCGAACGCCTTGCGGAAGATTGCCACAATCAGCATCATCTCCACGGATTTATTGAAGTTTGGAGAGTTCGTCAATACCCTGCCGATCCCCTCTTGTATGTGCATCATGCGTTTTGAGAGCCTCAGGGGTCCAGCCCTTCTGGTTTTTGAGTCAAAACTGGCCTACGCACTTGTGGATAGTTTTTTTGGTGGCACTGATCGGCCTTTTACCAAGATTGAAGGGAAAGAATTCACTAAAATTGAGTTGTCAATCATGAATAAAGTCATGAACTTGGCGATTAAAGATCTGGAAGAGGCCTGGGCCCCAGTGCATAAGGTCGATGTCGCTTATATTCGTACCGAAGTGAATCCGCAGTTTGTGGGGGTGGTGCCGCCCTCGGATGTCATTATCTCAACGACCTTTGAAGTAGAGCTTGAGAACGCCAGTGGCACGATTGCCTTGGTGATTCCTTATTCGACCATTGAGCCGATTAAAAACAAGCTCAACGCCTCCTTTCAGACGGAAACCGATAATGTTGACCGCGAGTGGACGGCCAAGCTGCAAGAGCATCTGCATCACACGGAGCTCAACATCCTGGTGAATTTAGGGGTGGCGAACATTAGAGTCGGCGATTTGGTCAATTTGAATATTGGCGACATCATCCCGCTGACTCAAGATGCAGACGGGGAGTTAGATGTCATGATTGAAGGGGTATCGAAGTTGAAGTGTTTACTTGGGGTGTCACGCGGTAATCGCGCCATCCAGGTGACGCGCGTGCTGGTCTAAGCGAAGCCGCAGCCTCACATTCTCTCGCATGCTAAGGAGAGGGTTGGGAGGAGAGGGAGATCAGAGCGAGATCAGAGGAAGACAAAACAGGGGAAGGGGGGGTTGCAAGTGGCAGATAACTCAAGAAGAACAAATGGCGGGAGCAGCGCGCAGGTGGAGGCCGCGGCGATGGACGATCAGGAGGTCGATGAGCAGGGGCGGCCAGGCGGCAGCGATGCCCCGCCGTTACAGTCGCTGGATTTTATTCTGGATATTCCCCTCAAGGTGACGGCCGAATTGGGTCGCTCGAAGATGGCTATTCATGAAATTTTACAGCTAGCGCAGGGGTCGGTGATTGAGTTGTCAAAATTTGCAGGCGAGCCGCTTGAGGTGCTCGTCAACGATAAGCTGATTGCCCGCGGGGAAGTGGTGGTGGTGAACGAAAAGTTCGGGATTCGCTTGACCGATATTATCTCACCCATTGAAAGGATTGAGCAATTAAAATGAACACTGGCAAACTTTGGGTCAATGATCGGCAGAGTCAAGGCTACCTCCACCCGGCGGCTGCAGCTGCTCGGAGTGGGCGGGTAGTCAGGCGCCAAAAGTCTGCGGGGAATGGTTTGCGTCGCCTGAGTTTTTGGCCACTTTTGGGTCTGCTTGCCTTGATGGGGAGCGCGAATGCCAGCCCAAACCGACTGCGTACGATTGATTGGCAGCCGGGTGAGGATCAAGTGCGTTTGGGGCTGGATCGCCCCGTGAAGCCCTCGCAGCTGCAAAGCGAATGGATTCGCGGTATGGTGCAAATCACCCTGCAGGGCGTCCAGATCGATCCGGCACAGGTTTTACCGAGCCGAGGGGGTCGAATTTCCAAGGTTTTTGCCTACCAATACAATCCGCAAGTTGTCCGTATGCGGGTCAACTTGAGCGACGAGGCTGGGTTGCCGGTTGACGGTGAGAAGCCGCCAGTCAAGCTCCTGATGGAAGGAAAAACGGTGAAGGTGGTGATTTTTGATGCTGCCGCCGTGGCAGGGGCGCAGCAGGAGTCTCAGCCCTTTGCGTCGCCGTTTGAGGATCTGGAGGAGAGCGGGAGGGCTCAGGTCTCTTCGTTTTCCGGGTCCGCAGGCGAACCTGCGTCGCCGGGATCGTCGGTAAAAGTGGAGGCAGGCAGAGGCGTTGACCCGGAGAAAAAGAGTTTGTTAAGCCTGGAGGACTCCTTGTCGCTGGTCGCTTCAGGGGTTGCCAGCTCCACACTGGGGGGGCCTGCAGGCATAGCGGCGGAGAAGGAGCAGGAGTCTGCTGAAGGCAGCGGGATGGCTACGGGGCGTCTTGCTGGCGGTGCAAGTGACGGCGTGCGGGGCTTGGCAGAAGGGAAGAAAGTAGCAGAAGACAAGCGGGCTGAGCTGAGCAAAAGCCTCCCGGTTGTTGCTCCCCTGGAGAGTGGCAAGATGGGAACAAAAGGTGCCGGTTCTGCAGCAAAGCTGAAGGGGACAAAAGAGCAGCCGCAACAGGTGCAGCAACAGGCGCGTGGTGTCGGAGTTAGCGTCGGCGTTGTTGCTGCTGCTGCTGCGGGGAGTGCCGAGATCAAGCCGTTGGCGGCAGCAGCAGCGTCTGGTGCCTTGAGCAAAGAGGCTAAGGCGCTTGATTTGAGCGGGACAAGCAGCGTGACAAGCAGCAATGATCCGCAGCTGGGTCCTGAGCCATCCCCTGCTGCGACGGCGCGGCAAGCAAGAGGGACTCGACCCGGGCAGTTTCCGGATCTCAAGCAGTTTTTAATGAAATTCCTGCTCGTTTTGGCGAGTTTTCTGGCACTTGCGGCGCTCGTCCTACGGTTTCGTAAGCCCTTGCTGAGTTGGATGGCAGCGAAAGGTGCTGGCGCCGAGGAGGAGTCGCCCTGGGCGATGAAAGTTGTGAGCAGGCATCAGTTGGATGCCAAGAAGTCGCTTGCGCTTTTAAAAGTCGGAGGCGAGCATTTCTTATTAGCGCTGACACCTGAGAGCGTCTCTTTACTTGCGGGCGTGAAAGCAAAGCGCGCACGAGGGGCTGATGAGTTCGCTGGGCTGGAGCGCGCAGGGCTTGACCGAGACGAGCAAGACTTCAGTACTGAGGCGGGCGGAGATTTGTTTGGCACGCTGCTGGAGTCAGAGAAGTTTCTCCCCAGCAGTGCGGTGGGAAGTCGTCTTGGGAGCGTTGGGGTGGGTGGGGGCGGGAGTCTGGAGCGGGGGGAGAGTCAGATTCGCTCGCGCATTAAAAGTAGGCTTGAGGGCTTAAAGCCGTTATGAGCACCTTTTGGTCAGCGCGCGGTTGCGCCAAAACTTCATCGTTGTTTGCGGTGACTGGGTTAGCCTGCGTGCTGGCCCCGGCTGCCGCCTGGGCAGCGTCGTTGGTCCCTGGCACGTCGGGCCTGGTGTTGCCGTCCCTCAGTTTGTCGTTTTCGCAGTCCAAGGAACCATCCGATTTGGTGGCCGTGCTGCGCATCATGATGCTGCTGACCGTCTTGACGCTTGCGCCTGCGATTTTGATCATGACCACTTCGTTTACCCGCATTGTGGTGGTCTTAAGTTTTTTGCGGCAAGCCTTAGGGACGCAGCAGATGCCGCCTAATCAACTGATCGTCGGGCTGGCGCTTTTCTTGAGCTTTTTCGTCATGGCGCCCACCTGGAAAGTGATCACGAACGAGGCGATTGAGCCTTATTTGAATCACCAGATGAGTCAAACCACCGCTTTTGCGAAGGCCGAAGCCCCGCTTCGGGATTTCATGTTTCATCAAACGCGCGAGAAGGATTTGGAGTTTTTTCTCAATCTCTCGCGCGAAGCAAAACCGCAAAAGCGACTGGACGTGCCCACGCTGGTGTTGATCCCGGCGTTTATCATTAGTGAGCTCAAGACCGCCTTTCAAATTGGGTTTATGCTCTATTTGCCGTTTTTAGTCTTAGACCTGGTGGTCTCAAGCGTTTTAATGGCCATGGGGATGATGATGCTACCGCCTGCGACCATTGCTTTGCCGTTTAAGCTGCTGCTCTTCGTTTTAGTGGATGGCTGGGAGCTCGTGGCAGGATCGCTTGTGAAGAGTTTTGGCTAAAGCCTGGCCTAGAGCGGGAAAAAAGTGAATGGGATGAGAGGGGATGGGGGGTTGTTGCGTGACTGAAGAGCAAGTCTTATTGATCGGGACGGAAGCACTGAAGACGATTATTTTCCTGGCCGGACCGCTGCTGCTCGCAGCAATGTCCGTCGGGCTAGTGGTGAGTTTCTTGCAAGCCATCACCCAGATTAACGAGTCGACCTTGACGTTCATCCCCAAGATGATTGCCGTGATTGCGGTGCTTTTTTTCATGGCGCCCTGGATGCTCGACACCATGGAGCAATACACCATCCAGGTGATCACTCAGGCAGGTGAGTCGGTGCACTAGCGATGTCACTTTTTAACTTTAACTTAGCAGAAGTCCTCAGTTTTTTTGCGGTGCTGGTGCGCTTTACCACGCTGTTTGCAGTTTTACCGATCACCGGTGATCGCATGGTGCTGCAGCCGCTCAAGCTGCTGTTAGGGATGGCCGTGACACTTTTGTTGTTCCCAAGCCTGGTGCGCTCGCACGCCATTGAGGTGCGCGCGGCGTGGCTCTGGAGCAGCACGGTGACGGGCTTAGTGGGGACGCTGCTCAGTGAGGTGCTCTTTGCTTTGCTCTTGGGCTGGATTGCGAAACTGCTGTTTGAAGGGATTGCCATGAGTGGGCATTTGGTGGGAACGTACATGGGGTTTGCTCAGGCGAGCTCTTATGATCCGCATCAAGAGACCCAGACCCAGATTGTTGCCCAACTGCAGTCGGCGCTTGCGATGCTGCTGTTTCTGGCGCTTGAAGGGCACCATTTGATGTTGCAAGCAGCCTTAGGCAGTTACCAGGTCTTAGGCTTGGGTCAGTTGCAAGGGGTTTCCGCTCCCATCGCCCACCAGTTGATTGCCCATTGCGGGGAGGTGCTGGTGATGGCCGTGCAGTTGTCAGCGCCGGTGGGGGTGTCGTTGTTTGCCGTCAACGCCTTGTTTGGGATGATCGGTAAGGCCATCCCACAACTGAATATTCTAGCGATCTCGTTGACGATTACCGTTTTAGTGGGTTTGTGGGTGATGCTGATGACGCTAGGCGAGTCGGCAGGGATTATGGCCTTTTGGTTTGAAAAAATCATAGATTGGCTGAACGAAGCGGCGTGGCTGGGCGCCCACGCCGAGCATTGATAAAACGTGCGAGCAGGGAAAGGAGAGCTGATTTCTGGCTGAAGGGAGCGAAAAACCATCAAACGAAGACTTAACCGAAGAGGCCTCCCAGAGCCGCATTGATGAGCTGCGTCAAAAAGGGCAAGTGGGGCAGTCGCGCGAGCTCTCGGCGCTTGCGGCTTTTTTTGCAACCGCGGTGATGACGCTCAGCACTTCGCAAACCGCTTTTGCGAAGCTGGTAGAGCTGATGCGGGAGGTTTTTCGCACCGATTGGTCTTCGCGCTTGGATTTAGGTTCCGCTGCCATTTTGCACTCAGTGGGAACGCGGTGTTTGGAAATCCTCATTGAGCTTGCCTTACCGATCAGTCTGGCAGGCTTCCTGGCTGGCGCCTTGGCAAGCTTTGTGCAAATTGGCCCGATCTGGTCGTTTGATCCCATGATGCCGGATTTATCGAAAGTTGACCCGTTGCAGGGGCTTTTACGACTCTTTTCGCTCAAGCAGTTGCTTGAGAACGCCAAGATCCTGGCTAAAACCGTGGTGGCGTTGATGGTGAGTTACACCCTGGTGGTGAACCAGATTTTTCAAGCGCCCGAGTACTTTAGTGCTAGCCCCGGGTTTTTGATCGAAAGTTACGGCAGGGTCTCACGCACTATTTTTGCTAAGTTTGTGTTTGTTTACGGGCTTTTTGCGGTCCTGGATTTTTTTTACCAGCGTTTCGAGTTTGGCAAAAGCGTCAGGCAGACCAAGCAACAGGCCAAGCAAGAGGCCAAGGAGCGCGACGGGGATCCGCAGATTCGTGCCCGTATTCGCTCAGCCCAGCGCGCCATGGCCCGTAAGCGCATGATGCAGGCCGTGAAAAAAGCCGATGTGGTGGTCACCAACCCGACCCACTTTGCGGTGGCCTTAAGCTATCAGCGCTCAGACATGAGTGCGCCGCAGGTGGTGGCTAAGGGGGCGGATTTCATGGCCGCCCGCATTAAGGCTGTGGCCAGCGAAGCAGGCGTACCGTTGGTCGAGAACGTGGCGCTGGCTCGGGCCTTGTACAGCTCGGTGAAAATCGGTCAAAGCATCCCGCGCAACTTGTATCAGGCGGTTGCCGAAGTGCTGGCCTACGTCTATCGCTTGAAAACAGGAAGTGGTGGGGCCCCATGAGTGGCAACGATCCTCACCGCAGCAATCCGAAAAAAAAAGGGGCGATAAAGCATGACCATACTTGAGCGAATCACAAAAAATTCTGACCTGACGCTTGCTTTAGGCCTCATGGGGATCCTCTCGGTGATGGTCATCCCGATGCCCAAGATCCTCCTGGATTTACTCTTAGCCCTAGGCATCGCTTTTTCCGTGCTGTTACTCTTTACCGCCGTTTACGCCACCCGGGCCTTGGATTTTAGTATTTTTCCGTCGCTCCTACTCATGACCACCTTGTTTCGCTTATCACTGAATGTCGCCACCACCCGGGTGATTTTGCTGCACGGCGCTGACGAGGGGGCTTCGGCTGCAGGCGAAGTGATTCGTGCTTTTGGGGAGTTCGTGGTGGGTGGCAATTACGCGGTAGGGATCGTGGTGTTTATCATCCTGGTGATCATTAACTTTGTGGTGATCACCAAGGGCGCAGGACGTATTGCTGAAGTGGCCGCGCGCTTTACCTTGGATGCGATGCCAGGGAAGCAAATGTCGATTGACGCTGATCTGAACGCCGGCTTGATTCAAGAAGAAGAGGCCAGGCGCAGGCGTCAAGAGATTGCCAAGGAAGCTGATTTTTACGGCGCCATGGACGGGGCCTCGAAATTCGTGCGCGGGGATGCCATTGCAGGCATCATGATTGTGGTGGTCAACATCATTGGCGGCATCGTGATTGGCACCTTGCAGCGGGGGATGGAAATTGGCAACGCGGCTGCCACCTTCACGCTGCTGACCGTGGGCGATGGACTCGTCAGTCAGATCCCTGCGTTGATCGTGTCAACGGCTGCCGGTATTATCGTCACCCGGACGGCCACCAGTACCCATTTTAGTCAAGAAGTCTCCAAACAGCTGATGATGAAGCCCAATGCGCTGGTGGCAGCAGGCGGCGTGATGGCCTTGATGGCGGTGATTCCGGGCCTGCCATTTTTCCCGTTCATGGTCTTAGCCTCAGGCTTAGGTGGCATGGCTTATTTGCTCAAGACCAAGACGCGCGAAGATCTGGAAGCCAAAGAGAAAACCCAAGCCCTTGAAAAGCTCAAGCCTGTGCCTGAGAAGTTGGAAAACCTTTTAAGTGTCGATCTACTGGAAGTGGAAGTCGGCTACGGACTGATCCATATCGTGGACGCCGAGCAAAGTGGCGATCTCTTGGAGCGCATTTCCAACATTCGCAAGCAGTTTGCCCTGGATTTAGGGGTGATCGTACCGCCTTTACGCATTCGCGACAACTTGGAGCTGAAGCCTGGCGAGTACCAAGTGCTGCTGAAGGGCGTGCAGATCGGCTCAGGCTCCTTGATGGTCGGCTACTTGCTGGCCATGGATCCAGGCACGGTCAGTCGCCAGGTGGTGGGGCTTGCGACCAAGGAGCCAGCCTTCGGCTTGGATGCCTTGTGGATCACGCCGCGGCAAAAAGAAGAAGCCAGTTATGCGGGTTACACGGTGGTGGACCTCTCTACCGTGATTGCCACCCATCTGACCGAACTGATTCGCAGTCATTTGCATGAGCTGTTGGGGCGACAGGAACTGCAAGTCCTGCTCGATCATCTCAAGCAAACGGCCCCGAAAGTGATTGAAGACGTCATCCCGGGGCTGTTGTCCTTAGGGGTGGTGCTGAAGGTGCTCAAAAACCTCCTGAAAGAAGGGGTGTCGATTCGCGATTTGCGCTCCATCCTGGAAAGTCTGGCGGACATGGCAGTCAGTAGCAAGGATCCACAGATTTTAACCGAGCATGTCAGGATGGCGCTAGCGCGCACGATTACCAAAAAACTAGTCGACAGCAACGGTCAGTTGCACCTGATCACGTTGGACCGCGCGATTGAGGAGACCCTGGCAGGCGGGATTATTCAAACTGATCAGGGCCAGCAGTTGTCAGTTGAGCCGGATTACGTGCGCCAGGTGATCTCACAGCTGAGCAAGCAGGCAGCGATTTTGGCAAGTGAGGCAAGCCACACGGTGGTCTTGTGCTCGCCGCTGATTCGGTTGCACGTGAAAGCGCTGATTGATCGCTTTATCCCCAATATTGTCGTGTTGTCGCATAACGAAATCTCACCCCACATCACGGTGAAGTCAGCAGGAACGGTGAGACTTGCATGAACGCGAAGCAAAACAGCTTGCTCGCTTTGGGTCAAGCGTGCGAGTTTTGCCCACAGGCCCGCACACTCCCACCGACAGCCCCGCTACTGCGCACTTTGTCTTTGTCTCCCACCCCACCAGTAACCCCTCTCACTCTCACAGCTAAAAAGGTTAGAAAAAAATGAAAATGAAAAAATTTGAAGCTGCTACCCTGCAAGAGGCACTCGACGCGGTTAAAAAGGAGCTTGGGCCTGAGGCCATCATTTTACAGACCCGATCGCGGCGACAGCGCGTCGGGCTGAGCTATCAGTCGATCATCGAGGTGACGGCTGCAATCTCCGAGCGCACGCTTGACAAGAAGCAGGCGCTGGAAAAAAACCTCAAAGAGCAAGATCGCAACCAAATCACCCGCTTGCCAGCCGAACTGCAGGCCAATCTGATTGACCGCTATTACGATAAAAACCAGCGAAAAAATACCGGCCAAGTAGCAACCCCAGGGCGCGGCACCCCCGCCGGCAGCAACCCACCCGGTCTGATGGGAAGACAGCCCCAGCCCCAAGAAAACGCTCGCCAAAATCGCGGGCAAAATCTCAACGCTCCACTCAAAATGACAGGCGCTGGAGCGCAAAGTGCCGTCAAGATCACCGCCACCCGCTATATCGATATCTTGGATACCGAAGTGAACGACGAGAACGTCGCGCTCCCGATGTTTGACCCGAGACCCATGACCGCGGGGGGCGGCACGACGGCCACTTACGGTCGCTCCGCGGCGGTGGCTGCTAGTCGTCAAGGGGGATGGGGGGAGGAGGAGGCGGTGGTGGAAGCGGGAAGTCGCACTGGAACCACCACGAAACGTCCCGCAGAAAGTCAAGCGCCTGGGGGCCGAGGAAACGGCAGGCTGGCGGGTGCTGCTGCGGGTGATAGGGGAGACGACGATCGCTCGTCGTCGTCCTCTCCTGGCGCCGCCAACAACAAGCCCAGTGAGGCTCGGGCGTCTTCCAGTCCAAGTAACGCCGAGTGGGCGCGCGAGCTAAAAAGTCTACAAAAAGCGGTCACCGATCTCAAGCAAGCCGACAGCGGAGCGCGCGAAGGCGCAAGTCACCCGCTGGTCTGGCAAGACACGGTTTCCCAGGAGCTTTTTGACTTACTGATCTTACAAGGTGTGGAGCGACGCATTGCTTACACCCTGCTCAAGAAAGCAGCCTTTGAGCTGGAGGAGGACTTCGCCCGCAAGCAAAACGCCGCTGATTTACTGCGCGATCAAGTGGCCAACGTCTTGATGCAATGGGTGGAAGTGGCGCCGTTGTGGTTCGGTCCAGGGCAATGGGGGGGTGACGTTGCCGGCGGCGCGCACTCAGTGGAGCACCAGCGCCCCACCCAGTGGATCGCGCTTGTCGGTCCATCCGGGGTGGGCAAGACGCTGACGATTGCCAAGGCGGCGAGTCAGGCAGCTGAGCAACTCTTGAAAGTGGGTCTGATTCATCTCGGGCGTCTCGGCGTTGCCGCCACGGCTGGGGCCTTTAACAGTCTTGCCACCTACGCCAAAATCATCAACCTGCCGTTTCGCGCCGCAAACTCGATCCAAGACCTCAAGGTCAGCCTCAAGGATTTTCGGACGCTGGATTTAGTCTTCATCGATACTCAAATCGATACCCAAGACGACTCGCACTCCGGGAGTCTCGCCTCGCTGGAGCTGGCGCAAGCCTTAAGCCACATCCCGCAGGTCCTTACTTACCTAGTCCTCAGCTCAGCCACCCGCGACGGGGTGATGCTCAGCTTGGTGCAGAAGTTTAAGAGTTGCCATCCGCGGGGATTGATCTTCTCTAAGCTTGATGAGGATAGCGCTTATGGCAGTATTTTGAACGTGTCACAAAAATGCAAGCTCCCGCTGGTCGGTTTTACTACTGGGAAAAAAATTCCTGATGACTATGAAAATGCCTCGGTAGAAAGAGTGGCGGATTTACTGTTAGATTTCTAAAAAAAATTAATTATTAAATTTTATATTTAAATTATGATAAACTAAGGGTAAGACCGCAAGCTAACCGCCCCCCTTTGGTCCCTCAATTTTTGGAGAAGCGCCATGAGTTTAAACCCAGGTATTCAAAAGTATCAAGACAGCCTTCCCAAAAAAGCAGAGGAGTTTCTGCCTGAAGAGACGGCAGACAGTAAGCCGCAAGCCTTAGGGAAGCGGCAACTGCAAGACGGTTCGGCCTTTGATGCGTCCTTGAGCCCGGAGCAAGAAGGTGGCGCCGTGCGGGGGCGATTCCCGCAACTGAAGGTGGTAGAATCGCCTGATGAGGTTCAAGCCTTAACGGAGCACCGGTTGCAGCAAGCGGAGATTCAAAGCCAGCTTGAGCAGGAGCAAGAAAAGACCGACAAACTGGTAAAAGCCGATTTCTCGCCAGTAAACAGCACCCGCGACCAGCTGGTAAAAGAGTATGCGCCGCTCATCAAATACATCGCACAAAAAATCGCCTCCAGGCTCCCTGCCAACATCGAACTGGATGATTTGATGAGTAGCGGGGTGATTGGGCTGATGGATGCTATGGAAAAGTATGATCCCACGCGAGACAATAAATTTAAGACCTACGCCGAGTTTCGGATTCGCGGGGCGATCCTCGATGAATTGCGGGCGCAAGACTGGGTGCCACGCTCGGTGCGAGAAAAAGCCAAGGTGCTGGAGCGCTGTTTTGTCAAGCTTGAGCAAGAAAAGGGCCGGCACGCCACGGACGAGGAAGTTTGCCAGGAGCTCGGGTTGTCACAAGCGGAGTATTTTGATCTCCTCAATCAAGTGCGCAGCGTCTCGCTGCTGTCATACGACGATTTATCGCACTTTTCCAAAGCCGATAAACGCGCCTTGCATGGCTTAGGCGAGCACGGCGGCAAGTCAGCGACACCTTTTAATGAAGTGAACGTCAATTACATCAAAAAAATCATCTCCGACACCATCCGTGATTTGCCTGAGAAGCAGCGCCTGGTCTTGTCGCTCTACTATTACGAAGATTTGAACTTAAAAGAAATTGGTAAAGTCCTTGACGTCACCGAATCCAGAGTCAGTCAGTTGCATACCCAGGCGATCTTGCGCCTTAAGACCAAGCTGCGTGGGCACTGGGATGACTTCGTTGCCCTGTTTGGCTAAAGTAAAGTTCCGATACGCGGCGCTTGATCAGTCGAGATAAAGTACCCAAAGCAGCGTGCTGCAGGCTAGAGTGGACCCTAAAATTACCGATCGCTTGGGCTTCACAGCCTGCCTGATGGATTATTTCCGATTGCGTGCCTATGCTCTTTTTCTCCCAGCCGACAAACCACGCTTGCGGTGACTTTCAAGATCCCGGTCTCCCTCTTACTGCCGCTTGCGGTCTTAGTCTTTGCTCATTACCTGGGGCGGTGGGGGATCGAAAATTGCTTTCGACTCAAAAAGATAGCTCTGAAGTGGGCGAGCACTCAAACCCCAAGCCTAGAGTCAGTCCAGCATCTGAACTGGCTGGCGATGTTTGCCTTGTATTGGGTCATGGCTTTTTATCGCAAGCATTCTCAGCTCATCAACCCGCTTTGCAACGTCCTAGTGTTGCATGAGCGACCGATTGAGACCCTCACGGTGCGCTATTACCGCGTCATCGATTTGCTCAGGCGACTGCTGATTGACCCAGCCGAGGCTCACCTGCCCTCTTCGCCCGATCCGGTGCCCCCTCCCGGAAAAGCCCCAGCGACAGAAAGTCACTGCCAAGCCACCCTCCTGACCTTTGCTTCCTCTAAGGCTCAAGAGTTGCTGATGATCCCAGCGCAAAATCCACCCTTCCCGAACAAAAATCCGCCGCACAGCTCACTCTCCTGTCACCGCCTGGCAATCTGGCCCCCCTCAAGCAGGAGCACCTACCGAGATCTGCTGAAGTAGGGAGTCAAAAGGCACGGCTCGCTAGCCGACAAACCAGAGGCCTCCTCCGCCACTAGCTTCCACCCAGCCCAGCTCGCACCAAAATCACGTCCCCTGAAGCGCTCTTTCATGGGCGCAGGTGATCGTCCCTGGCGACGCCGCCTTGAATCAGGGAGGGGGGGGCCTCGCCGTTCACGTTAAGGTCTACTGGCTCCCTCAGGCTAGATCTTAACGTCCTGCGGACGGTCTGCCGCTCAGGTTTTTATCGATGTTGAGCAATCGGAGTAGCGCTGTGATTGCCACCCACTGTTCACTGGGAGGTCTTATGGGCTCTGAAAATAAAAATGATACACTTAGAGCTGATTTAACTTTCTGGTTTTTTACGACTATTGCTTAATTTAAATGGGAAAATTTATGCAATAAATGAGCATCGCACCCGTCTGCCCACTTTTTAGTGGTGTCAGGACCTCTGTTATATTTATCTATTATTTATAAAATATTTAGCTTATCTTTAAAGATAGGCGAAAGACTGCAATTTTAGCTGCAGACGGTTTTAAGGGTCTTCAGGTTTTATTGGGACTTTCAGTCGGACTGATGGTCGAGGAAAAAATGTGGAATAATCCTAACGAAAAAGCAAAAACCTCTGAGCAGCAAAGACGCCGCGAGCGAGAGCGGGTGCGCAAAATGATCCACATCAAAAGGATCATGGCCACCGTGGAAGTGCTCAACCAGGAAAGTGATGCGCCTAAGTCCCTTAAGCAAACCGTCCGCTTGATGCTCAACGACCTTTCGCTCTCAGGCGCCGGGCTGTTTTCGCCGATTGCCCATGTGCCTGGCAGCTTCATCAAATTAACGATTAAAGAGCCCACTGCTTTAGAGATTAAAGCCAAAGTGATCTGGTCCCAAGATGACCCGCAAGGGGGTCGCATCCTTGCCAAGGACACCTTCCATTACCGCATCGGTATTGAGTTTATTGTGGATGAGCAAGAAAAAGCACAACTGGCAAAGTTTTGCGACGATATTGCGAAAAACCACCTCTTTACCCCGAAAGCCATCTAGCCTAGGCCCATGCTCCCTTGGACTACTCTGGACTGCGCCCCCTGGGCCTTGCAAGCCTTAGACGCTTGCTTCGAGGCCGTCAGCTGCCGCCTGCATGGGGAGCGTGATGACCACGTCGCACTTGTATTGGTGCAACATTTTATTATCCACCGCCGGATCGAAAATACGGGTCAGCCTCAGCAGGTTTGCGCCCCGGTCGCACCCGGTGAGAGAGTCGCTTGCCAAGCACAAGAGGGTGTAGGTGGTGAAGCGATCCACAAGCGTGTTGTTCAAGACGGAGGTGCGAAAGGTGTCGATTTGCGTTCTGGCGCGGGTGGTCAGCTGCTTGATCGTCAGGCTCGCGGCTTTTCTCATCCAGTCGGCGGTCTTGCCGTTGATCTCCAATTTGTTAGAAAAATGGTAGATCAGTGCGGCAAGCGCGCGCTGCCTCGTCTCGCTCACCGTAAATCCGTCCATGAGGATGTCTTGACAGTGGTCGCATTTGAGGACAGGCACTTTTTTAAGCTGCAGGTTAGGGCCCCCTTCAATGTCGATTTCATCCGTGATGGTCACTTTTTTAAGCGATCCTCGTTTGCATTCTGAACACTTCATACGGTCTTTACCTTTCTTGGAGTTTGTGTGACCTAACACCTGCACCTATACACCCCCACTGCTCGCTCTTGCCGCCGTTATTGCACTGGAAAGTCAAAATACTGGTCGGGAAAGGGTTCATTTTTTAAGGTGTCATGTCACTATTCGTTCATGTAATTGACAAAGCCATTTTTTTCCATCAGCGCCTTGAGCAGCAGTCGGTTGCGCTTCTGGCTGCTACCGATTGCGGGATGAGCGGTGTGGGCGCGGGGATCAAAACAATCGTATTCCGTGCCAAAGTCCAGCGAGTTATCGTTAAAACGCTGGGAAGCTGGCAAGGTGCAGGCTTTGAGTGGGTCGCCGGCATGGAATTCTTCTTGCGGTGGGGTCGGTACACGGGCACGATCGTTAAACTAAGCGTGCTGCCACGGCTATGGCCTGATTTTGCCGCAATGTAACCGTCTTTAAAGAGAGGGTCTTTGCCTAAAGTCGGGTAGAATTCCCCGCTCATCTTGCGGTCGTGCAAGTCTTCAGCCCAGGTGACGAAGTGGTTCACCGCGCGTTGCGGGCGATAGCAGTCATAGACTTTCAGGGAAAAGCGATAGGACAGCAGTTCTTCTTGCACCTTGGCTAAGGCAGCAGCTGCCTCAACTGTCAAAAGGCACTTTGGCGCCAGGTAGCCAGTCACGGTTTGCCCCATAAAGTTGTGCTCACCAAAATATCGAATGTTTTGCACAATCGAGGGCACCATCTGGCTGATGTTAACGAAGCGGCCGTCAGGGCGGGTGGTTATGGTCTCAGCGGTGCCGATGGCGGGCGCAGTCGGGGCTGTCAAGGTCGAGGTGCCGGCAAAAGCGGCAATCGCTGCGGCAAGTCCTGGCAACATCGGGGCGGGAGGGGCAAGGGCTTGCTTCAGGTGGCGGGGGGTGGCGGAGTGGGTCTTGACTGGCGTCTTGGGTGCGTTCATCGTGTCGCTCGCTTTCTTTGCATCTTGGTTCGCTCCTTGGTTTTCTCTCCTGGTGTCTCTCATAGTCTTCCCCTTGAGAGTGTTTTCGATGGGTTTTTGGCCATCTCGCTTCCCCACCTTGGGCGGCTCCCTCCTGGCAGTTCCTGGTGGCTAAAAAACTCTTACCGCACTCCAGAAGCCCGTGCAAAGAAAAAGCTTTTGAGAGCGCTGCGTTTTTGCAAACCCCGGGGGGGGAACTCTCGCTGGTTATTGCACCGGAAAGTCACAGTACTGGTCAGGAAAGGGCTCTTTTTTTAAATTATAATGCTACCACACTTTAGAAAAGTTCACGAATCCCTGTTTTTCCATGAGGGATTTGAGCAGTAGGCGATTCGCTCTTGGCTAGATGGCGAGCGCAGGATGGGCGGTATGCGAGCGCGGATCAAAGCAATCAAAGCCGGTGCCACAGTCCAGCGAATTGTCGGCAAAGCGCTCAGAGAGGTCGCGGTTGCAGGGTCGCAGGCGATCACCGCTTTGGAACGGTGCTTGGGAGGGGGTCGAAACCGGGACCATGGTTCAATCCGCGGTGCTGCCGCGACTGTTTCCGGACCGTTCACTCATGTAACCCTCTTGAAATAGCTGGCTTTTCTCGAGGCTGGGGTAAAATTTGTCCCTTATCTTGCGGTCGTTTAAATCTTTGGCCCAGGTGACAAACCGGTCAACCGCGCGTTACGGATGATAGCAATCATCAACCTTCAACGAGAGCTGATACGGCAGCAAGTCTTCTTGCACTCTGGCTTAAGCTTTAGCGGCCTCTCGCGTCAGCAGGCACTGGGCCGCAAGGTATCCGGGCATCGGCTGATCGATAAAGTTGTGGTCGCTCAAATAGCGCAGATCCTGCTGAGTCGAAGGCACTGCCTGGCTAAGCAGCAACCACTGCGGGTCGTCCTCCCCGGCATGTTGTGCGCTAATGGTCTCTGGAAGAAAAGGGGGCTGCGAGCACAGCTGAGGAAAGCGGCGGCGCCAGCGAGGAGGGCTGATGAGGCGTTAACGAGTAAGGAGCGCAGGGGTGTTTGCCAGGTGCTGCGGGGTGGGGTTTGCTGAGAGGAGTGTTTTTTGTGGTTATGATTGATGAGTGGGATGAGTGCCACCTGGTGGGTCTTGGGTGAGGCTCAGGTGACTGAGGGGCGTGCAAAAGAGTGGAGTCATTTTTTGCGCCTTTGGTCACTGAGCTGCTGGGTTCTGCTCGAAGACTTGGGTCGAGGAAGAATGGACGGGGGCTCCGCTGTTAAATTCGTGGCTAAAGGGTGCCCCAGGTGTTCCCAAGGCAAAAGAGGAATGCCATCGGTGTTCCAGGGCTCGAGGATCGGCGCAAAAAGTGGTATCTCAGCTTCAGGATTTTTCCGAGCAAACGCCGTGAGTAGTGCCAAGTCAGTTTTCTTAATCCGCTCTTGGTCAAAGAGCTGATAAGCTTTTAAGGGTCCATCAATCGGATGCTCAACGAGATGGATGAAGTTCTTTCTCAGCGAGCGATAGTAGTAAAAAAGGGGACGCTTCTGCCTGGAGCAGCTATAAGCCGCCAAGCGTTCATTGAGTAAGCAAATATGAAGCCGACGCTCCAGGCTTGCACCCAGGTGACCTGCCAGGCCGCAATCAAGCGGTAGGTAAATCTTTTTCCCTTTGCCAGACGGATGGGGCGGCAGCACGTTGAGAACAAACAGTTCGCTGAAGACCGGGAGGTGGCGTTGGACTTTTTTTGTGGATTCCCGGGTCGCGCGGCACAAGGCCGCTAAGCTTGGTTCGGGCAGGAGGCAACCCTGCCGGAGCAGGGAGTCAGCAAGTGAGGTGTCGCACTCGGTGCGTCTAAATTGATGTAAATCGCGGTCGCAGGCTAGGCAAGGCCAGGCATACCACCGCGCTCCATGTACTGGAGTAACTGGCTTCGCATGGGTAAACCGGGTTAATTAAGCTTTTGTGTCTCTTGAAACGTCATGGGATGCAGCCTGAGTTTGGTCATTCTCCCGGTTAAAGACTCTCGAATATTTTGTAGCAGAGAAAACTCGGTGGATCCAAGGAGCAAAAACTTCCCTGGTCGTCTGTGCGCATCCACCTCGAGTTTGATAGTAGCAAAAAGGGCTGGTGCCTTTTGGGCTTCATCGATGATCGTGAGAAGGTTTTCGGCGCCTATTAAAAAATATTGTGGGTTGGCTTGAGCGAGTTTTTTTTTAGTGAGTTGTCTAAGCTTATATAGCGATAAGGAGGTATTTTTTTGGAATTTAATCGCGGGCAAGATAGCTTTTCCCTGTTTGCCGTACTCATTGAAGGGCAACTGCGGGGTTAAATTTTAGCCTCTTGAGGAGTAGATTCAGAATTAAGCATTTACGAGGAGAGGGCATAATCAAGAGTGTATCATCCCCTTTTCTTTTCCTAAGTAAAAAATCAAGGGGGGGGGGTAGTGCCTCTTGCGCGGGAAGGCTGGCCTGCTGTCCTAGGGGCGACAAAGACGGCTGGGTTCGTTCATCTCGTTGCCTTCTCTCTTGCCTGCTCACCTTCTTCTGCTTTAGATGACCCAAATTGCTGGGGTTAAACGCTTAAGCAAAGAGAGAGAGCGAGGGGTGAGGCCCGGCGGGGGAGGGGTTTTTGGTTCCTGGAAGGGCTGGGGAGAGTGCCTGGCCAAACTAAAGCCTACTTTAGGTTGGCCATCACCAAGGTACATTAGACTTGAGAGAGACTTGAGAGGAGTCAAATGCCAATACTTGTCGGCGATCATCACAAAGCGCTGAAATCGAAGCGTTTTTCCGGATCTCCCAGGAGGAAGCAAGCGCGTGAAAGCAAAGTGATCGTCTGCGGCTACGGGCTGTCTCTGGTTGGCCAGACCGAGGCTTCAAAAAATCTCGAGTGATGGCGCTGGCTCACCATTGATGGCTCAGGGAGCATCAAAATATCCTCATCACCGGACCTGCAGGAGCGGGAAAAAGCTATTTAGGTCAGGCTCTTGACAATGACGCCGCTTTACACCTCTTTGGGGGTGGGATTATTGCAGAAACCATTCTCGATCGGATCCTGCCGCATGCTCACCGCTTCGAGTTAACCAGCAAAGAGTCGCTCCGAAAAGATGACAAAATAAGGACCGAAAACTTGACTCCATCCAGCCACTAGGGCAACTTATCTAGGACTTTTTTTGATGAGGGCAAGAAGTGTCCGCGTTGACTCCGAAAGGGTGTTCGCGTTGAGCAAAAACGCGCAGAGAGTAAAGTTTTTTTGATTCAAGAGGTCTTAGCAAAAAAAATAAAGAGGATAAGCGAGTAAAAAAAAATTTATAGACAAAGGTTTGGGATTTTCTGTGGAATTGCTCAACGTGCCTATGATAAAAGTCAGAGGGACATGGACTCCTGAAATAAATTATCACCCAATGCACAAGGCTGTATGAATTGCCTTGTCTCATAAAAAGGCACGTTTTACAGGAAATGAGATTTAGGTTCATACGTTTGCATTTTGAATTAACGCTGAAAGCTTTTGCTGAAGTTTTTGCCGCTATTCATGTTGCCGTTTTGAAAGGGGAGAAGACAAGCGATAAATTTACCGCTATTCATTGGTCAACCGAAAAAAATATGCGAATATTTATTATAAGCAATTTAAATCCTAATCCCAAAAATTTTATCAAGCATTATAAGGAGTTATCTAAAGTTACTCTCCAAAGGCTTACTCCTACTTCGTTTGGATTTGGCCGATATCGCAGCTTAGGAATGGGGGGAGTCGTTGCCTATTACGCCAAGATGGGCCGAGAGAAATGGGGTGTACCGCGCTATAAACCTTTTTAATCTGCAGCCGTCCATTCCCAAGCCCCCTCTTGTTTGGTGAGAGGGTCTATCTTCCCTCGCCCCATACGAAATGTGCCAAGGTCTGGAAGCGGCGTGATCGCAGGGGGCTATTAAGGGCGGTTGAGGCCGGACCATGGCGCCGAGGATAGGGTGACCTAGAGGCCCACTTTTAGCCACCAGGGCATGAGTTCCTCCGACCGGTCAGCAACGAAGCGTAGATCAGGCCAATAAAAAAAATGGGTCCTTTTTTTGGCGGTCAGGTTGGAGAGGAACGCTTTTTTTAGGTTTTTCCGACTCTCATTTCTCTCCTGTAAGGTGAAAACTGCGGCATTGGCATTCCATGGTCGGCTAGGACCACCGAAGAGGCTCTTGGGGGCAAGGGTTTGATTCCAGTTTCCGGAAGGCGCGGGGGTGGTCACGCAGAGTGCCAAGCCCTGCTCATGTGCCGATCGGCAAGGTGAGCGGCTGTACTTTCCAGGGGTAATTCCCTAATAGTAGACAGGATTTGTCGTCTAATTATCCTGACAAGACGGGGATGGGTGAGAACGCTTTGAGGCCAGCGAAGAGGTCAGCTAAGAAGCCAGCAATACGACTTGAGTGAGGCCGTAATGGGGCTTTTTGGGGTTTCCCCCGGGGTTTCAGGGTGCTTCGGTCAACTTGCCGAAAAAAGGTGTGTGGTTATGTCCGCTCAGGCTGGTGAATGATTTTTTGAGATTTTCTTTTGACTAATCATTCTGATTTCAGTAGTACCTGGGAAATGAAAAAATCTAGAAATAAGATGGCTTTGGCTCTGAGCGTCCTTGGCTACGAACTACTCGGCGGAATAACCAGTGGGCTCATGGGTCAGGCGGCTTGGGGGATGCGGCCCTTTCTTGAAACCCCTGTTCCCGCTTTTATTGAAGTCGATTCCGAAAGCAGCAGCTGTGGGATGGGGAGTGGTAAGGGCGCGGGAGATGACAGCGACGGATCACAAACGGCCTACTCGCAAGGGGAGAAGGTTCGTGGCGGTGCTGCTACCCGAGCTCCGAGGCGGCGCGGTAAAGGGGGATGGTCTTCGATCGAGCGTGCTAGCTTGCCATTTTGCGTCGTCGGGATGACTCAAGAGGAGGAGGGGGGCGGCAGCGAGGATGCGGAGCCGGGCAGCAGGGAGGAGCTGTTGCGTCAATGGTGCACAGAGTCGGTGGCTCCGGTGTTGGAAGAGTTTCCGGAGGATTCCATTTGGGCGGAAATGCCGGACGAGGTTTTAGTGGCTTGCGCGCGGCGGTGTTTTGGAGAGAGGGTGCGTCTGCTGGGGGGTGGAGTGCGGCGCCTGCCATCGCCAGCAATTCCCCGACTTGAGGAAGTGCTGCAAGAAGCTCGCTGGAGCAGGCAGGATGGGGGGAGGGGCCTCAGAAGGCGCCTGTCTGCGCCTCCGGTTTTGCAAGACTGCAGCCTAACGGCGGTGGGGGGTGCTGCTTCAACGATTAAAAAGTGCAAGGGTGGCGGTGGCGGCGCCAAAAAGAAGCGCAAAACGGCTGGCAAGGGACGCGGCCAGGTTCCGCAGTCTTATCGATGCTGTCGTCTGCACACTCCAGACACTCCCGCGCCGTCTCCGGTTGCGCCTGCTCTGCTTCCTGCTTCTTCGTCTCCCTTATCGTCGTTTAAAGACGGGGGATTCTCGGCAGCAGGCGGTCGCGGTCGGGGTGGTAGCCGCGCGGTGGAAGGTGACGACCCGTTACTCACGAATGAAACGCTCAAAGAGGGCTTTGATGAGGAGCGTGATGAGGCGCTTGATCTTGAATGCGAGCGAGCTGGCTTTGATGGCAACTACTTTTGAGGCAGTGCCATCCACGGGTCTGCCCCACGACGGTGAGAGGAGCGGGCGACTTCGGTGGCGGCGGCTGCGGCAAGGGGGTGGTGATGTGGACCGTGGGGCGTTTAGCTTAGCCGCCGCCGGGGGGCAGCAGCCTGAGGAAGTGGTTCTTGCCTTTTTGTAAAATGACCGGCTGGTACAGAACCACGGGGTGCAAGGGATCGCTTTGCACCTCGCCGTTGAGCTTAATGCCTTTGCCTTGAATCAAGCGCTTGGCCTCTCCTTTGGAGGTTCCAAAACCTGCCAGCACACACAAATCAACGAGTAAACACGTTCCGTCGGCTTGCAGCTCTTCGGCAAGCAAAGTACGCTCAGTTAGGGTGTCAGGGATTTGCTTGCGGGCCACCTGATCATAGCGATTCTGGGCTTCTGGTACCGCCTCAGCCCCGTGATAGAGCCGCACTAACTCACAAGCAAGCCTGCGATGCGCCTGGTGAATGTCTTGGTCGATGGCTGCTTGGGCGGCCTGCAGATCCAGGTCGGTGCAGAGCTCAACGTAAGTCAGCAACTGCTCGTCGCGCACTTGCATCGCTTTTTTGAACATCACTTCTGGGGCTTCGGTGAGACCAATGAAATTATCCAATGATTTTGACATCTTCTCGCTGCCATCGAGTCCGACTAACAGTGAAACGGTCATGACCACTTGCGGCTCAAGCTGATAGGCGCTCATGATGTCACGGCCCACCAGTAGGTTAAACAGCTGGTCGGTGCCCCCGAGTTCCACGTCGGCTCGGATGGCCACTGAGTCGTAGGCTTGAGCGAGCGGATACAAAAACTCGTGCAAGCCAATGGGTACCTGCTGGTGATAGCGGTCGGCAAAGTCATTGCGCTCGAGCATGCGTGCCACCGTGGTTTGCGAGGCCAGGGTAATCAGTTCCCCGAAATTCAGCTTGCCTAACCAGGTGGAGTTTCGCACCCATTCTAGTTTGGCGGGGTCAGGATCCAGGACTTTTAACATCTGGGCCTGATAGGAGGCAGCGTTTTTCTGGGTTTGCGCCAGGCTTAACACCGGCCTGGTTTTGGACTTACCGGTGGGATCGCCAATGGTGGCGGTAAAATCGCCGATCACGAGAATGACCTTGTGTCCTAAGTCTTGGAATTGCCTAAGCTTTTTCAAGACTACGGCATGCCCGAGGTGCAAGGTGGGGCTGGAGGGGTCGATCCCAAACTTAATGCGTAAGGGTGACGCGCCGTTTGCGGCTGCCGATTGCGTCAGCTTCTTGGCCAGCAGTTCCTCGCTTAAGAGGTGGGTCACGCCGCGTTTGAGGGAGGGCAGGCGCAAGGGGTCTGTTGAAGCTGGTGGGTGGGTGGGAGGCGTAGTAGGAGTTTCAACCATCAGATTTTATTAACATAGGGAGAAGGGCTTTGACTAGGGGAAGTGCTTTGACCGGGGGGCATGGACTGGTTCTTTTGACGCTATACGGTGTTGGCTTTGGGGAGGAAGGGGGGGTGCGAGTCACTCTCACTGACTTTCACTTACCACCGGTGAAAGGCCGGGTGTCCCGGTTGCACTTCCACGAACAGCCCCGAGCAGGTGGCACAAAGCTGATCGCCCGCACGCAGCTCGGCGACAACGTGCGCACGCGAGGGCGAAGCGGTCACCTCCGGATTGACTCGGGCTGAGAGGTGCAAGGCTTGGTTAGGGTCACTGGGTGTCGGTCTTAAGAGCCGGATTTCATACTTGGCGGTGACCGTGCAAGGTGGGGTGGGTCTTTGGGCTTTGAGGCTCCAGGCTGCCATCCAGTTGGAGTGACAATCGAGTAAAGCGCCAATAATCCCGCCGTTGAGTACGCCTGGGAAGGCTTGATGCCAGGCCTGGGCGTGCCAGGTTGCGACCAAGTGCTCGCCTTGCACGAAGCTTTTGATGTGCAATCCCCGCTCGTTGCAAGGGCCACAGCCAAAACATTGACTCAAGGGTGCGAATTGATCCTGTAAGGAGATCAGCGGGTAAAACGGAGGGGTGGCAAGGGTGGTGGTGGGTGTCGTCGTCGTCATAGGTATCGCTCATTTCTGGGTCTTTTGAGGGTCGGGGCCAGTGAGTTGAAGGGGGGTGAGGGCTTTGTGGTGTTTGTGTTTGGCGGTGGAGGTCAACGAGCCGGCCTGCTGAGGCTCCCGAGTGACGCTAACCGCCTGAAAGCCTTCGCGGAAGTTTCTAGCTTAGCCTCATTAGCTTAGCTTCATTAGCTTAGCTTCAGAGGAAGGGGGTGCTCAAGAGGATTTTTGGGTTTTTTTGTCCCGCTCCAGTCTCTACCGTCGGTCGCTATCGCCGCAAGCCAAGTCAGGCCAAGCGTGGCGTGGCGTCAGTGGGGACGCGTGTGTCATGCGCGGGCTTTTGAGGGTGCTTGCGTGGGTCACCAACACCGAGAACATTGAGGTTTTTTGAAGCACGCGAGCCTTAAGCAGCTGTCGAGAATTTCGACGCTGCAAGTAGGCGCGGTGGGGCGGGGGCGGGAGTTTGGACGAGGGCTCAAACGGGGAGTGTCAAGGTAGGGTGAAGGTCAGATCAGTGAATCATTTCAAAGGTTTAAGTGGGTTGGCTTGGCGTGGGGGGCGGGGTCTGGCTTACCCCTTGCATTAAATCACTCCCAGAAGGAATGGAAGATTTATATGGGCACTCA
Source organism: Oligoflexia bacterium (assembly GCA_043732485.1). GTDB lineage: Bacteria > Bdellovibrionota > UBA1018 > UBA1018 > UBA1018 > JAYTHP01. The sequence goes on from JAYTHP010000096.1 coordinate 26,182, forward strand.
CACAAGATTACTCAAACAGGGGAGGAGCAGGTCGCAGGCGGTGGCTGTCGCGGGAGTGCAGATGCTCCTAGCGCAGATGACTTTCCTGGCGGCAGGGGCAGTCGGCGGTGGTTTGAGTGGTGCGGCTCCAGGGATGCGCCCGAGCGCCTTAGGCCTAGTGGCTTCCCGCGGGCAAGCGAGCAATCATCCGGGGCGGCTGCTGAGTGAAAACGCAGGCTCTTTGTTGGCTTTAGAAGCGCTCGAGCGCAAGACCATGCTTTTAGCGGCGGAAGCGGAAGTGGAAGCGTTGCAGTTTCGTCAGCGCTTGACTCATGCCAAAGAACTGATGGGGAAGAGCTATGCCAAGAGTGTGGTGAAAAAAAGTGAAGGGGTTACGCAAGTGAATGAAATGATCCTCCAAGCCATCCAAGAAAGTTTAAGTACGCCTAATAAGCACTGGGCTGCAGAAATCGCCCAAGTGATCACCGAGCAAAGTTACAAGTATGCCTTTGATCCCATCTTTTTAATGGCGATGATTCGCAACGAAAGCGGGTTTAAACCGCAGATTAAAGGTCAATTTGGTGAAATTGGCTTGATGCAAATCCTGCCTGCCACCGGCCAGTGGGTTGCTGAGAAGTATCACTTACCCTGGAAAGGCACCCAGTCGTTGTTTCGTCCTAAGACCAATATCGAGCTTGGGGCTGCTTATCTAGATTACTTACGCGAACAGCTCGGCAACCACAGCAGGCTGTACTTGTCGGCTTTCAATATGGGGATTCCCAACTTAAAGAAGAATCTGAAGAAGAACCGCACCCCATTCAAGTATGTCAATAAGGTGCTAAGCCACTATGTCTCTTTTTACGCCCACTATGCGCAGTTCTTCCTAGGGAGCGCCGCTGTGAAAGGCCCCACCACCCCCGCTAAGCCTGCCCGGGTGAGATCTCTGGTGCACACTCTGAGCGCGCAAAGTGGTTTATCGCAAGAGCCACCGGTTGAGGGATTGCAAGCCTTAAAGGCTCAAGGCGCTTTAATCGTGGGCATTGCTGGTATGGCTGGTAACGCAGGGGGTTGAACGGGAGGGATGAGCTTGGCTGCCTCGACTGCCTTGTGCACTTGCCAGTCACTCTGGATTCGCATCACGAGACACACCACCAGACCAACGAGTAAGGAGTAAACAGCCACCGACAGTTTTTTTAACAAAGGTAATGACATGATTGTGCCTTCTTTCTTCCCTTAAAGCGGCGTCTTTTGCAAGTGTAGGTGGTAGTTTTTTGTCGCTCCCCCCAAAAGAGCGCGACCTCGAGGGGGGGTGGGTTTGCGTGCGTCTGACGGGGGAGCTTTGGGGCATGCAAGTGCGGCGGCACGCAGCCCCGGACGAATTAATACGGTGGTGGCCCTGGCCAGGTGGCTTTTTTTCAGTTACTGTGGAGAGCATGGATTTTCAGTTTCTTTCGGTGAACGAGTTGTATCAAAAATTTCTGACACTGCAAAAGCACCAACTCATCCTTGACGTGCGCTCGCCTGAAGAGTTTCAGGCGGGTCATATCCCCCACTCCCTCAACCTCAATTACGCGTCCATCCAGGAACACTACGAAGAGCTCAAGCCTTATCAGGAAATTTTCCTGATTTGTCGTTCAGGCAAGCGCGCGCTGATCGCGGCTGCGCAAATGCAGGCTGACGGCTTGACGCAGAAGCTTGGCGTGGTGCGCAATGAAGGTGTCGAAGATTGGGCACACAACCAGTATCCCGTTGCCTAAGCGCGAGCAAAAAAAAAGAAAAAGGGGCAACCAAGCTTTGAATCCACCAAAAGCCGTCAGACACTCTGCCACGAAGCCTGGCAAAAAGTTTAAAAAAAATCGTTTCAAACACTTCATTTTTGATGGTTTTTGGAGCTCCATTTGTGAGGGCTCAGCGGAGAGCAATCTGCCGGCCTACGCCACCTCGCTGTTGCAAGCCACGCCACCGCAACTGAGTTTCTTTCTAGCAGCCCAGTCGTTTCTTGGGGCAGCTTTGCAGTTTTGGAGCGAGCAGTTTGTTTTGCTGTTTAAGCGGCAAAAAAGAGTGGTCTTGGGTTGTGTGACTCTGCAGTTGTGCATCTTGGCGTTTATTTTGTTTCGGATCTTGAATGAGATCTCGCCTTACACCTTCTTGTTTCTCACGTTTTTTTACAACACAGTTGGAAGTCTGAGCAGTTCGGTCTGGAATTCGTGGATCTCGAATTTGTTGCCGGAAAAACGCCGGGGCTTTTACTTTGGGGCGAGAAACCGCAAGGCTTACTTAGCGAATTTCTTTTCGGTCTTAGCAGCAGGCGTTCTGTTGCAAAAGGGGGAAGCGTTTTTCAATCAGGGCAAACTAGGTTTGCAGTTTGCCTTTTTTGGGGTTTTTGCTTTGGGTTTGTTTGGCAAAATTTTGGCGCTCAGGCACCTGATTTGGCAACCGGAGGCTAAATTTCATCCAGTCAGTCCCAAGCACTCGCCCTTGCATTTGCTGCTTGAGAACGTCAGGATTAGTAAATACCGTCGCATGTTTCTTTATTTTGGCTTTACCGGGTTTGCCATTAGTTTTGCTGCAGCCTTTCAAGTGCCTTACATGCTCAACCAGTTGCATCTCGATTACATGACCTTTACCTCGAGTATTGCCATCTATGTTGCGGCCCGCTTTTTGGTTGCGCCGTGGATTGGGCAATTAGTGGATCAAAAAGGTTCGAAAGTGGTGTTAGTCGCTTCCACTTGCTTGATGCCATTGATCTCACTGGGGTGGGCTTTTGCCCAAGATTATCGCCATATCTTTGTGCTGCAGTTTCTTACAGGCGTGTTGTGGGCGGGGTTTGATTTGTGTTCCTTTACTTACCTGGCTGAGATTACGAGTAAGGACAAGAGGCAGACCATTTTTACGCTAAAAAACGTCATTTGGAGCCTTTCCTCGGGGCTCGGGGCGACAGCCGGTGGATTTGTTTATTACTTTTATCCTAATTATGTTTTACTCTTTCTAATATCAGTCGGGGTGCGCGCGGTCGGTGGGTTCTTTTCTTGTTTCCTCGACAAGCCTGTAAGGCAGCCGAACAGGTAGAGTGGAAGCTGACAGGGCTTTGCTGCAAAGGCGCGTAAGGTGGGGGCTTGGTTTGGGGGGTGACAAGACTTTGACGCGCCACTGGCCTGTGCAGACGTCTTAAAAGGGCTCTCAAAAGACGCTTAAAAAACAAATGAGGGGGGGGTGCTCGCGTATGTCAAAAAATGCTTTTTATCCGCACTTGTTTCAGCCGTTGGATCTAGGCTTCCTGCAATTGAAGAACCGCATCGTGATGGGTTCGATGCACACTGGGCTTGAGGAGGCGCCGCGTGGGGCCGAGAAGCTAGCGCGCTTTTATCAAGAGCGTGCAGCTGATAACGGGGCGGGGCTGATCATCACGGGCGGGATTTCCCCCAATTTTGCTGGGCGAGTGTCGCCGTTTTCGGCGCAGTTGAGTTCCTGGTGGGGAGCGTGGCGGCACTTGGCCATCACGCAGGCGGTGCACGAGGTGGGGGGGAGGATTGCCTTACAGATCTTGCATGCCGGTCGTTACGCCCATCATCCTCTGGCGGTGGCGCCAAGCCCCTTGAAATCACCGATCTCGCCGTTTCAGCCGTGGGGATTGACGCGGGCCGGGGTGGAGCGCACGGTGCGGCATTTTGTGCGCTGTGCCAAGCTGGCTAAGCGGGCAGGCTACGACGGGGTGGAGATCATGGGCTCGGAAGGTTACTTGATCAACCAATTTATTGTGTCTAAGACCAATCACCGCAAGGATGAGTGGGGGGGGAGTTTTGAGCAGCGGATCAGGTTTCCCTTGGAGATTGTGCGACAAATTCGGGCGGCCGTGGGTCCGGAGTTTTTACTGATCTTTCGCATTTCACTGATTGATCTGGTGGAAGAGGGTAGTTTAGGCTCGGAAGTGAAAGTCTTGGCAGTAGAGTTAGAGAAAGCCGGGGTGAATTTACTCAATTCCGGTATCGGCTGGCACGAGGCGCGTGTGCCGACGATTGCCACGCTAGTGCCGCGGGCGACGTTTGCCAGGCTGACGGAGGAGTTGAAGCAAGTGGTGAAGATCCCGGTGATCACCGCCAATCGCATTAACACGCCTGAGGTGGCCGAGGCGATTTTGGCAGCCTCCCAAGCTGATTTAGTGTCGCTTGCTAGACCCTTTTTGGCGGATCCGCAGTTTGCGGTCAAGGCGCGTGAAGGTCGAGCTCAGGAGATTAACACCTGTATTGCCTGCAATCAGGCGTGCTTGGATCATGTTTTTAAGAACGAGCGGGCGTCTTGTTTGGTCAATCCACGGGCTTGCTATGAGACGGAGTGGGATCAAAGTCCTACGCGGTTGGCCAAGAAAATTGCCGTGGTGGGCTCAGGGCCTGCGGGCTTGGCGTGTGCAACGCTTGCTGCTGAGCGTGGGCATCACGTCACGCTGTTTGAAGCGGCTAGCCAAATTGGCGGGCAATTTAACCTAGCAAAAAAAATCCCTGGTAAAGGGGAATTTGCTGAGACCTTGCGTTATTTTCAAAAGCAGATTGAGCTGCACCGGGTGGAGCTGCGCTTAGGGTTGCCTGTTACTGCCGCTGAGTTGCAAGCGCAGCAGTTTGAAGAGATCGTGCTTGCAACCGGGGTGCGTCCCAAGGCTTTGCAGTTGCCAGGCGCCAGTCACCCGAAGGTGGTGAGTTACTTACAAGTCCTAACGGGAGGGGTGACCGTCGGCAAGCGGGTGGCGATTATCGGGGCAGGCGGCATTGGCTTTGATGTGGCGGAGTTTTTGCTAGAGGAACCGTCAGCAATCGGGGGCATGACGCCTGAGGCTTTTTGTGAGCAGTGGGGGATTGATCGCACGGTTGCGACCCGCGGCGGGGTGACGGGGGTGGCCAGGCACCTGCCACCCCCGCTGCGCAAGCTTTTCTTGCTCCAGCGCTCGACGAAAAAAGTAGGGGCAAGTCTGGGGAAAACCACGGGGTGGATTCACCGGGCCTCGCTCAAGGATCAGCAAGTGGTGTTCATGGATTCCGTACGCTATCTCAAGATCGATGATCAGGGCTTACATTTAGAGCAGCGCGAGCAGTCGATCGTGCTTGAGGTCGACCACGTGGTGGTTTGTGCGGGGCAGGAGCCTGAGCACACGCTCTACGACGAGCTCAAAGTCTGGCAAGCGTCAGCAGCAGCAAGCGGCAAGAGCGCAGGGCGAGCGAAACCGACCGGTTTGCACTTGATTGGCGGCGCGGCGCTGGCTGCTGAGCTGGACGCTAAGCGCGCGATTCGCGAAGGGGCAAGCTTAGCCTGCCGGCTGTGAGAGAAAGCAGCGGCGGCGGAGCGAGCGGGGCTGTGTGGGTGCGACGGGCCCTGTGGCGCTTAAAATAGCAAAAAACCAAAACGGATGGGCATCGGCAAGGTCACAACCCGCATGCCGCCTAGTTTCCAGAAGCGATCTTTGGGATTTTGCTCCCACGCCTGCTCGAAACGCACGCCGCTTGTTCCGGGATCGACCCGGTTAAAGGCCACGCGCTCGAGCGTCCGGCTGATCAGTTCGCGGGCTAGCGGATCAGTTTCAACCGGATCGCGCGGGTCGCTTAAGGCTGCAATCAGCGCCGCCCGCAGCGAATCGCTAAAGTAGGCGCCAGCCCTGCCCCCACCGGGTAGGGGTCCGAGATGCCCTGCGTATCTCGTCAGGTAATCGAGGGCTTGGAGAGCTGCCATGCGCCGTTTGGCAAGCGGCCCGAAGCGAAATTGCTGCACGAGATGGGTCCAGACTTGTAGCAGGAGCTCGCCTGTCACGCCGGGGCGATTTTGCAATTCAAGGGTTTCTAGCACTAGGCGCTCGAGGTGAAAATGCCAGCGCACTTCGCGGGCTTCGCTGTCCAAGCCGGGGTCCAGGTGGGGATTAAGGCTGGGTAGTTGCGTTTGCTCAAGTGAGCGCAAGATGCGGTGCTGGAGCACGAAGGCGGGATGGGTGTGCAACAGTAGGGTTTCTTGCAAGGAGCACAAGACGGCAGGCTCAATCGACAGGCGTAGCAGGGTTTGTCGCACCTGCTGGAAATTTTCCTGACGCGGGTGGTCTGGGTGCGGGGGGCGTTGGAGGACGTTGGCGCTTGAGGAGTCTGAATCCGAGCTTGAGTCTGAGCTGCGCAAGGAGGCTTGGGTTCCTAAGCGCGCCCCGGAAACGGATAGCGACGCAGCCCCTGCGGCTTGAGAGGGTGGGTGGGTTTGCGCTAAGGCGGCTTGAAAAGCCTGCAAAATCTCCAAGCGGCCTTGCAAATCAAGATCCTTGGCGCGGGCTAGTCCTTTGATGATCTGGATTTGCTGGCGTGCGGTGCGGCGGCCTGAGAGCAGCTGGCTGAGAAAGTAATGACGCAAGGGGTCGCTTGCGCCGACCTCAGGGAGCAGTACTTGGGCTCCGAGCGACCAGACGTGGGGATCGTTTGAGGTGAGCTGGGCGTGGGCTTCTTGCAGTAAGACGGAGCGTGGTCGTGGGATCAGCTGGTCTAGGGCTTTGCGAGCTAAACTTTTGATCAGTAAGTCGGGGCTAAAACTCGCCCAGGTACTGAGGTAAGCGTGAAAAGTGAGAACGATCAGCTGTCTGCGGTGGGCGATTAAATCCCGGAGAACGGAGGCAACGAGTTGCGGTTGCAAGGAGACGTGACGAAAAAGCGCTTCAAACGCCGCTCGAACTTGCGGCCGGACGGGAAAGTCGGAGGCTAGGAGACCGAGTGCCCGTCGCTGGACGGCGTGATCGGAGGTGGCTGCCATGGCCAGCAGGACTTGGATTTGCTGCTCCCGCAAGGCGCGTTGCTCGATTTCTCCGTCTTCAGCCTGAGTGGCTGCAACCAGCAGCGCATAGCGGGCCGCAAGGTCAGGCTCAAGCGCGGGATTAAGAAAAAAAAGTTGCAGCTGGGTCTCTTCCGGGTGTGTCATCAAGGCTCTGCCTAGCGCTTTGATCGCTTGCACCTTGCGCCTCGAGCGCGAGGCGGCCTCAGGGGGGATGAGCAGGAGGCCAGGCTGAGCTCCCAGAGGAGTGCCCAGGTGAGCGCCTTGCCACTCCACCAGTTGCAGTAGCATGAGGTCAGGATCGATGTCATGGGGGACGTTGCCCTGGTCATTTGCTTGGTGAGGGTCATTGCCTGGTTCGTCATCCGCTTCCTGGTCCCCTTGAGCTGAGGATCGGGCGACCGCTGCTGGGGTCACAAGCGATCGGAGAGGGAGGAGCGTGGGTCTTGCCCCGAAACTCAGGTAGGTGTGCAAGACGGCAGGACTGAGCGGTTCTTGGGTCAATAGGGGCGCCACGAGCGAGTTCACGCGCATCCACTCGGCCTCAGGCGTTTCAGGATCAAGCAAAGTGGCAAGCGAGTGCTCTAAGAGTTCGCGAAAGTAGCGTGGAAAATCGGACCCAGCCAGCTCGGCGCGGGCTTTTTGATCGCCCGCCCGGACCTTCAGCTCCTGCTGGGCAACCGCTCGCAGCGTGCGGTCGACGGACCGGGCCTGAGTGAGGTCGCGAACGTTGAGCTGCTCCGTGATTTTTCGCATTAATTCGGGAGGGAGGTCGCACAGAGTCATGGCGGGGTTTTCCATGGCGGCTAGGGAGGAAGCGGTGAGCGCGGTGAGTGCGCTCAGCCAAGCGCTCACTCTCAGGCCCGCAGGTAAGCGGCCGGGGAATCTTGCGAGGGCAAACAACGGGGTCAAGCGCAACCCAAAGACGGTCCAGTGAGCTTGACGGGGGGAGTGAGGGGGGTGAGGACAGGGTGAGCGGCGGGATGAAAAAAGTCGCGGCATAATCGTGCAAGACCTCCTTAACTCAAAGTTTACAGGGTTTTTTAAATTTATGCTCAAATTAATGTAAATTTTCGGTGCTCAGGAAAACGAATTGCGCTGTTTTTGCCTTTTTGGACAGCGGACGGGGTGCACGCAAAGTGGCAGGCAATGAGGGACGTAATGAGGCAGAGGACAGCAGAGAGAGAGAAAAAGAGAGGGTGTGTGTGGGTGGGTTGTAGTCAGTTTTTTGACGCCAAGCATGTGGGGGCGTCTTTTGGGTGTGATTTATAAGGTTATACCAAAAACTGTTAATTACTAGTCTATTTTTTACCTTGAAGGCTACTCTAATTTGTTAGAACTTTTTTCTCAAGATGTCAAAAAAAAAATAAGATCTAAGCAGTCGGTTAAGATTCTTGAAAAGCAATCTAAATTAAAAATTAATGAGCCCATCCGAGAGCGGATTAGAGTTATTATAATGGCTCTAAAGGGGCATACAGATCAAGAAATTGCTGAGTTTCTTGGAAGGTCATTAGGTTGGGTGAAAAAATGGGTAGCCCGATTTTCGGCGGGTGAATTGGAAAATCTATTTGATAAGCTAAGAAGTGGAAAGCCGCCACGACTGCAGCCAGCAAAAAAAGATGAGCTTAGGGAAGCGATCCTCAAAGGACCAGCGGAGGGAGAAGCGCTTGCTCGTTTTAGAGTTTTAGATGTGGTGGACCTAGCAGAAAAGAAGTTCGGCATCGCATATTCAATTAGCGGCATGTGAGGCATGATGAAGAAAATGGGGCTGAGCCATATGAAGCCCAGGCCAATACATCCGAAGAAGGATAAGGAAGCCGCAAACGGATGGAAAAAAAAACCCCAAAAATTCATAAATCAGCTACAAAAAGAAAATCCCAGCGCGGA
>JAYTHP010000097.1:0-1296 GCA_043732485.1 Oligoflexia bacterium
CCCAAGCCCTTGCCCTGGCGTGGGTTGCAGGCCAAGATCCCAGCCTGTTTCCCGACCCGCGCGACCGAGCTGACCACCAACTCGGGCTCTTGCGAGCACTCGCCACCAACCAGCGGGCGCATAATCTGACGGTATCGCGCCCTAGGGCCCTGTCTCCTGAGACGGCCCCCCACCCAGGGATGCTGAACAACAACGACACGGCAAGCGGTACGACTCACGCAGAGCTCACCCAGGGCGAGCAAATCCATTGGGATTCCGACCAGGAGCCGGAAGACAGCGTCAGTTGCAGTCATGGACAATTTATTAGACTGTTTGAGCCTCTCTCGCAGGTCCATCCCCTCGTCTCCCTGGATCAGCCTAATGATCCGCTGGCGGCAGCCCAAAAAATGCCCCTGATCTTGCACCAAGTCCAGTTACTGCACCCTCAGGTGGTCTGCCATCAGCTCACCCCTGAGGAGCGACGCCAATTGCAGCAAGGGCCTGCAGCCTACCCCCTTGCCTTTCAAGCTTACTTGAAGAGGCTTGCTCAGGAAATTCATGCGCAAAACCCACGCTTGCCGCACAGTGAGATTCTTGAGCACTTAAAAGCCTGGAGCGATGATCTCGCGTTTTAAGACTGAAAAAAGCCCCGGTGGGCAGCGCCCGCTCCACGAATGACCCGCCCCCCAGGAAAAAGGTAAAAAAGAGGGGAAAACCTAATTTTTTTGCGATAAAAAAAAAGGACTATCAACTCCGGCCATTTCGTGTTTCTTTGAGAAAGCACAACGGGTGCAAACAAAGGTGTAAATAAGGATGCCAATACAATCAAACCCTCTTAAGCTTTTTAAGGTCCTGCGCCCACGCACTCTCTGCTTGCTGGTGCTCTTTTGATGGGGTAAGTTTTAGCCCCTGGCTCAAGCAACCTGATTCGTAAACCCCCTGCTTATCGCTCCCTCTTTGAGGTGAGCTAGGAGATTGGCTGACATGACGCAAAAACATTTTTTAGTAACCGGCGCCGCAGGCTTTATTGGTTCCCATTTGTGCGATCGCCTGCTGGAACAAGGCCATGCGGTGACTGGACTCGATAATCTGGTCACCGGTGATCGCGCTAATTTACAATCGGCACTGAGCCAGCCCCATTTTTCTTTCCTCGAGCGCGACGTCTGTGAGCCTCTGAAGAGTGGCGATTTACCCTTACTTTCACGCTTTGGCTTAGCAGGCGTTTATCACTTTGCGTGTCCTGCCAGCCCCGTAGACTTTGATAAAATTCCCCTTGAAATCATGAAGGTAGACTCTCTAGGCACCATGCACACGGTC
>JAYTHP010000098.1:0-1294 GCA_043732485.1 Oligoflexia bacterium
AAGTTCAAGGGCTTGCTGAAGGAGGCCACATTTTATGACAACCAGTGGACAGCCACGTGGGACGGCGTGACACGCCCGTCAGAGCGTGAATAGAGGACTAAACGGCGACCTGGCACGGCTGCGGGACTTAATCGAGTGAGCGCACGAGCTGGGCGATTAAGGGGTTGGGAAATTTCTTTTGGCGGGTGATGGCATAAAACTTTTGCTGGATGGCGGAAAATTCATGCAAAAGTTTTATTCTGAGAGCGAAACGCTGTCCGCGTTGACTCCGGAAGGGGTTGTCCGCAATGGGCGGGTTTTCGCACTCAGGTCACTGCGATCGTGGGGCTGAGTCGACCGCCACCGCCTTGCTCGCACTCTTGCCGCGCCTCACCCCGACTGAAGCAGATGCCCTGATCTATGCCTGCCCGCTTACTGCCTTTCTGATTGGTCAGGGTTAACAAAAAGGTGCTCCCCTTACCCTCAGTGGTTTCATCTAAGTACAAAAGAGTCCGGTCTTGTGTGGCCAGCGCACCAACGTCGTTTGGGTGCAAAAACCGCAACCTCCCCCGCAGAAGCGCTGGGTGGCCATTGATTTACTGGGACCTGCTGATGGTACGGGCTGCTGCTGCTGCTAATGTGGCTGAGGCTGCTGATGAGGATGGCACCTCTGAAGCTGGACTTTGCGTGGTGGTGGCAAACAGCAAAGCTGGCATCAGCCAAGTGAGGGTTTTAAGCACTGTTTCGGTCACGGTGTTTGTGGCTGGTTTTGCTGCTGGCTTGAGTCGACTAAGCTATTTTCCCGAAGCGCCCGCGCCACCTGGACTGAGACAGACACACCTCCTCGCAGGCAAACTCAAGGACGCGACAGTACGGGTCAGCAAGCGCATGCCTTCGTGCTCCCCCAGCAAGTTCGAGCTCCTGACCTCACGACGACACGTGGACGACAACGCTGACGACTTTTCAGCTAAACAGGGCGTGTCATGCGCAGTGGGAGCTTACTGGTCCAAATCCCGGGAAGGAAATAGCTTGAACGCGCGGTGATTAAGAAGGATTTAAATCTTTGGTATCCCCTGACGGCGGGAGCCAATGGGAGTTGGAGTTGTCAGTGAATACGCTTGACGTGCAGAGTTTTTTGGTCGTGTGGGAGTGAAAGCAGCTAGGGGTTGGCGGGATTGCTGAGTCTGCCGAAGGCTGCAAGAGCTCCACGTTGCTCAAGACTCGCCAGTAAAGTGAGGAAAAGCGAGCGGGCAACAGCAACTCCGACGCCCAGTCCTTATAATTCTTGCCCTGGGACGGAGCAATGATTTTGCGC
>JAYTHP010000099.1:0-14239 GCA_043732485.1 Oligoflexia bacterium
GGATTTATCGGAAGTCTCGACGAGGTTGCCGTCTGGAACCGCGCCCTTTGCGACGGCACCAATATCTGCGCCACCAACGAAATTCTCGAGCTCTATCGCCGGGGCTCCAATCGCTTGAAATACCAAGTCCGCTCATGCTCAGACGCTAGCTGCACCACCGGATCCCCCCCTTGGGTGGGAACCGATGGCACCAATCAGACCTACTTCTCTGAGCTCAATAACAACTTAATCCCCAATGACGCAGGGGACTTAACCTTCTTGGACTCCGTCAACACTGGGTTGCCGACTATGACTTTTTCAAGCTTCCCGGCACTGACCAGCTCGGTGATTCCGACCAATCGGTATTTTCAGTACCGGGCGATCATGGAATCAGCCGACACGGTAGGTAGTTGCACTTACGGCGGAACGGTAGGCTTTCCTTGCTCGCCTGAACTCAAATCCGTCTCAGTGGGCCCCGGTCACTATGACAGTTCGTCACCGACTTTGATCAGTAACCAAGGGGTGTCGTTTTACAACCTCAGTTCGTTCTTGCAGACGCTGGGCTCAGGGGGGTGTGCAAGTGGGGTGTTATACAATATCGGTTCCAGCAGCTCGGGCCCCTGGATGTACTGGAACGGTTCTGCCTGGGCCACCGCAGGCGGCACGACGGCCACGGCCAACGCTGCGGCTGTCGTCAATACCAACGTCGCGTCGTTTGGGACCTTAAGCCAGATCTACTTCAAGGCCTTCTTTCAGTCGTCAGGCTCGAGTGGGTGTGAGCTGAACCAAGTGACGTTGGGCGGTACGGATTAAAGCGCCACCGACACCACAGTGACTGGGTAAGAGCAGGTGGCTTTTTCTCGCCTCATTTTTGACGGCTTAGCGCCGAGATCGAGTGTCATGGCGTAAAGCGCCAGCGCCTCACAATTTTAGTCCGCCACTTGCCTAGTACGAGTAGTCTTTGGGTGTTTTAGGGCTTGCAAAGTCTAGCTCTGCTTGAAGACGGTGTGAGTGAGTGACGCTTGGTACTTGGTGCGGCGCTCTAAGTCTTATTTTTTTTCTTTTTTCCCTTCTCACGTACTCTGCCTTCAGTCTCTCAAGGGCTCGCCTCACCTTTGCCTGTGGCTTGCCTCCTCCTTTTGTGCGGCTTGCAAAAAAAAACCTTTCTGAAGTCTTGCAAAAGTCGTGAGCGTTTCAAGCTTTTCTCACAATTTACTTTTGCAGCCTTCAGAAAGGGGGGAAGAGGAGACAGTCTATGCGACGTTTTTTTCAGTTGAGTATGCGCTTCCACCTTTGAGCGTTCAATTAAGACTTGCAGTCAATCATGAGTGGCTTTCAGTGAGGCCTCCAGAGGGAGCCTGAGTTTGCTCTTCAGCGTATTGACTAAGATACGGCGCCTAGCATTTCAGCCCTCTGGGTGTTGCCTTCTGTGGAAGCGCTGGTCTTAGGCTTAAACCACTTAGCGAGTAACGGACTGGCTTCTTTGTCCTCCATGATTTCAATGGAGCGAACGTGATGCTCTGGACTCTTAGGAACGATCATTCTTAAAATGCCATCCTTGCAGTAGGATTCAATTTGATGAGCGTCAATGCCGTTAGGAAGGGTGAAGAATCTTTGAAACTTATTCGAGCTGCGCTCCGAGTAACTCACCGCTCCTTTTTCTTTTTTAAAAAACTCTTCTTTTCTTTCTCCAGAAATCATCAGCTGATTGCCTTGGGTTTCCACTCTGAGGTCGTTTTTAGCAAACCCCGGAACTTCAAGCGTCATCAAATAGTGTTGGTCGTTCTCGAGGATTTCACAGACGGGTTGCAACTGCTGCTCGTTCTTCTTACTCATCTTGCGAGGAATGACCCATTCATCAAAGACCTGATTTAAGTCGTAATTGAGATCAACAATTGCCTGAAACGGGCTGAGAAATGGGGTAGCTTCATTTTTAAAATTCATAAATTTAATTCCTCCTTATGCATGATTGTAGTAAAGAAGACTAAAGCAGTTTAGTTTTTGATGGTTTAGCTACTTTTTTGTCTTCCTTCTTAAGAGTGATCTTGAAATAAGAGCTGTCAAGGCACAAAACAAAAAAGCTTTGCGTGCTTCAAAAAAAGTCTAAAATCTCTGCGCCCTTTTCTCTTGTTCTCTCTCTCTTTTCCCTTACGGGTCACACGGCGTTCTTTCACCGTGGACGGACGCAGCCACCCCTCCATCCCCCCCCCTCCTTCTGCCCTGTTGCCCCGGCCTTGTGGGGGGCCTCTCCTGCCACACACCGCCCCCCATCGGTGTGTAGGTCGGTTGGGATGGCTTACTGAGTGGGGTGGGTGAAGGAAAAGAGATGAGTGGACGAGCGGGTTTTTTGCCCAGGGCCTTTTGAGTGGTAAGACAAAACAAGGGGGGGGGGTGGCGGTGACCCGACGCTGCGCTTGAGATGAATCGTCAAGCCTCTCGGGTTCCCGGGGCTGTGAGAGGACTCCGCCGCATGGCAGGTGCACCACTCTCAGCAAAACTAGAGCTCAAGAGTCGCCAAAAGTCCCTAACAGCGCAAGGAGCCCCAGTGCAACGAGGTCAAAGTCGGGTGACACGATGATCTGACCCGGTTTGCCGCTTGAGCCCCGTCGGCCGTGGTGATCTCCGGTGATCTCTGTTCCCAGTGATCTTTCTAAAACGTGAGGGAGCAGGCCCCTTTGTCATAGGTGGTGGTGATCTCCCGTCCTGCGGGGCGTGAGTCAGCAATCGCAAAAACAACTAAAGGGGGCGCGTGCAAGGAGCGCGACCAAAACGCGCGCCTCACGCAAAAGAGGGATTCGTGCCGCTTGCGGCATGACCCTCTCTCGACATCCCACCCCCCGCTTTTCCTTTTTGTCTCAGCGCAAAATCAGCGTTGTTCCGCAATGTGCTCATGATGAGACAGCCGGTAAAACACCCAGTGCCACAGCCCGCAAAAGCCCAAGGCCCCTAAAATGACTGCTGGCCAGGAGAGAAACCCCCGCACTTGGCCTTCCTCGTGCATCGGGCTATCGATCAGCCAAATCCAGGTGAAGAGCGTGAGGTGGCAGGTGAGCAGCAGCCGAGCCAGCAGGCGGGGCAACTGGCTGACGCAGGCGCTGAGCACTAAAAAGAGCAGGGCTGAGGTGGCATAAGAGCCCTGGTGCGGGATGGTTTCTTTGCCGGAAAACATCAGGAAAATCCAGATCACAAGACTGCTTGCGGCAAGGATGGCCGCTGGTGCTAAGTCGGGGACCTGTGGCCGTGGTTTTTTCTGAGTGAGTAGTAGCCTCAGCAGCCACAAGAGCCCGCCTAAGTTTAAAACCCCTAGCGAACTAAAAATACTCAGATACTCAGCGTCTCTGACTGACAAATAGCCTTGCTGGGGGTGATAACTCTTCTGTTGTACAAAGCGCAGCCACTCGCTGAGATCGACAATCTGGGCCCAGTTTTCCCTCTTGGCTTGTAAGAATTGCTGCCAGGACAGCTTGCGGTAGGCCTGCACGATGACTTGTAAGGGGGGTTCAGGCACCACCGGGTGCACGCCTGCCAGGTGCATCTTGATCAAGCGATCGCCAGGCGGGTCATAAAACACCTGGTAGGCGCGCCAGGGTAAAAACAGGCCTATACTTAAGGCAGTTGCCAGCGTGAGGTGGCGCAAGGACAAGCTCTGCTGCTTCCTTGCACCTTGACCATTCCGCTTACGAGAGCAGTAAGCGGCTAGAGGGGAAGCGCCCGCAAGAAGGGCGTCGGTGGCAAACAAGAAGAAGGCGGGTAGCAGCGTAAAAATCACCCCGCCATGGGTCAGTAACGCCGCGGTCGCAGACAGGCAAGCGCCCAGCAATAGTAGGAGGCGGGTGTTTTGCTGGTGGGGTGGGGTGGGAGTCGTTTGGCTGTGACGCTTGAGGGCGATGAGGCAGCTGAGGGCGCCAAAGACCAAGCTTGCTGCGAGAAATTTGGGCCAGGTGTAGGTGCTGTTGAACAAAAAGGTCCCGGAAAACAAGCAAAATGCTAAGCTCAATTGCACGGTCCGCTTGGGCCAGCGCAAGATTTGCATGAAGGCTAAGAGCGAGGGAAAGATCAGGCATTGCAAAAGTGTTTGCAACACATGACTGCTGATCACCAGGTGCGAGCGGTTCAGCCAGTGAGAGGAGTTGAGAAAGATAAAATGACTCAAGATCCAGCCCGTTTGCAGCGGCGGTCGGTCGCTGCTATGCCAATCCCAGCCCATATCCCGCGGGTCGTCGCCCGTGAAAACTCGCTCGGCAAAGCTAAAGGGAATGCAATTGTCTGATGCCATGTCGAGTCGAAAGCGTCGATTGATGACCCAGGGCTCAGCTAAGCCATAAAGGTCTTGCCAGGCGTAGATGATGCACAGGTAAAAAAAGCTAGCCCCTAGCAGCAGTAAAAAGTAGGGCCGCAAGGCGCGCGGCAGCAATTGCTCCCAGCGGTTTTTTTGCCACTCGTAGATGAGCTTGAGGGCTAAGGCGGCATTAAAAGCGAGAGAAATCATTTTTGCGGTGTGAGGCGCAAGAAAGAACAAGAAAAAGAAGGCGTAAGCCACCCAGGCCGCAAGCCCTAAGACCAGGAAAAACTGCAGGGGAGCGCCCTGGTTCTCAGGGCCAATGACTTGAGACAGCACCCTTGTGGCGTCCAGTCGCTGTCTCATCCACAAGCCTGAGGTTAAAACGAAGCAGGAAAAGAACAGTAAGTAGGGTAAAAAAATCAGGGCAGGCGCCTGGGCTTTTAAGTTGTCAAGCCAGGGCAACGCATGCGGTAAGCTTAAGCCCAGCTTCAGCTCATCAGGCGCGGTGTTTTCAAAGACCAAGTGCGCAGGGAGGTTGTGCCACTCGCTAGGGAGATGCCAGTGCTGCACGGTCCAGCCCGCCTGGGGGGGGTTAATGAGAAAGAGTTTCAAGCGTTTAGGGGGTTGCGTCTCACTTTCTAGAAAAAGCTCCTTGCTGTGGCTGACTTCAGGAAAATTATGCTCCAAGGCACCCAAAGTCGCCAGTTGGAGGCTTGCAGGCGTGAGGAAGCAGGGTGAGGTTAAATGAGGATTTGTCATTGGTAACAGTCTTTTATGCAGTTCCGCGGCACCGGCGCCTTGCTCCTCGCTCCTGGGGGGGGAAGGTGGGTGAAGCGCGCGAAAATAGCTCAGATCGTTCGCAAGCAACAGTCGCTCCAGGTGGTTGGCTGCCAGGGCGGCGGGCAGTTCCTTGGGTGGATCTTGAAAGAATTGCTCAGGTGCAACCCGCTCAAAGCCCCCGCTCACTTGCCATGTTCCAGTCGAGGCACTGACGAGGGCACTTTTGGACCAGCGGTGACTGGGTAGGCTCAACGCCGTCAGCAGGAGCACAACCACTCCCACGCCTGCTGCAAGCAGCAGCGCTTGAGCAGTAAGGTGTTTTTTTAAAAGCCTGCCTAGATGGCAGGTCAGAAGCGGAGTCTGTGAAGTGGGGGTCATAGGTGTTGAGGGGGGGCTGTTTTCAGTTCAGACCTGTGGCCGGTTGCCTGCCGGTCTAAACGCGGGGGTTTGCGGAGTTTTGCTGCGCTTTTTTTAAAACATTTTCTTCAAAGTAGGTAGGGATTCGTGTTTTCTTGCTGAAGTGCTAGGTGCTGAAGAGTCCGGTGCTGAGTCGCTGAAGCGCAGGGCTGCAGGTCAGGCTCGTCACGTCCTCACCCCCCCCTGCGCTCTTCGCCCCGCGCGTTTGCTTAGTGGATGCCTCCACCACTTGAAGGTTTGCTGAGGGCGAGCGTTTTTTTCGCTTCGGATTTCTCAGCCGGGGTCAGCACTTGCCTCAGGTCGA
Source organism: Oligoflexia bacterium (assembly GCA_043732485.1). Classification (GTDB taxonomy): domain Bacteria; phylum Bdellovibrionota; class UBA1018; order UBA1018; family UBA1018; genus JAYTHP01. The sequence continues at coordinate 5,763 of JAYTHP010000099.1, forward strand.
TGGGGGTTTGGGGTTGAAAGCTTAAAATAACACCGAAAGCCCTGCTTGCAGCTGAGCAAAACCCATCGCAGGAAGCGTCAGGCTGCCCAGTTTGGAAAAGTCCAGGGCAATCGAGTTCACCGAGGTCCAATCCGCATCTAGGATAATGCTGACGTTTTTGTTCACTTGAAATTCATAGCCTGCAAACGGCCCCACCACCAAACTGGTGCCAGACCCGGCCATCGCAAAAGGCTTGGCCGCGGGGAACGCCTGGGCGGTGCCGCTATAGCTCAGCAATCCCACGCCGATGCGCCCGCCAAAGGACAAGCCAGTTTTAAAAACGTTTTTCAAGAAGATCTCCGTGGCAATCGGCGTCATGCGGCCGGTGCCAAACGCGTAAGCTGATCCCATTTGCCCACTGAGCGGCATGGAAAAAGAATAGGCGTAAAGACCGACAGAGAGTAAAGCCCCGGCAAGACTGATTAATCCGGTTCCGATTCTCCCTGAGTAGGAGATCGCACTTTCTGGTTTGGCGGGTTGATCGCTAGGGGCAGAGTCAATCCCGGTTGCAGTCACCACGCCTGCCATGCCAGCAACGTACATGCGATTAATGGAGTCTTCCGCCTGAGCAGTAGGTAGCAGAAAGCTTCCCATCCAGCTGCTCTGAAGCGATAAAAAAAATCCAAATAGCATAAAAATTTTCTTCATAGTGACCTTTTTGATTAGAAAATGAGTGAGCATTCAGTGGATTGTCCTTCATATGGGTTAAGGGTCATTTTTTTAGTCCTTCGCTTTACCGTAATCGAAAACGCCAGATCCTTCAAGCCTGATCTTCCTATTCCTGACTCTTCTAGTCGGAAGTCGGTGGCTTGCCGCAGCAAGCGGCAGGCCAAAAGCCGTCGTTTTTGAAAAAAAGCAGGCTTGAATAGCTCAAGCCCTCATCACCCACTGCGAAAGCGGGGCGCAGGCTTTTGCACGCAAGCAACTGAAGCTGCAAACACCTAAGAAAGAGTCCCCCGGCGCTGCCGACTGCAGCCTTAGCGCCAACGGGCATCCGTCGTCAGCACTGCGTAGCGTGCCCCTCTTGCGCAAGAGACTCCTGCTCAGGCAGTGCGCGGTGAGTGTGAGGCGGCATTCCACTTCTTTTTACCTTTCCGCGAATCCTTTTGAGACTCAACGCTCTTGGCCTTAAGCACAGCGCGTTTGTTTTGCTACTCAGGCAGGCTAGCAAACTTGCTGGGGGTTGGCAATCAAGCGCAGAAAATAGGCTTTGGGAGTTGCAGAGTCTTTTGCTGAGGAGAGGGGGAGTGAAACGGGCGTTTTTGGGTGCCTTTGGTGCGAAGAAACCTTCCAAAAAAGCTGGTTGGCGCTTTGAGGCTAAGTAAACAAGCGGGTGAGTTTTGTCGAAACAGAGCGGGCAAGAGTACGGTGGGGTCTGTGGGGTGATCGGGGGGCTTGCGGGGGGTAAGGAGTGAGAAAACTTCAGGCGCGAACTGTTTGGCTAACTTTTATGAACTATGATAGGTCTTAGGGTGTGTAGGCTTTAAAGGTAGGCCTGAACCCTAAGTCCTTGCAGGAAAGGCCTAAGGGCGTCTCAATTTTGCTTGAGGAAATGGGAGGCTTGGGCATGTATCACCCCGGGTTCGCAGGTGGGAAAGCTTAGAAAGGGGCGTGGAACCTTCAGGGCTAAAGCACAAAACAGGTTCTCAGGCTCTTAAGTGCTTATTGGGTGTTTCTGAGGTGGTTCTTGCGTCATAGACTGGGGGAGACGTCTTTGAGCGCGGTGCCTAAAAAAGCATGCGGCGCCAGAAAAAAGTCTCGGGGAAAAGCTTTTGGAAAGACTCGAAGCAGACAAGGACTCTGGAGCCTGCGTGGGGAGTGGCTAAGAGTGTTGCCTCATCTTTAAAAAAATTAAAAAATTTAAAAGATTTTATGAAAAATTTGATGAATTCAGTGGGTCAGTCATGAATAACCAGACAGTGCACGTGGTGGGAGCGGGTCTTGCAGGCTGCGAAGCCGCTTATTTCTTAGCCAGTCGTGGTCACCGCGTGAAGCTCCATGAAATGCGCCCTGAGAAAAGTACCCCTGCGCATCAAAGTGCTAGCTTTGCGGAGCTGGTCTGCAGTAACTCGTTTAAATCCAAGGTGCCAGCCAGTGCCCCGGGGATCTTGAAGCATGAGATGCAGGCTTTAGGGTCGCTCGTCTTAGCCACGGGTCTTGCGCATGAACTTCCCGGGGGCGATGCCTTGACGGTCGATCGCCGGGCATTTTCACTGGCCATTACCGAGCGGCTCGCCAGTCATCCGTTGATTGAGCTCGTGCGCGGTGAGGTGAGTGAGCCGTTTCCAGGGGCCATCACTTTGCTGGCGACCGGACCTTTGACATCAGATCAGCTTGCCCACTGGTTGCATCACACGAGGCCGCAATCGGGCACCCGGGACTGGCGTTTTGCCGGGTTTGATCCCTCCGCCACTTCTCCTTCCAGTGAGCTGTATTTTTACGACGCCATTGCACCGATTGTTGAGGCGAGCAGTTTGGATGAAAGTCAGACCTTTTTAGCTAACCGCTATGAAAAGGGGGGGGAGGCGGCTTACTTGAATTGCCCGTTGAGTGAGAGTGAGTATCGCTGCTTCTGGGAGGCTTTGGTGAGCTCGGAGTGTGTGCCGCCGCGGGTGTTTGAGAAGGAGATTTTTTTTCAGGGGTGTCAGCCGATTGAAGCGATTGCCGCCACCGGATTGGATAGCCTGCGCTTTGGTCCGATGAAGCCTGTCGGGCTGGTGGACCCGCGCACGGGTGAGTTGCCGTTTGCGGCCTTGCAGTTGCGGCAGGAAAACTCCTCAAAGAGTGCTTATAATTTAGTGGGTTTTCAGACCAAGTTAAAATACCGCGCTCAAAGCGAGGTGTTTCGCTTGATCCCGGCCTTAAAAAACGCGGAGTTTTTGCGCATGGGTTCGATTCACCGCAACACCTATATCTGTGGGCCTGCGGCCTTAAGGGCTGATCTTTCTTTGCGGGGGCACCCGCTGGTGTATCTGGCGGGGCAGCTGACTGGGGTGGAAGGGTATCTGGAGTCGGCGGCGTGTGGGTTGCTGGCCGGGCTTTTTATTGCGCAGCGGCTGCAAGGGGTCGCGCATCAGCTCCCGCCTGCCAATACCGCCTTAGGGTCGTTGTTGCGCCACATCACCGGGGGCGATCCGAAAAGCTATGCTCCGACTAACATTCATTTTGGGCTGTTTAATCCACAATACTTTACCCGGCTGCAGGGCTTAGAAAAAGCCGACGTGCGGGCTCAGATCGCCGCGCAAGCGGCTGAGTCGTTTGCCCGCTGGCAGGCCAGCAGTCGTGAGGTCAGCGAGATGACTGCGCCTAGAGGCTGGTAAGAGGTGATGGTAAAAGATCGCTGTAAGAGATCGGGGCTGTAAAAGATGACAAAACCCTCGAAACAAGGAAAAACATGATGGTGAATGATAAGCCCTCAGGCACTGGATCCTTTTTAGTCGCAATTGCCGCTTTCTTATGGGCCACGGATGCCTTGTTTCGTTACCCGGCGATTCACCGGGTTGACCCCGGCTTGATCGTGGTCGCGGAGCACTTTCTCGCGGTGCTGGTCTTGTTGCCTTGGATGTGGCTCAAGCACCGGCAGGATTATTTCAGGCTCACGCTCCCAGAATGGTTGGCTGCGGCTTTTTCCGGCGCGGCCGGATCGGCGCTGGCCACCTTGTTGTTTACCGCTAGTTTTCGCTATACCAATCCTTCGGTTGCGGTTTTGCTGCAAAAGTTACAGCCGCTGATGGTGGTGGTGATTGCCTATTTTGTCTTAGGCGAAAGACCGCAGCGGAAGTTTTATATGCTGGGGCCAGTGGCGCTTGTCGCCGGGATTATCTTAAGTTTTCCCGATCTTAACTTTCATCTCTTTGACCAAAATGTCAGCTTGCACTCGATGGGCGTGCGTTATGCGCTTGCGGCAGCCTTGATCTGGGCAGCCTCGACAGTCTCAGGCAAGTTCTTGCTCAATCGCATCCCACCGACGGTGGCCACCTTTTGGCGCTTTTTTTTTGGTCTTCTCGCCATGATGGCTATTTTGCTGAGCCAACCGCCGTTACCGGCGCTGGCTGAGCTGGTGCAATCAACCGAGATGATCTTCTGCGTCTTGTACTTGAGTTTGCTGCCAGGGTTGCTTGCTATGTTGTTTTACTACCATGGACTGGCCAGATCGTCAGCCAGTGTGGCCACCTTCGTGGAGCTGCTTTATCCGATTGGGGCTGTGGTCTTAAACACGCTTTTTCTGAAGACCCCGCTCAGTCTCACGCAAACGGTGGCAGGCTCGGTGCTGCTGGTCAGCGTGACGTTGCTCTCGCTTGAGAGCGGTGGGGGTGGTGAGGGTGTGAAGAGGGGATGAGCAGGCGCTCCTCCTCCAGTGCGAAAAAAAGCAAAGGGAGTGAGCGCAAGGTGAAGAGTCAAAAGAGCGCACACAAACATTCAGGTGAAAGGTTTTTGGGTTATGGATCAGATTTTAGATTTTTTGCTTCGATTTTCCAGTGGACAGCTCTATTTGCTGTGTGCGGGCTATTTGCTGGCTTGCGGCTTAGGCTTACCGATGCCAGAGGATGTGGCGCTCTTGTGGGGCGGTTACGTTTCTTACTTAGGACTCACGCGCTTGGACGGGATGATTGCCGTGGCGCTTGCCGGGGTGCTGTTTGGGGATTCGTTCATGTTTTTCCTGGGCTCCCATTTTGGCCGCCAATTGACCCAGAAATGGCTGTTTCGTAAGCTGCTGCCTGAGGAGCGCTTGTCTGCGGTGCGAGAGAAGTTTCATCAAAAGGGCAATCGCTTGATCTTTGCCGCACGCTTCATGCCGGGGTTGCGCTCGGCGGTGTATTTCTCGGCAGGGACGCTTCATCTACCGTACCGGGTGTTTTTCTTCTATGATGGGGCGGCTGCGATGATTAGCGTGCCCTCGATTGTCAGTGCAGCCTACTGGTTTGGGGATGAGTTTGACCGGGTGACGCAGGTGGTGAAAAAAATTGAATATGGTATTGTCTATATTCTGATTGCCTTGGTGGTGATGGTGCTTGTGAAGTGGTATTTGTCGCATCGCAAGGTGACGTGAAGGAAGTTCACGGTGGGTAAGCAGTAAGAAGGGCCTTCAGGAAAGCAAAGGCCCCGAGAAAGGATAGGGGCAGCGTGGGGTTTTTGAAAGTCAGCAGCGGGCAAACGGCCAGTAAAAGCCAGGTCGGCAAAAGTGCTTTAGGCGGTCATCTCTTGGGTCGTCCGGTGGGTCAACCGTTGGGATGGCAGAGCTTGCTTGCTCTGGGTTTCGTCGGCTTCGTGCTGTGGGCGGTGCCGGTTGCCACCGAGCCGCCGCTGTCGCTGGCTGAGGCGGAGGAACCCTCCCGGCTCAAGACCTGGTGTCAGGAGCTGGGGCACGCAACCAGGGCGCTGAAGTGGAGGCTTGATCCTTGTGTTAGCCACGAAGGGAGTCACAGTGGAGCGGGCGTGGGCGTGGTTTGGGAAGAAGGCGGGCAATCGGTGCTAGGACGACCGCTGATGGTGGCAAAATTTGGCAGTGACACGGCACCCAACACCACCTTGGTGCTTGCCACGGTGCACGGCGATGAGATCACCCCTTTGTTTGTTGGCTTGAAGCTGGTCGATTGGTTGGCTTCGCAACCTGCTGACTATTTTGCGAACGTCCAGGTGGTGGTAGCCCCGCTTGTCAATCCTGATGGCTTCTTCAGACAGCCGCGAAAGACTCGCACCAACGCCCACGGGGTGGACTTGAATCGTAATTTTGCCACCCAAGATTGGCCGTCGCTTGCGGTGCGCTCGTGGGAGAAACGATTTCACCGCGATCCTAGACGCAATCCCGGCGTCAAGCCCAGGTCCGAGCCTGAAACCTGCTTCCAAGAGGCGTTGATTCGAAAAGTGCGCCCGCAAAAGATCTTATCGATTCACTCGCCGCTGAACTTCTTAGACTACGACGGACCGGGCGCCTTGACGCTGAGCAATTTTCCCCAAGAGTACACCCGCGCTTGTGAGCGGTTGCGGCAGGAGCTGAAGGCCTCGTCAGGTGGTTTTTACCCAGGCTCGCTGGGCAATTTTGCGGGGAAGGAGCTTGGCATTCCCACCCTGACGCTTGAGTTGCCTTCGGCAGAAGCAAAAAAAGCCGAGAGTTACTGGGAGCGCTTTCGGACGGGGATTCATAACATGATTCACTTTGAGGTGCCCAATTACGCCTCACGCCTGCTGCTGGATACAGCCAGTGAAAGCTCGATTTGAGAAAAAAAAATGCCGCAGGCAAAGGTGAGCGCGTGAGAGCACACGCTTGGGTTATCGCTAGGGTGAAGCAGGGTAGGAGTTTTCCTCTGCTTTCTCTTTCTTCTTCCCCTTCTTCGCTTCCTGCCTTGCAAGCCTCCCCATCATTGGCTGCAGGCCCTCTCGGCTTTGTGTCTTATCGCCTGCTCCTGATCCTGATGGTCTTAGGGCTAGTCGGGGTGCAGGCTTTTTCGCTCGGGATCACCGATGATGAGGCCTATTACTGGGTCTTGGCGCAACACCTGCAAGGCAGCTATGCCTACCACCCTCCAGCTGTGGCTTGGCTCATTGCGCTCGTGCAAGCCGTGATTCCGGCTTGGCTTGAGCGTTTTGATGGCTGGATCAGGCTGGGGGCGATCGCCTGCGTGGGCGGCATTGTGTGGCTGGCGCAGACTTGGGTCAGGCGTCAGCTGAGGGACGGCTGCGAGCTGGGTGGCCGTGGCGGCGTTGACGGGCGTGATCGCTGGGCTGAGAGCGAGATTCTGCTCAGCTTGCTTGCTTTTCCGGGTTTTTTTGCGCTTTGCTGGATGATCGTGCCTGATCTACCGTTGCTCCTGGGCGTGACGTTGTTGTGGACCAAGACTTGGGAGTTTTGCGACGGCGTGTCGCCGCTTACGCAAAAAAGCAAGGCTTTGACCGAGCTGGGTCTGGTGGCAGGCAGCGCGCTCGTCATCACCTCCAAGTACTCAGGCGTTTTAGCCTGGGTTTCGTCTTTGATGGCCTTGCAGTGGATGGCACCCCCTGCCACCACCGTCCGCTGGTGGCAGGGGCGCAAAACTCGCGGCTGGGTGCTTTTGCTTTTAGGGGCAGGGCTTGCGGCAGCGCCCATTTTCATTTGGAATGCCCAGCACGAATGGGGGTCAATCCTTTTTCAGTTGCGCGATCGCCACCGCGGTGGCCATTTCTCGCTTGCACGCTTTTTGCGCTTCTGGGTGCTTGAGATGGTGCTGATCGGGCCTCCCTTGTTTTACTTTTACGGCTGTAAGCTGGCGGGCGCTTGGCGCGGCTCAAGGCCGCCGCCGGTTGCTGCTGCGATGGCAGGGCCTACGGGTCCTGGCTGGCGGCTCGTGCAAGGTCTGTGGCAAAGACTGGGGGGGGGGAGGGTGGTGGAGCGCCAGGGCGCAGAAGGGGCAGGCCGCGGGGAGGTTCTGAGTGAGTTGCCTCCTTCAGCGAAGTCCCGCCCTCCGCTGTCGCTCGCGGCGTATGTGCTGTTTTGGGTGTTACCGGCTGGCGCGGTGTTTGGCCTGCAGCCGCTTTATTCCGACTTTAAGTTGCACTGGTTTTTTGTGGTCGGTTGGCCGCTAGTGATGGCAGCGGCAACCACTCGTGATAGATTTTGGCGACAGCAAGAGAGCGTGCTTTGCGACTGGAGTCAGGTGCAGCGTTGGTATAGCGCGCTTTTGACGGGACTGGTGGTGTTGGCGTTGCAAACGCCTTGGCTCAACCAAGGGTTAGCTCGCTTGGCGCAAGTGCGAGGGGTGGAGTTTGATCCAAGACTTGATGTCAGCAATGACTTATGGGGCTGGCAAGATCTTGAGCACGGGATGGAAGCGCGCTTCGGTCCCGCGATTTTTCAGCTCCCCGTCCTTGCAGGGCGCTATCAAACGGCGGCGCAAGCGGCGTTTGCCCTCAGGCACCGCAGCTCAGTCAGCCTGCTTGCTCGCAATCCGATGGTACAACAGGAGTGGCCAGACTTCACTGCGGTGGCGCAGCAAGACGCGCAGGGTCGCTGGCACTTGCAACAGCCTTGCTTGTGGGTTGCAGACGGCAGGTACAGCGAGCCACCGCCGTTTCAAACCCCGTGTACCGCGCTTGAGCCCTTCTGGAGCATGCGCGGTGGGGTGGCGGTCAAGAAGATTCAACTCTGGCGCTGCGAGGTGAGTCAAGAGCCTCGGCAGCAGTAGGCTCGGCAAAGAAAGCATAAAGCGTTTTTAGTCGCGAAAAATAACCTGCTCCTCGTCGATCAATTGAGTCAAGTATTCTAGCGCTGTCAAGACGTCGTCTTTGCTGAGAATAGGGTAGGTCGTGAGTAGGTCTGCAATATCAGAGTCTGCAACGAAACATCCCGAGGATGTTTCGGACCATAATTCTAGTTTCAGTAATTGTTGGCTTGCCCCTGCAGACGTCAGGGCGGGCTGTGATGCGATTTTGCTGCATATAATGATTCTCTCCTGCCCGTCTAG
>JAYTHP010000100.1:0-4534 GCA_043732485.1 Oligoflexia bacterium
AGCAGCGAAAGCGGGGGGGCTGGGTGCGGCGGCGGCTGAGAACTCAGTTGCGGGGGTTGGGGTTTGGAAAGAGTTGGCTGAGGGAAAGCGAACTCATGCTGCTTTGAATACCATGAATCACACGAAGACCATCGCAATCGATGCTACCCCCTTAAGCGTTTTTGCGCGGCTGAGGGCTTCGCTCTCGCTTCTCACCGCGCTCTCTGGTTGGGTTCACTGGTTCTAACTTTTTTTACTTTTTTGTTTTCCCATTGAATGTTCCTGACTTTGCTACCTTTAATTTTACCAGGCAGACTTCAATGATAGCAACTTCTTACTTTTCTTTTACTTTGTGCGGACTTTTTTTCTTTCTTTGCTCACCGGGTTCCCGCCGCGCCTCGGGGCTTTTTTGCGGCGATTTTTTCGCTTGAGCTTTTCCTTCGGCAAATTTATGCTTGGAATCGGGCAAAACCTCAAGGAGATTATGAGTTTTTTTCTGAAACCATCGCTCCCGGTTGCTTTTTTTTGCGGAAAGTGGGAAGAATAGCTTGCATTGTCAAGCCAAGGAAGGTTAATGGCAAAGCATTAAACTCACTATGAAAATTAATCTCAATATATTATCTACCGCCTCAGAAATCGAGCAACTCGTCCATCATCTCAGGTCCGTAAAAGAAAATTCACCCCATCATCGTCTTGTGATTTCTTTTGACACCGAGTTTATTCGCGAGTCCACTTATTTTCCTTTGGTTGAGCTGATTCAAATTGCCAGTGATCAAGAATCCTGGATCGTTGATGCGCAGGCCTTTAAAAAGGGTCATTTGCACAACGACCGCAAGTCCTATGACCCGGGCTTGCAGCCGTTATTGGATCTCTTGCAAGACGCCAGTGTGCTGAAGGTGGTTCATGCGGCGCAAGGCGATCAGGAGTGTTTGTATACCAGTTTTGGAGTGTTAGCCTCGCCCATTCTAGACACGGCGGTTGCCGCCTCCTTGTGTGGTTTAGGCGAAGCGATTGGTTTGGGGAAGCTGATCAAGGCGGTCTTGAAGGTTAATCTCTCGAAGGGGCATGCCAGGACCAACTGGTCGGTGCGCCCGTTGCCTGAGCATTTACTGGAGTATGCCCACGCCGATGTCATTCATTTAGTGGCCCTGAGCGAAGCGCTTTTGGAGCGATTAGAAGAGAACGGGCGTAAGCCCTGGGCAATGGAGCTGTCGGCGCAGTTTGCTGACCCCTCCTTGTATGAGGTGAATCCTGAGGAGTTGGCGCATAAGTTGAGCCGTAACAGTAAGTTAGATCGCAAGAGTGATGTAGCGCTGCTTGAGCTTGTGAAATGGCGGGAAAACCGCGTGCGGAAGCTTAATTTACCGCGCCGGTGGGTGGCGGATGATCAAGTCTTGATTGATTTGGCACAGGTGAGGCCGAAGAATTTCGATCATTTAAGCAGTTTTCGTGGCTTGAATCGGGGGGAACTGAAAAACCAAGCCGAAACACTCTTGGGGATCATCCGATCCGCGGAGCTTAAGGCTGCCAAGGTGAGTGAGATGTTACCCGTTCCGATGGGTCGAGCGTTGATTGCCACCCCTAGTGAGTTGCAGGTGCTCGAGTTGTTGAAGTGTTTTGTCGGCTTATTGGCTGAGCATTATCAGATTTCCCGTAAGCATTTGATTCATGCCTCGCAGTTTTTGCCGTTGATTCGCGCCAAATTTCAAACGGTGGAGACTTTGCAGCATTCCGGCATGCTGAATACCGAAGCGGCACGGCTCATGGGTCAGTCGTTGGTTGATTTCTTGAACGGCAGAAAAACCCTAGGCATTCAAGACAATCAAGTCAGTATTCTGGAACCCCACCAGGGGCAGGCAGGCACACCGCTGGTGGCAGGTGGACTCCCGCAAAGTGATCCTGACGCGTCGCCCGCTAGCGAGCAGTGCCACGACAAAGCGCAGCAGCAGCAGCAGGGTCGGGCGTCACCACCGTCTGACTTTTCTTCTTCGCCCTCTTCTTCTAATGCCACTGCGATCCCCTCTTCGGCTGGGCATCATGTTACCGATCCTTAAGGGGTTGCAAAAAATGGCCTTTCAAACAGCGCCGGCATGTTCAGTCAACGCCGCGGATGAGAGCGTCACTGCCCGTTTTCGCAGGCGGCGCGCCCTCAATTGGGTGGTCTTAGGGGTGACTTACTCGGCGCTTTACATGGGGCGCTATAATCTCGCGCTGGTTAATCCACTGTTATCCAAGGCTTATGGCTGGGATAAAACGCAAATCGGGGGGATTTTAAGCCCGGCGCTTGCGGCTTATGGCATTTTTGCGATGGTCAACGGTTCGCTCACCGACCGCATCGGCGGTAGGGCTGCGATGCTGCTTGCGACCGCAGGATCGATGACGTTTAATCTTTTATTTGGTTTAGGGGCTTTCTTTTCAGGCGCCGCCACTGGGGGCACCGGCTGGCTTTTGACTTATTTTACGGTCGTGTGGATGATGAACGCCTACTTTCAGTCCTTTGGGGCGGTGTCGTTGATCAAGATCAATGCGGCTTGGTTTCAGCCGCACGAGCGGGGGGTGTTTTCAGCGATTTTTGGCTCGATGATTCAACTCGGGCGGGCGCTAGTCTTTGTGGTGGGTCCTTGGCTGATGCTCTTTTGCAGTTGGCCGTGGATGTTTTTTTTGCCAGCAGCAATCATTGCGCTGATGGGGGGACTGACCTTTCTCTGGGTGCGCAACGAGCCGCCGCAGGCTGACGTCCGCCCGGATTCTCGTCAACTGCCAGTTTCTGCCCCGCAAGCGGCTGCTGCAAAAACGGCTGCAATAGTAGGACTAGTCTCGCGGCGGCGGGTGATTCACTCGATTTTGACTCAGCCGTTGACGCTTGCCATTGCGGTGGCGGAGTTTTGTACGGGGTTTGTGCGGCATGGTTTTGAGCAATGGTTTCCGCGCTATTTAGTGGAAGTGCAGCACCTGGAATTGACGAGCAGTTTGTTCCAAAAGAATGCGGTGGCCGTGGTGCTTGCGGGGATTGTTGGCGCGGTGTTTGCGGGCACGCTTTCGGATTGGGTGTTTCAAGGCCGCAGGACGCCGGTTGCGGCGCTGGGTTATAGTTTACAGATCGTAGCCCTCCTCCTCATTACTGCGGCCCCGGCCCCGATCTGGGTGAGTGTTGCTTTTGTTTTGCACTCCACGGCCATCAGCATGGTGCAGTGTATTTTGTCAGGCACCGCCTCGATGGATTGTGGCGGCAAGCAGGCAGCTGGGACGGTGGCGGGATTTTTTGATGGCATGCAGTATCTTGGCGGGTCGATTGCCGGTCTGGGTTTGGGTTGGATTTTAGAGCATCAAGGCTGGGGTTTTTGGGGGCCAACGCAGGTGTGTTTTGCGACGGTGGGTTTGTTGTTGATGCTGTGTTTTAGTCGTAAAAGCCAGGAAAGGTCAGTTGCCTGAAGTCGTCTACCGTCTTTTGCAGTCTCAGGAGGGGGGGAGGGTGCATGCAGTCTCCATGCCAGGTATTATTTTTTTAGAGTCGAGGGTAGGTTGTTGTGTCTCAGTGCGTCTGTGTTTTGCGTGGTCTGGGTGCTCTGCTGAGCGGCAAGAAAGAGTGGTCTGCCTGAGAGGTACACGGGAGATGGGCAACACCGGTCATGAGCAGCTTGAATCAAGTCACAAGGGGTAAACCACCCAGGGGGGGCTTTCGGGATGAAGCAGTCTGAGAGGAAGAAAAAACTGGGTTTTTTGGGCCGGGGCCGTTCATGCTGGACGTTGGGGTGCGGCTCCTGGCAATGGCTGCCACCTTACGCTGCATGACCGCCCGCCAGCAAAAGCAGACCATTCCGAAGGGCACGATTTTAGGGATTCAGCCGTCGCTGGTGCATTCCTTTGTTCAGGTGGCAGATAGCAGCGTGGTGGTGGGAAGTGCGATAAAAGTCACGATTTTTTTACACGATTCGACCAACGCTGCGATGGTGGCCAAGCGTTATCCAGTCAAATTGACGGTTACGAGTGACACGAGCGGCTTGAGTGGCACGGTAAGTACAGTGCAACTCAGCGAGCTTGTTAATCAAAACGACGGCAGTTGCGTGGCTGAGCTTACGGGTGTCACACCGGGTTGCAAGGCTGGAGTTACGGTTAGCCATTTACGTCCAGCGCCCCCCAAGTCAGCGTGGTGGCAGGCACCCTGGCTGCCAACAACCAGCAATCTGGCGCCGTCGGTGCGGCTTTGTCGTTACCCCTACAAGTGTGCTGGTGAGTGACGCGCAAGGCAACCCAGTGGGGGGTGCCAGTGTGATGTGGAGTGGCAGCAGTGGGCAAGGCAATTCGGTACTCAGTTGCGCGGGCTCGCTGACCAGTGAAATCGGGATTGCAGAATGCACGCCACCTCGACTAACAACGCCGAGCTCGATGCGACTTAGGTGCTAAGCTATAGCAGTTTGCTAGGCTACGGGAAGCCCAATGAGACCAGCGGCAGCACAACGGTTGGCGATAGCTCGGGAGCAGGCAATACCGGCACGGTGAATGGCGGGGTGACCTTAGGGTACGGCGGAAAACTGAATACGGCAGCCCTTTTTAA
>JAYTHP010000101.1:0-4528 GCA_043732485.1 Oligoflexia bacterium
GAATTTCACGCACTCGACGCCCACTTCCAAGACGCGCAAACCCTTTTTGAGCTGGCGCAAGAAGCCCCTGATCCTGCGACCTGGCTTGAAGTCAGCCACCTGCTGCTGGACCTCACCAAGCAGGCTGAGAGTGCCGAGTTTCGTAAAATGCTCTCCCATCCGATGGATCCCAAAAACGCCATTGTCACCATTAACGCCGGAGCAGGTGGCACCGAGTCGCAAGACTGGGCCCAGATGCTCTTGCGGATGTATCAACGGTGGGGGCAAGACGCAGGCTTCAAGGTGCACTTAGTCGATGCTTTAGTCGGCGAAGAAGCCGGGATCAAGAACGCGACTTTGACCCTTTCTGGCGCTTTCGCCTACGGGCGCCTGAAAAGCGAAGCAGGCGTGCACCGACTGGTGCGCATCTCGCCCTTTGACGCCAATGCTAGACGGCACACCTCGTTTACCAGCGTCTTTGTCACGCCTGAAGTCGATGATGACTTTGAAGTGGTGATCCTACCGACTGACTTAAGAGTGGACGTCTATCGCTCAGGCGGCAAAGGCGGCCAAGGCGTCAACACCACCGACTCAGCCGTCCGCTTGACCCATCTACCCTCAGGCATTGTGGTGGCCTGTCAGCAAGAGCGCTCGCAGATTAAAAACAAAGACATCGCCATGAAGGTCTTAAAGTCGAGACTGTACGATCGCCACTTAGAAGAAGAGCGACAAAAACAAGCGCTGATTGAAGACGGCAAAAAAGAGATTGCCTGGGGCAGCCAGATCCGTTCCTACGTCTTGCACCCTTACAAAATGGTGAAAGACCACCGGACCGGCTTTGTCTCCTCCGCCGCTGAAAAAGTACTAGAAGGCGACTTAGAAGGGCTGATGAAAGCCTACCTCTCCTGCCGCTTAACCGGACAATGGGCACGAGGCGGAAGCGGCGATCTGGACGAGTAAACCTGCGCGTCATCCTTCCCACCCCGATCTTGACCTCAGCAAGCCTCAGCCAGCGCAACTCAACCAGGAGTCGGCGACAGAGTGTGGAGAAGACAAAAAAAACACTTTTTGCCACCTCGCAGCTCATCGCCTGCCAAATTAGCTGGTTGACAAAGCAAAGAATTTCTAATAACTCTAGGGCAACGTGTTTTGCATGCGGGGGCGTAGTTGAGTTGGTTACAACGTCGCCCTGTCACGGCGAAGGTCGTGGGTTCGAGTCCCATCGCTCCCGCCATTACTCAGTTTAAGCTTTAAAAAGCGTTCTAACGCTCTTACGTGAGCTTAACTTTTTTTTCCAGTCAAAGTTTCTTCCCCGTGACGAGGAAACTGTAGATCAGACTGCTAATGAAAGTTTAGATAAAGCTTCTCCGGTAAAAGCTTCTGACAAAGCTTTTTTTGAGAAATTCCCTCTCTCTGCCTACTTATCAAAAAAAAACGCATTCTCTCAAAAAACCTCCTTAACGCCCTCGCCTCTAACCCCCTCTTTCCTCACCGTCACTCGCTTTACCTTAAAATCCCCCAGCGCGTAGTATTGCTAACCTCAAGCAGGGACTCTTAAGCCTTCTTCGCGCTCACCTCAAAACGTGGGCACTTGCTTCGCTTTTTTTTGCGCTTCGCACTCTTGCACCCCTACCACACACACACCGCTTTCTCGCTGGCCCCAGCGCTCCGGCTACACGCTCTGCACTCATTTTTTTTTAGCGGGCACTCTTCCGCCCAAGCAACTCGCCGGCGCACTCCAGTCAGTTAAGAAACAACGACCCTACGCTGAGCAAGCGGTGCCTCAAAAGACGCTGGGACAAGACTCTGAATGAAGAATGGGGGACGGAGCAGTGTGGCAGTGTGGCACTGCAGCACCCCACGCAAGTCCTGGAGTGCTGCTCAAGCAACCCACTCCATTCGGCACCCCTTTTTTCACAGTTAAAAAAACTTGCTCGCTTGAAAAATCTATGATACCCGTCGGCTAATATGTGGAATTATTTAAAACGATCTCTTGTGGTTGCGCTTTTCCTTAGTTGTTCGTTCCGCTGTGCTAGCGGTCCTGAGTTGGAAAAATACTCAAGACGGGAGATTGATCGCCCGTACACCCTCCCTAAGGGCGTTGCGAATTGGCACATCCTCACGAACGTCGTGAATGTCACCTCCAACAACGGGTCGCAGACGCAATTTGGGTTTTCCCCGCTGATCTGGGAGTCCTCGTTAGCGGATGATTGGAATCTGCTTTGGCTCCCGTTGCCACTTGGCGTGTCGCATCAGTTTGTGAACAACGCACAAGACCGCTTAGGCTTCGCCTTTGTGGCTCCTATCAGCTACCGCACCAATCAGGGCATTTACTTCAAGCCGACGCTAGCATTCTCAGAGCGTCGCAAGATCTCAAAAGATTTAGCCATCGATATCATTCCTGCGTTGACCGTCGATTTGATGGCCAACAGCAATACGAGCCTCGCCTGGAGTGCTTCGCTTGCAGCAGGACCGGTCTTTCAAATCAACGATGAGTTCGCGCTTAAGCCAACCTTATTACTGAGCGTAAACAACAATCCCTATCTCGCGCCCATTGGGCTGATTCAATCGGATGAACCGTTGGGATCGAACCTGCTTGCGAACATGGACTTTAACTTAGGGATGCGGGTTGCGGCTGTCTGGTCTTTTGCAAGGCAGTGGGATCTTCGTCCTTCGGTTGCTTACACAGGTGTGGCCTCGCAATCCAGTGCCAGATCGAGCGATTTTATAATCGATTTCGTGCACTTCTGGTAAGCTACAGATCACAAGAAGAGAGCAGGCGCTCTGGCAAGGAAGGCGTGTGACGTGAGCACACGAAGGCACGCACTCCCGTAAAGCTCAAGCCAACGGCAGATCCACATCAGGCCCAAATCAGCCCACAGTAGGGCCCAAGTAAGTTTCTTGCTTGGGCTTGCAGCTTGAGACGCAAGCAAGCCGGGGTCAGCGTGAGGGATTAGTTTACGGTGGTTTAGAGTAGTTTCCGTTCATTTGAAAGAAGAGCCAGGCAAGAGAAGCTGAGGCTTTCTGTTGATCACTGAAAAAAATGCTTTTAAGATGAGGTCAAAAATGAGCTTAGCAACAGGTTTTAAAAAAATGATGGCATCGGCTCACTCTTGCTTGTCACCGCTGCCGCCCGCGCTGAGCCACCCAAACTGTGGACCGAGCATGGGGAGGGGTTTTTTGGAGACGAAAAAATCACTAATGGGAAGCAATCAGTGTCGGTGGGTTTTTTCGGAGCCTACGAGTTGCGTGAGCTAGTGAAAGAAAATCCTGAAGCGTTAGCCCTCACGGACAAGCAACGACAGTTTCAGGGCTACGCGGAGTTAAGTTTCTGGCTGGGCGTGGTCCCGTCGTTAGGCTTTTACGTGTCGTCCGTGACTTTACTCTACCGTGACAATAACTTGACGCTGTATACGATTGCTACGCTGGCGCTACTTGGAACTTCGATCTTAACTGGCCACTTTAGCTCCGTGTCGCGGCATTACATGTATGAGGCGATCAACGTCTACAACGGCGTTTCCGTTATGAAGACCAGTGGTGACAGCGGCAGTGTACTCTCAAGTGCCGGATCCCCCTACAGCGTGAGCCTCAATGCGGGCAATACCCCTCTGGCGATGAGTTTCTCTTTCTAAAAGCGAGCATTCAAAAAAACCTGAATCAGTCGGAAGCCTAGCAATCCCGCGCGCACACCTCCTCTCACCTGAGCCGCCCTCGTCAGCCGGAGAACTGAAGAGGTCAAGAAAAGTTCCGACGAAGCTCAAAAAGCTGGTCAGGAAACGACCCCAAGAGAGAGTGTCAAGCTCAACAAGGAGGCTCACTGCCAATCCTCCCCTCAAGGGAGTGCGGTGCGCTCTGCTCAGTCTGTCACGACCCCAGGCCTGAGGGCGCCTTAAGCCTTCTGGCCAAGGGAAAGCTCACGCGCGTTGTCTTCGTCACCTTCACGAGTAACGAGCTCCAACCATGCAAGCGCCCGGTCTACTCGCGCGTACCTTCTGAGGTCTGACTTGCGCCTGCGGAGCAGCAACCCAGCAATCAGTGTTCACTTGGCAGTGCTAACGGGCACCCTCCCCCCACGGCTGTCTCATTAAAAAATAAAATGACAAAAAAATCCTAAGTCTCTATTTTTTATGATAATTCGTAAAAATTATCATAAAAAAGGGAGTGATGATGGCTCTTATAAAGTAAGCTGCCCATATAACCCTGTTTCGGAAGAATCGATTTTACTTTAGCCTCCTAGCAGCACCCAAGAGTGCGAAGGAGGACAAGATGAAAAGACGAGCGAAAGCAGTAAAATTAACCAGCCAAGAACTTGCTCTGCAAAAAAAGGTGTTTGCGTTTCAGTCGTAAGCTGCCCATATAACCCTGTTTCGCAATTGCCTTTTTTTGTTTAGTCTCTTGCTAACAGCGAAGACTACGAAAGAGCGGTGAAGATGGCAGGGTAGGCAATGGAGCAATGGCACTGACTTAGCAAAAAAAAGAAATAAGCACTTGAAATAAAAGAAAAAAGCAGCCTAAGGTTGAGGCAAATTAAAACAAACTATCAACAGAA
>JAYTHP010000102.1:0-13979 GCA_043732485.1 Oligoflexia bacterium
CCAGAAAATCGCGCTTTTTGCTGCCCTGATTCCCGCTCCGCTGCCAGGGGCTGCGGCTTCCACCCCCCCTGGTTCGTCCCTCGCACAAGCGTAGACTCATTTCTCCAAGCGCTCAGCCCTGCAAGAAGCAATCATCGCGTTAAGCCAGCTTGAGAATTATTTGCCCAGCCCGCAAGAAGCGTTCAGCGGGGCTCACGCTTCACCACTGCTCCTCCATCGGGGTGCAAGCCAGCGGATTTTGCGTGAGTTCATGCAGATTATCCTGCAAAATCGCGACCCTGCCGTTGCAACCCCGATCTTAGACCACCCCCTGATCCGGGCGCGTCCGGCCGTCATGCACACCCTGCTCACGCTCACCTTGAAAGACGCCGTTTTGAGCAAGGACAGCAACAACAACAGCAGCCAGACTCTTGGAAACGGAGAGGTTTTGGCGGCACTTTTAGCAAAATACGTCCCGTCGGAAGACGACTCGATCTCTTTTAGCGCAGGTGATTTACTACGCCAGCCTCAGTTTTTAGAAGCGATCCTGCTTGCGGCCTTAAAACAGTGGATGAAAACCCCCGCAAGCCAGCCTGAACTAGCAGAGCAACACGCCGAGTTTTGTGAGCGTTTTCTCAAGCTATTCGCCCTTCCCGCATCCCCGCCGCTTGCAAGCGCCGACCAGCCCAGTGACCTTGCCCCCTCGTTAAACCGCAGGGCGCGGCTTTATCAAGCAGGACTGGCTTTTCTTGAACACCTGCTCGGGATCACTCCCTTGCCCCGGGGCAAGGGGTTTCTCATACGGGCCACCCTAGCCGTGCAATCCTCAAGCCGGCGCGCGCAGCTGCGACGACTGAGACGTTACTGAGGCTTTGAGCATCAAGGTGGCGGTGTTGGTGGCGGCATGGGCGTCATCTCTCACCCGCAACCCAACCCGGCAGCCACAAACCCTCCCACTGGCTGGCACCCACCGTACTCAGCAGGGGCCGCAGCCGGAACCGTCGCTCCGCCTCAGTCGCTCTCACTCCTCCGATTAACCTTACCCCCCACGTCGGCCTTCAGTCCCCTGCTGCAAGGCATTCATGATACGGCGCACCTGTAGGTTCAGCAATAATCCCCAAGAATTCAAGGACTTGAAGATTTAGCTGCGGCTAGTGCGACGGCTGCAGCCGCTCCCCGCCCTGCGAGATCACCCTCGCTGAGCAAGTCGCTTCCTCTTGAGCAGCACCCTCATCAACCTGCCGCCCCAACCCTCGCGCGGGAGACAAGAGCCGCAGTCCAGCACCGCGCGCCATCGCACCCTACCACCTCGTATGGCCCTCACTCAGCAGAAAACAGCCCCCTGAGCGCACTCGATGCGCAGCAGCTAGAAACCCTACAGGAAGTCTTGCAACTCTCACCCAGCTCCCCGCCTCCGGCAGCGACTTTTTCGGGAGCCATTGCCAAGATGGACCTCAACGAGCTGGAAGCAGCGCTCGTGCCGAAGTATCAAGCGACCCACCGTGAGCTCAACGCTCTTGAAGCAGAGCTGCAATAGAGTCAGTTCAAGGGAAGAAGGACTCACGACTTGCTGTCGCCCCAAGCCAACGCCCGCAGCGTGCAGGCCTATCACCAAGCGCTAGCCCGCTACGATAGCTTGTTCCAGAGGGTAAAAAGAGCCGAGGCTTGGGGGATCACAGAGCTCGGCGAGCCAGCAAACAGCCCAAAAAAGGAGTAACAGCTGCGCGCCCTCTTGCTGCTCATGCAGCGATCAGAACTCTGGAAGTCGGCTGGTAACTTTTTTTTCAATCAAGCACAATCGTATGCCGAGATCAGTCAAACTCTGCACTTTGAGACGCTGCAAACCGGGATCACTGACTCTTTAGCGGTCTTGCCACCTACGACGACGACGACAGCCCTCAAACTGCAGTTTCAAAGCAAAGCAATAGCGGCGCTAGAAAAAACACTAGAACTTTACCAAGTCATGGGGGATGGTTTTGATTACACCGTCTACCCGCCCATCAAGCGCAGCCTGCAACCCCCTGAAGTCATCCAAGAGATTCATATTGACGTCACCCAAGCCGAACTCAAGGCAACGAGACAGTGGCTTACCCAGCTGTTGGAAGCCCCAGAGACGGGGAAAGCCAACGATCTCAACCGCCTCCTGAGCCAGGAAAAAGCAAGCTACTCTCGGATCTGGCGCACTGAAGAAAGCAAGCGGCACTTTGTCCCTGCGTCTTCTCCAAGTAGCGACCCTCAAGACGGCGGTGAGAAACCCGCAGAGGACAACACCAACGCTAAGGCGCAGTCCCCCGCGCAAGACAAAGCCCGAGTCGAGCACTTCAAAGCGCTCGGCCAGAGGCTTTTACTTTCGACTGGGAAGCATAGCGAGCTTGCCTGGTGGCTTGGCCGCTGCCATTTGCAGATAGCCGAGACTTTGAGTCGCTCTCAGCCAGCGCCTGGAGGCCAAGACCAGCCGCCCCAGTGGGTGGAAGCGCAAGAGGTTTTGCGGCAAGCAAAGCAAGTTTTTCAAAAACTTGAAATCTGCGAGCTTGCCAATGCTGACTTGCAAACCCGCTTAAGAAGAGCGCGCGTGGAATGGGAATCACTGGAGCAACGGCTCTTTCAAGACTAAGTTGCCCGGCCCGGAGAACGCCAGAAGCGCGGCGACTCCTTGTTACGCTCACGCAGCAACTCATCACACGCAGCAAGCCTCTGGGCTAGCACCGTTTTGCAATGACAAAAAAAGCACACACGAGAGTGCAAACTGAGCGCCTTTGCCAGCTCTCAAAGACCCCAAGCTCAAGATCGTCTCAAGACGACGACTCAAAGAGGTGAGACCACCCGCGCAGGGTGGTGGGCGGCAAGCGTTTTGGCGCTCACGGTTGCGACGCCCATTATGATTACATTTTAATGTAAAAAAAAATTGACTCACGGCTTCATTGCTGCTAGACCCAGTCTTCTTTCATACATCGCCGTTGCTAAATTTCATTGTTTTTCCAGTAGTATTTTCAGCAGTCGGAGTCTTTCATTAGCAGCATCAGTAGCAGCATCAGTAGCAAATGTTACTCGCGTCTTTCGCTTTGTTCACTCAACCGGAAGAAGCGAAAGCCGTTCAAGCCAAGAGCCCAAAAAGGAACCGTAACCCCATGACGAATTCGATGACCCGCTCGCTTCGCACACCCCTATCCCCTTTGTCCCGGGTCCTCAGCCTCAAGCTTGAAGCAGCAGCAGGAAACCGCTTGGCTCGGGTTCCTAACAGCCTCCCCGGCAAGCCGAAGCACGGGGTGAAGGACTGCCGCCGGTTCTTACTCGGGGAGAGAGTGGCAGCTGTCATCGTCATTCTAGCTTATGGGTGGAGTCCTCCAGCGCACGCCGCACCCGGCGTGAGCGGAGAGATGAGTGGGGACATGCCTGATCGATGGACACTTGAGGAGACACGGAGGTTAAGGTCTTTTCAAGAAGTAATGACTGATTCCGTCCTGGCTGACTTAGAGCAGGTCAGAGAACTGAGTGCAGCCCATGAAAATGCCATTGCTTTCTCTGTGTTTGCAAGCTTCAGGGCACTAAAGGGTGCTCCCAGCGATCCTGAGACCAGAGCACGCTTGCTCAATCAACTGGTTGAGGAGCTAACTTTTAACGTGCCTGCAAGCCGTCACCCAGCAGAATTGCGGGTCGTACGCTTACCCAAAATTGCTATTTTTGCGACGCAATTTCCTTCAGCCGCGGCGCCTGACGTTTTGTTCGGGTTAACCCGTCTTGAGCGCGATCTCACGTCACCTTCTAGTCCCAACGCTCTCCTTGCCACGAGGATTTTAAGGCACTTTATGCAGGCATTCCTGCAGGCTCGCGGGCAAAATAGCGCAATCGCGGTCTTAGGAGTCTTCTGGCTTAGGGATTATCCTGCAGTGCTCAAGGTCTTCCTGAGTGTGGTTTTTAAGGACTCGGTGATCAGGCGATGCGTTCGCGACGAAGACCCGCAATTAGCCTCTCTTTTAAGCGCACTCCCTGGATTCCACCCAGGCGCTTACCAGCCCCTAGCAGGCGACCTGCTGCGCGATCGCCACTTTTTGGGCTCGACCCTTGCCGAACCGCTGGAGAAGTGGTTTCACCCGGCCACGAGCGTGCAGGCGGCCGATCATCATGCTGATTTTTGTCAAGTCTTTTTCTCGCAACTCGACAAACTTTTTCCAGCAGGCGAAGCCGCGGAGATCTATCACGCGGGCTGGAAGGTCGTGGATGCGCAAAGCCAAAGTGCGCCGCGCGCTTCAAGCCGGCTTTTGACACGAGAGGAGCACGCGCTTCAAAGCATCTTTGCTGGGAAGCGTTCCGTCTACCAAGACTTTGGCGCAGACTATCCTCCAGTCGCCACCCCTCACCCCTTAGCACTGACTCCTGGCAGTCCCCCCTGGGCTCAAGGTTCCGCAGGCCAAGCACCCACCACCACTCAGGAAGCGCCGCTTGATCGACAAGCCAGGCAGGCAGCAAGCACCAACCCGCCTTTGCCACCCGCTGCTGCTGCTGGAAGTCATCCGCTAGCGCTGCAACATCTTCCTTCTTTGACGTTACCGCCCACTTCTCCTACTCCTGCACCGTCTACTGCGGCTGCATCAGGGTCAGGTTCAGGCCCAGGGTCGCTTGCAGGACTCACTTTCGCGACCACTCAGCAAGCGCCGCACTCCACCTCCCTGCCGGCAGCAAGCGGCGGAGAGGCAAAGCGCTACCCCACGCGGAAGCGAAAATCCCCTATTCCACCCAGCTCCCCGACTTCCACCGCTCAGGACCCGCTCGCCCTAGAGAGACTGAAAGAGCTGCTTGCCGAGGAAGAACGAGAGGAAGACGCGAAGTTAGAGGTCAAGGAAAGTGGTTTTTTGCAAAAGATGCAAATCCATGGGCAAAATGGGCTTTACGCGAAGGTGCCGCTTAAAAAGGGAGCCCTCATTGGCTACTACCGCGGTATCATCTTCAACACCTTCGGTGACCGCGACGCAAGAATTGACGCGCTCTTGCAGAAACTGTCGCCCGGGGAACGCGCAGGGTGCGACGATAGTTACCTCCTCGACGTGATGGACCCCAAAAAACCAACTAAATTGGAGTATCTGATCGATGCCTTCTTTAAAGGCTTCGGGAGTAGTCGGCGCAGCCGCGCTGCGATAGCTAACCATGACTGTGATGACGATAACAGCGACTGGAGGGTTCAAAAAGTTGAGGAATCGCAAAACAATGACCTGCTTTTCCCGCGGGGCTACTCAGCTGGGGTTTACGCGACACGGGACATTGCAGCTGGCGAAGAAATCCTCGTCGATTACGGTCCAGGCTACCATGAGGCTTTAATTAAAAAACATCCAGATTATAAAAAGTTCGTCGACGAGCGTGACAAAGCCAAGACTTTGCCGACCGATTTATCAACCCAGCTACCTTCTAATGATGATTTTATGCATCTCCTCGCAGCAGAAGCAGCTAAATTGCAGGAGAAAGACGCGAGCCTTGACGGCGCAGAGTCGGTGCCTCCCACCGCTCAAGCGCCCCGGCAGTATCAGCCAGCTCCCGCAGCACACTCAGCCCCGTCCGGTGGAGCGAGGGTTCAGTCTGCGGGCGCTGCCGAAAAGCCCCATCCTCGTTTGGCGCAGGGACAAACCGCGCCAGAGCGTTCTGCTCCGGGTGGCTTTCCAAGCGGCGCCGCTCCAGACGAGACACAGTTTGAGGCTAGTCAGGGAGCCCTCCCACCCACGGGTCAGCAGCCTTCAAGGAGAGAGGCTTTGAGAGAGCGTTTCTATCAACTCTTAACGGAAGCAGCCCCTGGAACAAGTGACGAGGGTCAAACAAACCTAACGAACTTAACGAACCTAATGGCGCTCACCGAACTGCAGAAAGAATTTACTAAAGAGCTCAAAGCTGCCCAGAAATCTGCCACGGCGCAATCAGCAAAAGAGACTCTCATGCCAGACAAGGTCATTCGAGGCTATGATCGGTCGCTGGTCCACTGGCGACGGCTTGAACGCCTGGTGCAGCGCGCGGAGCAATGGAGTCAAAATCTGGGCACTGAGACGTTGAGTGCAGAGGAGGAAATCCGCTTAGTGAAACTGTTCAGTGACATGAAGGCCACCAATATTTGGGAGAAAATTGGCAATACGCTTTATAATCAGGCTAACGCTTATGAGGGGCTCGGTGAGCTGATTCCTTATACTGCACAGCTGACAGGGAGCAAGACTGCCACGCCCTTAAAACAGGACTTCCTTCAAAAGGCCGTTCGCGTTTTAGAGGAAGCGCTGGCGAATTACCATCTGATGTTGGGCGTTTTTGCGACTCCCCTTCATCCACTCATTAGTCGAAGCGGGGAATCTCCTGCCACGATCAAAGAACATTTGCAATGCACCGAGCGCGAGCTCGCCGAGGGGAAAGCCCGACTACAAAAACTCCAGCATAATCTCGCAAAAGGGGTCGAGGAAGACCTGAACGACCTCGTCAAAAAAGCCGGCAAAGCTCTTCACTGGATCGTGCAACGCGCCCAACTCCGGGGGAGTGTCGCTTCTACGGGAGGTACCAGGAACCAAGTAGAAGGGCAAGAAGTGGATCTCACTTCAGACGCCCCTCCCTTTTTCCTAGAAAGAACTCTCCTAGAACCTGCCGCAGCCCACCGCTTGTTGAATGAGCTAGTTGACATGCTTCTCACTTCTGCTAAGCACCGCGAGGAGCTACTTTGGTCGATAGGTCAGTGCTACTTAGTGCAAGCCACGCTTTTAAACCAGAAGCAGGACCTCTCCGCCCACCAGCA
Organism: Oligoflexia bacterium; assembly: GCA_043732485.1. Classification (GTDB taxonomy): domain Bacteria; phylum Bdellovibrionota; class UBA1018; order UBA1018; family UBA1018; genus JAYTHP01. Next base: position 6,734 of record JAYTHP010000102.1, read on the forward strand.
GCAGTTAGGGATAACCATGCTCCGTAAGGCTGATGTCTTTTTTAGCAGGCTGAAGAACAAAGAAGCGATCAGGATCAGGTGGCAGGCGCTCTTAAAAAAAGTGGAGAAGATCACCGAGCCTTTGAGAGTTCGCTTCTCGCCACCCCAAGCCCCGGGCGCCTAGCGTATCGAGCTCCGCTCGGCGATCATCCGAAACCTTTCCAAGGCAGACGACGCTCCGCAGCTCTCAGAACCGCAGGCTCTCCTCTTGCCACTTATTTTGCAAACAAAGATTGCAATTTAATGTAAAAAATAGTTGACTCTGGCCTCTCAGCCTGCTAGCTCATGGTAATTCAATTTATTGTCATTTAATTTAAGTTCTACGACTTGTCAGGAAAAAGGACTAAAAAAAATTAGGAGGCTTGGCGTTCTTGCAATCCCCCGCCAACTGAAGGGTGGTGGGTAGCCGCTAGGTCCCTGAAGCTCCAAAACTCAAAGAAAAAAGCAATGAAAGCCGCAAAGAAGGAATGATCCCGGAGCACCGCGCCTCAAAACCACTCCGAGATCTTAATGCAAAGTAAGAGAAAGACTGGAAAACTCATGACCATCCCGCTTCGCCCACCGCAAACCCTGCAACCCTTCAGCTTCAACTTGAGGCCACCCGCTTCCCGCTCAGGCCAGCGCTTACAACACGGTTTGCAAGGAAATCAGTGCTGGGTGAGTGGCTTACTTTTACTCACGTTGTGCTGCGGTGGGGCGCAAGCCGCCCCTTTACCTGAGCAAGGAGGCGAGGCTGAGGCGCTTACGCTGCGGGAGTGCGGTTTGGGGGATTTTGCGGCAGTAAAAGAGGACCTTACTTTAAACCCAGCCACCCACGCGGCGCTGGTTTCTGCGCTGCTTGAGAGTTTTCGTGAGCTTCAGCACGATCCCCTGGAGCCAGCAACCAGAGCAAGAGTGCTCCAAGCCTTGGTCAGTGAGTTTCACTTCTTCACTTACACCGGCAACCCACAGCAGGAAGCTCGGGCCGCGCGAACACCAAAAATTGCTGTTTTTGCAGCAGAATATCCGCTCACCGAGACAGAGCGCGTTCTTTACGCCTTAAGCCGTCTTGAGCGCGATTTGGCTCCTCCGCAAGAGCCTGAAGGCGACGGCCCGCATCAAAACTCCAGCCGTCCCAACCGCCTCCTGGCTGAGACGATTTTAAGGCACTTCATGCAGGCCATCCTCCAGACTCGCGGTCCACAACGGGCACTTAAAATCCTGCAGCACTGCTGGCTGCAGGATCGCCCCGAAGTACTGAAACGCTGGCTGCAAGTCACCTTGCAAGACGCGGTGATCAGGAGCTGTGCAAACCAGGAGGACCCGCAGTTAGCCGATCTTTTTAGCACGCTGCCGGCTTCTGACCCCGGTTTTGATGCAGCTGCCGCGGGAGATCTGCTGCGCCATCCCGACTTTTTAGCCGCAACCCTGAAGGAACGACTGCAGGCATGGTTCTCGCCCACGACCGCCTCGCCTGAGGCCGAGCGCCACGCTGAGTTTTGTCGGGTCCTGATCCAACACCTCCCGCAGATCGTTCATGAAAGCGAGCAGGCAAGCAGCGTCTATCGACAGGGTCAGCATTTTGTGGAGCGCCAAGTGCAAAACTTCCTGCCTGACAGCAGGGCGCTTTCTATCGAGCAGCGAACGCTTCGGCGGGCTTTGCACATGAAAGTCGGGGCTTACCAATACTTTGGCTCTCAGACCTTCCCACAAGCTCGTTTAGAGTTACCTCCCCACCAAGCCCAGGGCGGCGGCGAGGTCCAGGATCAGGGAGAACACGCGGCAGCCAATCAGCTTGAGCACCACGTGCATTTTGACGCTCCGTCCTCCATGCAAGCCAGACAAGCAAGCACCAGCGACTTACCTGCGGCCTCAGCCAGTCTACCGCCTCCTTAGCTCCCCTCTCCCCACGCCACTCCCAGGCTTGGCTTTAAAGTCCTCTTGAAGCCTCCCACAGCTAAGACACCTGCTAACGCCCACGGCAAGCGAAAAGTCGGAGCTCCCCTGGAGGACCGAGCCGCACGATCTCAACCCTCCCCTGGGTCCGGACCGACTGGCAGCGCTAGGGAAGAGTTTTTGCAAGAAGAGCGCGAAGAAGACGAGAAGTTGCAGTTAGGCGAAAGCCAATTTTTGTTAAAGCTCAATCTTCACAATAAGGTTGGGCTCTACGCCAAAGTGCCTATCCCCGCAGGAGCTCTCATTGATTTCTACCGCGGCAGAACATTTCCCGACATTCAAGCGCGAACCGAGGCGCTCAGAGGGCTACCCATTCCTCAGCGCAAACGCGGCTGCCTTGATCGTTACCTACTCTTTGTTGGAAACCCCGACCACCAGCCCGCCCCAGGCACTCTCCAGCAGCGCCTCTTCCTGATTGATGCTCTCCTAGTTGGCCGAGGGAGCAGCAGGCGTTCCATGGTTTCCTCCATCAACCATGACACCCAAGAGGACAACAGCATGCGGCAGGTGCTGCGCGTGGAGGACTCGGAAAAAAACCGAGTGCTTTTTCCAGAAGGCTACTCGGTCGGGATTTACGCAAAACGAGCTATCACCGCTGGAGAGGAGATTTTGATCAATTATGGCGATTTTTGCCATCAAAAGCTGCTCGAGCATTATAGAGTATATCGCGAGTTCGTGAACGACCGCGAACTGGAGCAGGCTGGCACAAGGCAGCAAACTGCCAGACGGCTGACTGCGAGCAATCGTCAGCGTCAGCAGCCGGCAAGACGCGCCCCGGGGGTCAAGCACGAGACACTCAAGCAAAGGGCGGCCCAGTGAGAGGCGACGAGACGATGGGCGACCAGCCGCAAGAAGCAGCGGCAGCATTGCCTGAGCAGGATCAGCAGCAGCCGATGACAATGACAATGACGGCGCTCCCTGATCAGACGCCTGTGAGCAACGATCCGTTGCTCAGTGGTCCGGTGCTGGGCAGTCAGCAGGCGCAAGAAGATGCCCTGATGGATTACATCCGCTCACAAATCGAATAGTCCCCAGTCTCTAAACGGCTGCGCGCGAGCCAGTGCCTCCCTCATCAGCCCCGCGCCAGAGGATCCTCAGCCTCCGCAACCCCGTGGCTGCTGCTCTTACCCCTATGCCGTTCCCTCTTCATGGCCCCACCTCTCACTCAATGACCCGCACGAAGGAAGTGAGAAGGAAAAGAGAAGGAAAAGCGAGAAAAACGCCCTCCATACAAACCAGCAGACCCCGGCAGCCAGCAACGCCCCTCGTCAGGGCGCCCGGGCATCAGTTTTGCAATTTTTCAAGCAACTCTTGCTTTTTAATGTAAAAAAAGATTGACCCCTGCCAGCAAACTCTGCTAGGACCTCAACTCCCATGACGTGGCATGCGGTATTCCGAGGGGGTGAGGAGTCGAAGCTGAGCGGGCGTGCCAGAGCGAAAGGCAAGGCCCAGGACAGTTGCTCTGACAATTGCTCTTATGAAGTGAGATTACCCAGGGAAGAGGCTTTTTCCCTCCACGGAAGACTTTTTAGCTCCCGTTGAGCTCCGCCCGTTAGTCGGCTCGGCAGATCAGCGCATCCGCAGGCACCGCGAAGTCCTGCAGGCACCGTCAGTGAACCTACGCAAGAAAGTGTAGAAGGCTCCTTTATGACTCATGATTACCCAACGACGCATCACACCAGAACTCTGCGCAACAGGACTCCGTTTCGCAACCTCCTAGCACCCCACCCGCTGCTGCTGGTTCACCTGAGTCGGCGCTGGGTTGCAGATCTTTGCCAAGCAGGCTGGGTCAGCAAGGCACCTTGGGGAGGCGGCTCACTCCCGCCGCTTGCTCTCTTGTGTGCGTTGACGTGGCAACCGCTACCGCTTGCCCAGGCGTCTCCCACGGGAGAAGTCTCGGGAAGTCTCGGGGGAAATCTCGAAAGGACGAGCGTCGGTCCGCACGTTGAGGAGGCCCAAGGGTTATCCGCTCTCGTGGCTCAGGTCTTACGCGATCCTGAGGCGTTGACCTCGCCTGCTGCACGCTTCGAGATCGTCGCAAGCATGCTCAGGAACTTAAAAGAGTTAGAACGCTACCATTACCTGCCGCAAGCCTCCCGCACCCGGCTGTTTGAGAAACTCACTGAGACCTTACCCTTTCGCGTGCGAGTCAACGACCCAGCAAATCCCGGGTCGACGCGCGTGGTGTTTGTGCCCAAAATCGCGCTTTTTGCCGCCCTGATTCCCGCTCCGCTGCAAGGGGCTGCGACTTCCACCCCCCCTGGTTCGTCGCTCGCCCACTCGCAGGCTGCTTTCTCCAAGCGCTCAGCCCTGCAAGAAGCCATCATCGCGTTAAGCCAGCTTGAAAATTATTTACCCAACAGCAGACAGCAAGCAGCGCTGAGCGGGGCTCACGCTTCGCCACTGCTCCTCCACCGGGGTGCAAGCCAGCGGATTTTGTGTAAGTTCATGCAGATTATCCTGCAAAATCGAGACCCTAACGTGGCAACCCTGATCCTAGACCACCCCCTGATCCGGGCGCGTCCGGCCGTGATGCACACCCTGCTCACGCTTGCCTTGAAAGACGCCGTGTTGAGAAAGGACAGCAGCAACGGTCTTGGCCAGACGCTTGGCCAGACGCCTGAAGCGCGCGGTGGGGTTTTGTTGGCGGCGCTTTTGGCAAAATACGCCCCGTCGGAAGACGACGCGGTCTCGTTTAGCGCAGGCGATTTACTCCGTCAGCCTCAGTTCTTAGAAGCGATCCTGCTTGCGGCCTTAAAAGAGTGGATGGAAACCCCCGCAAGCCAGCCTGAGCTTGCAGAGCAACAAGCCGAGTTTTGTGAGCGTTTTCTCGAGCTGTTCGCCCTCCCTGCCTCGCAGCCGCTTGCAAGCGCCGACCAGCCGAGCGACCTTGCCCCCCCGCTCAACCGCAGGGCGCGGCTTTATCAAGCAGGCCTGACGTTTCTCGAACACTTGCCAGAGCTTACTTCCCTTGCCCCGGGACAAGGGCTCTCGCACACGGCCTCAGACCGGCGCGCGCAGCTGCGACGACTGGCACGTTACCGAGGCCTTGAGCAGGAAGGGGGCGCTCGGGGTGTCGGTGTTGGCGACAGCCTCTCTCACCCGGAACCGCACTCAGCAGCAGGGGCCGGAACCGTCGCTCCGCCCCCGCTCCTCAGATTAACCTTACCCCCCGCGTCGGGCCTGAGTCGCCTCTTACAAGATCATCATCATGAGACGGCGCATCATGAGACGGCGCACCAGACGGCGCACCAGACGGCGCACCAGCAGACAGCTCAGCAAGAATCCCCAAGATTTCAAGGGCTTGAAGATCTAGCTGCGGCCAGTGCGACGGCTACAGCCGCTCCCCGCCCTGCCAGATCCCCGTCGTTGCCGAGCTATAAGCATCCTGTCCCGTGGCGCGAGACAAGAGCTGAAGACCAGCACCGCGCGCCGTCGCACCCGCCTACTCGCTCCTCTCTCGCCCACGCAGCAGAAAGCCGCCCCTTGGAGGCACTCATTGCGCAGCAGCTAGCCAGTCTGCAGCGAGTCGGACAGCTCTCAGCCACCTCACCGCCTCCGGCAGCGACTTTTTCGGGAGCCATTGCCGAGATGGACCTGGGCGAGCTGGAAGCAGCCCTCGTATCGGAGTATCAAGCGACCCACCGGGAACTGAACGCTCTTGAAGCGGAACTGGAGCAGGGGGAGATCAAGGGCCGAGCGGCGCACGACTTGCTGTCGCCGCAAGCCAACGCCCGCAGCGTGCAGGCCTATCAGCAAGCGCTAGCCCGCTACGATCGCTTGTTCCAGATGGTCAAAAGAGCCGAGGCTTGGGGGATTCAAAAGCTCGGCGAGCCGGCCACCAGCCAGCAACACGCGCAACAACTGCGCGCCTTCTTGCTGCTCATGCAGCAATCGGAACTCTGGGAGTCGGCTGGAAACTTTTTGTTCAATCAAGCGCAATCTTACGTCGAGCTCAGTCAAACGATCCCCCTTGAAACGCTGCAAACCAAGGTGACGGGGACTTTACCGGCCTTGCCAACAACGACCGCCCTCAAACTGCAGTTTCAAAGAAAAGCGTTAACGGCGTTCGAACAAGCGCTCGAATTTTACCAAGCCATGAAAGATGATTTTGATTTCACCGTCTTCCCCCCGATCAAGCGCAGCCTCAGGCCGCTGAGCGAAATTCAAGAGCTTCATCTTGACGTCACCCAAACCGCCATCCAGGCAACGAGACGCAGGCTGACCCAGCTGTTGACAAACCCAGCGAAGGTGCAAGCCGACGATCTCAGCCGCCTCTTGAGCCAGGCAAAAGCAAGCTTCTCTCGGATCTGGCGCTCGGGAGCAAGCAAACGACGCCTTGTCCCGGCGTCTTCTGCTAGGAGCAACCCGCAAGACGCTCAAGCTGACGGCGACGAGAAAACCGCAGAGGGCAACACCAACGCTGAAGCGCAGTCCCCCGCGCAAGACGAAGCCCGCAATCAAGCCCGAATCGAGCAATTCCAAGCGCTCAGCCAGACGCTGTTACTTGCGGCAAGCCAAGAGAGCGAGATTGCCTGGTGGCTCGCCCGCTGCCATTTGCAGATCGCCGATATTTTGAGTCGCTCTCAGCCAGCGCCTGGATGTCAAGACCAAGGGGCAGAAGCGCAAGCATTTTTGCGGCAAGCAAAGCAAGGTTTTCAGCAACTGGAAGTCCGCGAGCCTGACAACGCTGACTTGCAAGCCCGTTTAAAAAGAGCGCGCGTGGAATGGGAATCCCTCGAGCAAAAGCTCTTTCAGGACTAAGTTGCCCCAAGCCAGAGACCGGCGCACGGGGGAAGCAAGGGAACTCCTGGTCAAGCTCCGTCTTGTTAGGACAAAACTACGCGCAGTTGGCCCAACTCTCCAAAGCCCTAGGCTCAGGGTCGCTTCCCCACGACGACTCGACAACGACTCAAGGTGGTGAGGGCAACCGAGATCCAGGGTTGCTCTGCAAGCGTTAGGACGCTCTCGGTTGTGATACCCATCAGGATTACACTTTAATGTAAAAAAAAATTGACTCACGGTTTCATTACTGCTAAATCCAAACCTCTTTTAAGCATTGCCCACGCATTGCCCCTGCACCGCCTCTCGTGTTTTTCAGTGAGTGATTGAGTGAGTAATTGTTCAGGAGTATTTTCGTCAGCATTAGCCCGTCATTCTGAGTCGCAGCATGATCAGTAGCTCCATCAGTAGTACCCTATTCAGTATCAGTATCAGTATCAGTATCAGTATCAGTATCAGTATCAGTATCAGTATCAGTATCAGTATCAGT
>JAYTHP010000103.1:0-1260 GCA_043732485.1 Oligoflexia bacterium
TAGATCTCCGCGGCTTCGCTACCTGACACCAGCTTGTCGAGGTGCGAGAAAAAGACTTGACAAAAATCAGCATGCTGCTCGGCTGCCCGCACGTTCGTGGCGGGGTGAAACCACCTGGTCAGCGGTTCGGCAAGGGTTGCACCCAAAAAGTGGCGATCGCGCAGCAGGTCGCCTGCTTGCGGCTGGTAAGCACCTGGGGCAGACTCAGGCAGTGCACCTAAAAGATCGGCTAATTGCGGGTCTTCGTCGCGAACACATCTTCTGATCACCGAATCCTTAAAAACCACACTCAAGAAGCTTTTGAGTACTGCAGGATAATCCCTCAGCCAGAAGGCGTCAAGGAGCGCGATTGCGCCTGCTTGCCCGCGAGTCTGCAAGTAGGCCTGCATAAAGTGCCTTAAAATCCTCGTGGCAAGGCGAGCGTTGGGGCTTGAAGGCAAGCTGAGATCCCGCTCAAGACGGGTTAACCCGAACAAAACGTCATGCATCGCAGCCGTTGGAAATTGTGTTGCAAAAATGGCAATTTTCGGTAGGCGAACGACCCGCGTTTCTGCTGGGTGATAGCTTGCAGGCACGTTAAAGATGAACTCCTCATCAGCCAGTTGCCGGAGCAAGCGTGCTCTTGTCTCAGGATCGCTAGGACCACCCTCGAGTGCCCTGAAGGCTGCAAGCACCGTGGAAGCAATGGCGCCTTCGTGGGCTGCACTGAGTTCTTTGACCTGCTCTAAGTCAGCTAAGGCAGAATCCGTCATCACTTCTTGTAAAGAACTGAAACTCCGTGTTTCCTCAAGCGTCCAGCCCTCACTCCTTTCTCCAACCCTCTCTCCGCTTACGCCACTCACGGCGTGCGCTGGAGCGCAAGCGAGTAGGATAGCGAGTAGAACGATCATGACGGCTGCTGCTCGCCCCCCGAGTAAGAACCGGCGGCAGGCTTGCAGCCCCTCCTGGGTGCGCGCAACCAGCGCCAGCCGGTCTCCTGCTAGTTCAAGCTTGAGGCTGCCAACCCTGGGCAAAGGGGAGAGGGGGGCTGGAGAGAGGGGTATCGAGTTTTTTACCGAGTTCGTAATCGAATTCGTCATGGGGTTCCGGTTCCTTTTTGGGGTCTTGGCTTGAACGTGGTTCGTTTTTTCCGGTTGCTTGCACCAAACGAAAGACGCGAGTAACATTTACTGATACTGATACTGATACTGATACTGATACTGATACTGATACTGATACTGATACTGATACTGATACTGAATAGGGTACTACTGATGGAGC
>JAYTHP010000104.1:0-4507 GCA_043732485.1 Oligoflexia bacterium
GCTAAAAGATTACGAGCATTTGCGGGCTTTCTTGTATACTCAGCATTTGCGCTTTTCCTACGGCGCGATGAAAGGTCGCGCGCACGCCAGACGGTTGCAACGCTTATCCGCAAGCGGTGAGCTCAATCTCTTTCAGATTCGCCACGAGGGATTTGCTGCCATTTATATCGATCGCTTAGGCTATGCCGATCAAGGCAAGGCAGTGGAGCAGTTCCTCGCTGAGGCCTTGGGTTATCCGCCGCTGCTCGTGAGTCGGGATCAGCGGCGAGTTTGTTTTCTGTTGTAAAGTCTTTCGCTTAGCGAGGATTGCCTCCCGAAACTTGTTGCAAAAATAGGAGTCGCGGAAGCAAGACCGCCTTGCCTGCTCACCCGCGCCCGTCCACATACCTGCCTATTCATTGCTCCATTCAGCCCTTCCTCTCTCTCTTTCCCTTTACTGGCCCCGATGATACCAAGCACAGGCAGGCAGGGTTCGGTAGGGCAGATTGCCGCGTCTGGCGTCCTAGCGCAGACGCGAGCCGCTTGCTTTTTGGTGTTTGAGCGCGTGTGTTGTTTTAGGTGAGTGCGCTGAGGTGCGCCGAGTTGAGCTGAGTGGGGAGCGTTAAGATTTAGCTATTTTTTAATTAAATTAATGTAATATATATATATATATTCAAGTCTCTTTCATCTCTCTGGTCTTCTGCAAGAGGGGATGCCTTAGGGCCTGATCGCAGTCATCTGGCACTAAGAGAGCTGTGCTTAGGCCTGGAAGACTCAAAAAGTGACCAGCTGACCAATCATCAAGGGGAAGAACCAATGTTTCCAGGAGTTGTTAAAAGACCGCAAGCAGGTCAGCGCGAAGCCGTGGCGGCGTTGAGTCGCTCTTGCAGCTGCCTGATGAGCTGTTTTGAGGATCGTCAGTCGTGTCTCGCAAAAAGATGCGGCGCAGCTGGAGTCAAGCGCCCGGGCGTTTCGTTTTCAAGGGGCAGCGGCGGCAGTGACGTCGTCGCCTGGCGATCCTGGGACCGGAGGTGAGGTCAGAGGTGCGGGGTGGGAAAATCGGATGCGCAGTGAGGCTTTTTTAAGCGAGTTGCGGCGGCTGCGCTTACAAAACCAGCGGGAGGCGATGGCAGCTCAGTCGCAAGGCGGTCTGATGTTTGCCCAGGAATACGAAGCCTCAGTGGAGGTGTTGACCTTGGCTGAGCTGCGCGCCAGGCTTGCAACCTTGGCTAGTCCCTCGCTATCGGTGAAGTTTTTTAGCGCTAAAGAGCTCGATGAGTTTTTAACCTTGCCAGAAATCAGGGGGGTGCGGACGCTAAAAATTGAGTTTCAATTTGCCCATCCCTGGTTGATTCGTTATCGTCTCAGGCGGACGGAGCCGGCCGCGGTTTTAGGCCTTTCACACGCTTGACGCTTTAGAGGCGCTCTCAGTGACTTCCGTGGGTGCCATGGTCACGGCCTTGCGTCAGCTCTCACGGGGCTTAAAGCCTTACACTTGCAGGGGGGTGTCAGTTTCAAAGGGGGGCTGTGGATCAGTTGCGAGCCTTAACTTAGCTCACCCGCTTGGGGTTATCCAATAACAGCCTGGGTCCCGAGGACCTAGGCGTTTTACAAGAGCTTCCTGCGCTAAGGGAGTTTGACTTGTCGTTTAATTCGATTGGTGATCAAGGGATCGAGCGCCTGGCTCAGACGGCGCACTGGAGCGCACTAGATCTGCAAGAAACTGCGTTAGGTGAGGATGCCAGTCGGTTTTTTTCCCAGATGAAGCAGCTGACTCATCTCAATTTGAGTGGCAACCGCGATTGGGGCAATCACGGGGGGTTCCAGCCCTTTTTTGTCAGGCAGGGCAAGATCAGCTAGTACGTTTGCAAAGCCTTTGGCTCGATCGCACATAGCTTGGGGATGAGGCAGCTCAGTGTTAGGACAGTTACCAAGCCTCGTGCGCCTGAGCTTAGCGCAAAACCGCTTGAGCGATGAGGGGTTGGAAGGGTTACTCGCACGGCCACGGCTGCGCTTTCTTGATCTCTCGCGCAATCTGGTGGTCCAGCGCCCGGGGGATTTTTTCCAGGCGCAGGCCCGCAAGACCTCCTGTGTTTTGCAGGTGACTCATCGCCGGGCTGCTGCAGGCGGCGATCAGTTGGCATGCGAAGCGCGCCAGACGCCTGGAGCTTGAGCGACCGTGAGGCCGCGTCTGGCTCGGGGTCTGAATCTGAATCGAGTGTCAGTTTAGCAGAAGAGCAGCAGGCGGGTGAGGACGACACCGACAGCGACGAGGAGTCTTGAGGAGTCCTCAGGGGGTGGGTAAGCCGCGCGAAGGCCTATTTTTCAACGCTTGCGAATAGAGCTGAGTTTTGAATTACGACGGTCAGCTTGTTGGTCCAGATTATGAGTAATTTTGATCATAAGGAAGAGAGAGGGTCGCAAGGTTTCGTGAAAAACATTGCGGCCCTCTCTCTGGGAGGTTGGTGGGTACAGCTCCGTGTGAACATAACACAGCTGTTTTGCATTCACGCCTGATCAATCGACAAGCAAAAAATCCCGCGCCTTTTTTTAGGCGGATTTCTTTTTCTGCTTGTGACCGGCGTGATGCGCTGCTGCTACCGCAATATGATGCGTGTAGTGTTCAAACTTTTTTTCATAATCAGAGACCGCTTCACCTGATTTTTTGATTAAACCAAACTTAAAATGATCATAATGCTCTGAGCAAAAATTAAAACTATCGGCGTGCTTCCTGCAGCCCTTGGCATGGCAGTCCCCAGCGACGCCGGCGCCGCCTGTCGCGCCTTTATGCGCGTGGGCGGCGGGTTGAGGGGCTCGCAGTGGGGCAACGTTTTCATGCTTTGCGGCGTGTGGAGCTGCTGCCGTTGTGTGCCCGTGCTGAGGCTGCTGTTCTTTACCCGGGTGTTTGTGCTCCGAGTGTGAAGAATCTGACGGACCAGAATGATGTTTACTCATAAATTTTCGCGCTCCTTTGGTTTGGCCTGCTCTAACTTTTTTTTCTTCGACTGCTGTTTTTCCTCACCCGACGACGACGACGACAACAATAACGCAATGACAACAACGTCCCCAAAGACAACGACACTCCCCCCCCCTTTCGGTGCTGGTGTTGGATCGCCTCGAACTTGCCTCCTCCCGTGACCTCAGCTGTGGCGGCGCCCTCGTTTCAAGAGGCTTGCTCGACCCTCGCCTTGGTCCACCGACTGGTTGCGATAGGCTAATAAAAGGAATCGTCCAAGGTGGGAGCGCTTCTTGCTCGCTGACTTAAGAATCGGAAGGGCGAGTCAAAAAGTAAAGTAAAATAATCAGGTATTAGGTGGCATGACTGCAGCTTGCCTTGCAAACTGAGGGTTAGTCGGTTCGCTCAGCTTTCGGGTTAAGAGTTTGATTTGAAGAGGTTTTTTGAGGTGCCTTGAGGGCTGACTCTGGGCGTGCGCACAGGGGTGTGTCAAGCAGCCTTAAAAGTTCGCGTGGGGGGGGGGGTCAAGCCGCGCGCTGTTGGATGGCCGTAGGGATGCATGGACGGTCGGGACGTGGCAGGTGGAGGGGGAGGAGGGCGTGAACAGAAAATAAAAATCAGATCACCATTACAAGGTGGGCGGTTTGAAACGACTGAAGGATCAGTTTCCGGGGAAAGTTTTTTTGAATAGAAGGATTAGAGGGCACTTCAGCGATCTTTTGATCACTCCACTTAAATCAAAGAATTCTCAAGCTCAGGCTCGTAGTCTAAGTCCTGCCTGGTACTGACCTTTGCGACGAGACCCTTTTTCGGGCTTCATCAAACGGAATCAGCAGCCCGACGGAGGTTTGTCTCTTATCGGTTTCAGTCTTTTAAGGGATAATCGATCAAATTCCCCATCAAGGTTTCTCTGGCTAAGGGTGCCCGCCAAGAAGCATGCCGCCCACCAAGCTATTTTACCTTTTGCGGCGGTAGGACAGCTAAAGGTCGATCGGGCGATCGGGTGAGACGTGACAGTGGGGGGTAGTCTCGGAGGCTGGCGTAGGCGATAAGCTCACAAGTCTCGAGCGTATTCGAGTTGAGGCGGGGGTTTACTGGGGTATGCTTTGAGTATTCACCGAGATAAGTGCCTTGAGAAACGCGGTTGCGGGTAGGAAAAAAACGCTGAATAAGATTTTTGCCACCTTGATCTAGCTTTGGCTCTCAGCGCCGGATAATACCTTGTCTTGAGGCTGTGGTTTAGGCGGGAGAGAGTTGGGAAGGTCGGCAGAAAGGACTCAAGGCCAGTTCGTATTGAGCCATAAATAAATAGCAGTGAGACGCGGCGCGTCAAAAGGGATTTGAAGAAAAAAAAGGGTCGGATAAGAAGTCTCATGCTGCCTTCTTCTGATCGGTAGTGTGACCCGGGGATGGAGTTTTCGTTTCTACTTGGAGCCGTCTGGCTGCCTAAAACTCCCCCAGTTTGACCTCTAGCCCTTTTAGCCAGATCGAAGGGATTGAGCTTGAGACTTTAGACCCTTGAGGGCTTGCTTTTGCTGGTCCGTGTGGCTGAGCAAGCGCTCGTAGTGGGTT
>JAYTHP010000105.1:0-34270 GCA_043732485.1 Oligoflexia bacterium
ATCTGAACTAGCTTACAGGGTGGAAATTTTCAAGAAGTTTAATTTGACGGATTTAATTAAGTCCCAGTTTCTGTGGTTTTTTGACCAGCGTAGAGGATGTTTCATTTTTAACTGCTGGTAGAATTCTTTCCTTTTTTCTAATATTTTCAGGTCTTTACCCTTGTGGCGAGCGCTCGGCGTCACAAATTTAATACCACTATGCAGGTGCTGAGTATTGTACCAATGCTCGAACTTAACCATCCAAGCGACGCTCTCGTCCAGTGCTGCAAAAGGTTTCGAAGGAAATAGGTTACAATATTTTACGGTCCTAAAAAGAGCTTCTGAAAAAGGGTTGTCGTTGCTGACCGCGGGCCGAGAGAACGAAGAGGCAACGCCCAGTCTTTGCATGGTGACCAGCATAGTTGATCCCTTCATGGCGCCACCATTATCAGCGTGAAGAACCAGTTGATTTTTATCAATATTTTCCTTGATACAAATTTCGTTCAGTAAATCGGCAGAAAGCTCCATCGCCTCTCGGTCGTGAATCTTCCAGCCCACAATTTTTCGCGAGTAAATGTCAATAAAGAGATAAAGGTAGAAATACAGACCTCTCACTGTCGTAGGTAAATAGCTGATATCCCAACTGAAAACCTGGTTCGTAGCAGTGGCCTCCAACGCCGCTGGCCGGTTCCTTTCCTGAGGCGGTCGGGACCGCTGGCGATGGCTAAGCATTTTCTCTTTTTTCGGTACCCGGTAAAACAAGGACTCCGATGCTACCCATTTACCCTGGTCTGCTAAACGAGGAACGATTTTTTTTGGGCTACAATCGTAGGATTTTGTTGAATTAGCAACTTTAACGATCCGCTCCTTTTCTAGTGCGCTGAGGGAGTGACTAGGAGGAGTCAGTGGCCCTTGTCTGAGATCCTCTAGCGACGGCCTAAGCCGCTAGCGCTGATAGGTTCGCACAGAGATTCTGACAGTCTTGCAGGCCACCGCCTGCCTAGCTCCGCAGGCGGCGACGCCTTGCAGGATTTGCTCTCGCGCCGCAGCGCTTAATTTTTTTCCTCTTTGCTGGCATCCCAGATCAGGTGGACTTTTTTTTGGAGAATGAGCAAGGCTGACGCCTCAGCAAGGGCCCGGTCTTTACGCCTCAGCTCTTGCTCTAGTTGATGGCGTGCTCGCATTTTGCTCCAATTGACCCCCTGTTTTTGATGACCGCAATGCGACAACTATCCTGACACAGGGGGGTGGAGGCTAACGGAGGCAGACAGCATAACCCGTTGCCTTCGAGCCGAGAATTTCAGAAATACTTTCCCAGGCAGGCGCCAACTCGGGCGATTGATTTTTTTACGGAATCCGAGCTGCAGCGGGTTTTTCAAACGATGGCAAAATCGAGGTCGCGGCATCTGCTGCCTTTTCTTCAGTTTCTGGCTGCAACCGGGATGAGGCGCTCAGAAGCTTTGGGCTTGAGTTGGGGGGAGGTCGATTTTGAGAACGGCTTTATTTATCTGCGGAAAACCAAAAGTGGTACTGCTCGACGTGTGCCGATCGATGAGGCTTGTCTGGAAGTCTTACACAGCCTGTCGCGATACTTGGAGAATTGCAAAGGGCCGATTTTTGTCAGTCAGTCAGGCCAGGTCTACCGTGAGGATTGCTTTTTGAAGCCGCTTAAGCTTGCCGCTAAAAAAGCTGGGCTCAGTAAACGGATCGATATCCATTCGCTGCGGCACAGTTGGGCTTCAAATAAAATTCGGGCGGGGTGGGGACTAAAAAAAGTCTCAATGATTCTTGGTCATGCTGACATTACTATGACATCGAAAGTTTATAGTCATTTGCTGGATGGTGATTTAAAAGTGCGCGATGATTTTCGTTTTGACAATCAGAACGTTTCGGCCAATAGTAAAAGACGAGAGGGTAAGTGCAAAACTATGGAAGCCGTGATGAGTGAGCTGATTGAAAGCGTCCAACAAATTCCCGTGGAGTTCCTGGAATCTGGAAACCTCCCCCAAGCTCTCTTAACCTCTATGGCGATCTTCTTTGCCTCAAAGGGTAACGGTGACGAAATGTCGTTAAACGCAACCCAACGGATAGAAACGACAACAACATTAAAAGATGCGTTTCATGTGCCTGTCATGACCCTCGGGGCCAAAAAGCACCTAAAATCGTCTAAAAGTTCTTCAGACGCCTCTCAAATCGTTGAGCACGCTAAAAGCGAAAAAACCTTAGAAAACCTAACTTTAGCTAACCAAAAAAAAGTGGTGCACCCTGAGGGAATTGAACCCCCAACCCTCAGATTCGAAGTCTGATGCTCTATCCAATTGAGCTAAGGGTGCGCTTGGAGCCGGCAGTAGCCTCTCAGGTCCGAGGAGATTCGTCTCTTCATCAGCGATCCGCCAGGAAGCAGAACATTCTCTTTCGAGAGGTTTCCCGTTTGAGCGCTAAAACTATCATAGCTCTGTTGCGCTTGCAAGATTGAAAAACCGGGCCTGACCTGGTGGGGTGGAATCGTCTTGGTTGCAGGCCCCTGTCTTGCAGACGCTTTAGCTTGAGATCCCCGCCACCACTGCCTTGAACTGCGCATCCCCCCTCCCTGAAGCTCGGCCGCGCCTCAAGCTCCTTGCGGCACGGCGGGTGCTGTGGGGGTAAAAAAACCGTCTGGGCGCGTCAAAGTACCCTCAATCTCGCGCTCCCTCTGCTAGGCGCTCGGTACTGGGGATTGCTGAGTGGCAAGCGCGATTTCCTGGAGACTTTTAATTGAGGCCACGCAAGCGGCTGCGGCTTCGCGCCCCTTGTTCTCGGGATTGTCCTGGCTGCGCTTGAAGGCTTGTTCTTCGGTAAAGGTAGTGAGCACCCCGAAGGAGAAGGGAATGCTGGCTTGCAGCATGCCTTGCATTAAGCCCAGCGAGCAGGCCATGCTGATCCATTCAAAGTGCGCCGTTTCGCCTTGAATGATCGCACCTAAGCAGATGATGCCGTCGTAGCGCCGGGTTGCCGCAAGCTTCTGGGCAAAAAGCGGTAATTCAAAGGCCCCAGGGGTGTAAAAAACCTCCTGTTGCGCAGCGGTGAACTTTTGCTCGTTCAGGTAATTCTGGGCGCCCAAGAGCAGTTGTGAGGTGACGTGGGGGTTGAAGCGGCTTACGATCAAAGCGAGTTGGGTCATAGAGGAGAAACCTTCTTAAGGGTGAGAGGGGTTGTCGTAGGGGGGGGAGAGGAAGAGGAGGCGGCCTGTTGCAACAGGTGGCCGAGCTTCTCTTTTTTGGTCATTAAGTAGTTTTGATTATAGGGGTTAGGGGTGACTTCAATCGGGACTTGCTCGATGACGGAAAGTCCGTATCCTTCTAAGCCAATGATTTTTTTAGGATTATTGGTGAGTAACCGCAGCTGGGTGACTCCCAAAAAGCGTAAGATTTGGGCGCCAACGCCGTAATGCCTGAGGTCGGCTTCAAAGCCTAAGTGATGGTTGGCTTCCACCGTATCCATCCCCTGGTCTTGCAACTGGTAAGCACGCAGCTTATTGCCTAAGCCAATGCCGCGTCCTTCATGCCTGCGCATGTAGACTAAAACGCCGCTGGGTGCAGCCCCAATCTGCGCTAAAGCGGCTTGTAACTGCGGACCACAATCACAGCGCAACGATCCGAAGGCATCCCCTGTTAAGCACTCCGAGTGCACCCGCACTAAGGTCGCCTGGCTCTCAAGTCTGCCGCGCACTAAAGCCACATGTTCGGCGCCATCGACTAAACTCTTAAAGGCATGGATCTGGAAGGGTTCAGGGTGAAAGCAGGTGGGGAGGTTGGCAGTGGCAATCGGCTCAATGAGACATTCTTTTTCCATGCGGTGCTCAATCACATCTTGGATGCTGATGATCGGGATATCAAACTGCTGCGCAAAGATTTCTAGATCCTCAAAGCGTGCCATCGTGCCATCGACCTTCATGATCTCACAAATCACCGCAGCAGGAGGTAATCCGGCCAGCCGCATCAGATCTAAGGAGCCTTCGGTGTGGCCCGCACGCACTAAAACCCCGCCTTCTTGGGCTTTAAGGGGGAAAATGTGGCCAGGTGAGACTAAGTCGTGCGGTGAGCTGAGTGGGTCTGAGGCCACTTGAATGGTGCGCGCCCGGTCATGCACAGAGATGCCAGTGGTGATCCCTTCTCTGGCTTCAATGGAGACGGTAAACGCTGTGTTGCGGGGCGATTGGTTGCGCGGGGTCATCATCGGAAGACCAAGGCGCTCGACTTGCGCGGCGTCCAGCGCCAAGCACACCAGGCCACGGGCGTGGGTGACCATGAAGTTGATGGTTTCCGGGGTCACCAGGTGCGCGGCTAGGACTAAATCGCCTTCATTTTCGCGGTCTTTGTCATCCACTAAGATGATCATTTTGCCTTGCTTTAACCGGCTAAGCGCGTTTTCTAGGGAACTCATAAGCGGGGGCCTCATCAAAATGCCATATGGGTCGAGCAACAGGGTTTAATTTACACGCTACCATAAGACGAGGGGTTCAGCGGGGGTTTTTTTCACGCACCATCCGCCAAGATGGCTTTTTTGGCCGCAGGACGCAAAAGAGGGAGGCGGGCGGAAGAACGGAGCGCGCTTCGTTGTCGGACATCGGGGGCCGGGCGCCGGGCGGCGATTGCCGACCCTTAAGGCTGCGAGGCCGCCCGCTGCAAGCGATCTTGAATGGCAGCCTTCAGTCCCTCAAGATCCGCGCAGGGTTCCACCCAAAGGGCTGCAAACTCCTGTGGCAAGTCACACGCCCTTAAGGTCTGAAAGAGTTGGGCTGCAATTTCCTCAGGCTTGCCCCGCTGACTCAAACTCTTCACCACCAGTCGTGAGGCGATGAGGGGGTCAGTCGGCGGAAGCACGGTGTCTGCTTCTTGCATCACGATCAAGCAGATTTTGGTGCTCGGGCTCAAGCCTTGCAGTTGGGTGGCAGCTTTCTTTTGCCAGGCTTGCCACTGCAGGGCGGTCATGCGCGCGCAGGGGGCGGGTAACAGCTGCAGCGGGAGGGACGGGGCATAGTGTTGCAGCAGCAGGCCTGGGCTGAGCTGGGCTGGTGGCGTTGCTCCTTGGCGGACGGGGGATGCGGGGCGAAGCAAGAGCGGTTCTTGCAAGACCGCCTCAATCGCCTCGCGACCTAAGGCACCCGGTCGCATCCAGCGAAAGCGCTCTACGGCAAGATCAAACCACAGAATGGTTGATTCAATGCCGTGGCGACAGGGGCCGCCTTCGAGCACCCACGGGATTTCTGAGCCCAATTCGCTTAAGACGTCTTGCGCGCAAGTCGGGCTGATGCGACCAAAGCGATTGGCGCTGGGGGCTGCAAGGGGAATTTTAACCCGCTGGAGTAAGGCAGTGGCCACGGCGTGGCGCGGCATGCGCAGCGCCACGCTGGGGAGGTGACTGGTGGCCAGGTCGGGGACCTGGCTCCGGTTTTTGGGGAGGATCAGGGTTAAAGCCCCCGGCCAGAACTGTCGCATCAGGCGGTTGAGCTTGACTTGGGTTTGCGGACTTAAGGGGGAGAGGTCAATTAAGCCTAACTCTTCGGCTCGTTTCAAGCGATCGTCACAGCCCCGCTTGCGGTGGACGGGATCGGCAAAGTGGGCAATCAGCGGATCGTGCAGCGGTCGTTGCTTCGCGCTGTAGATCCGGCGTAAGGCGCGCTCGGAAAAGAGTGAGCCTGCAAGGCCGTAGACGGTCTCCGTGGGTAAGCCACCCACTTGGTCTTGCTTGAGGGCTTGCGCCACCCAAGCCAGGTTCTTGGCCGTGGGCTGTAAGAGGCGTGCGCGCCTGGAGGGGGGGGGTGTGGGGGAAGGCATGCGCAAGGGGGATTGAGTTTACTCCGTGGATTCTTCTTGAGTGGGCGCGTGCTACCCTACGAAACGCTGTTTTTTGACTCCAGGCCCTGGGCTTCGATTGCTGCTGCAATTTCTTCCATTTTCATGCCCCTGGAACCTTTCACCAGCACCACGTCGCTGGCTTGCAAGGAAAATACGCCTTGCTTGAGCTCGCTTGCCAGCGCTTGACGGTCGGTATAATGCTTGAGGGTGCCTGGGAAGCCTCGTTTTTGCAATTCGTCGGCTAAGAATGCCATGCAGGCTCCGAGAAGTAAAATGTTATCTATCTTGAGGCGCAAGAGTGAGGTGGCCAGTGCACGGTGCAAGCTTTCTTCGCTCACCCCAAGCTCGAGCATGTCGCCTAGCACCGCCCAAGCGCGGCGTTTGCCCTGGCGGGTGGAAGTGTGGGTGGTGGGTTGGGAGAAAGTGAGTTGCTGCAGGAGGGCAAAGCCCGCTTCCATGGAAGTCGGCTGCGCGTTGTAGTAATCGGCAATGAGTTGCACGCCGTTTGCAAGTCGTTTGACTTGCGAGCGTCCTTGCAGCCCTTGAAAGTGCGGTAAGCCTCGGCTGATCTCCGTGGGAGTGAGCTTGAGGCTAGTGGCCATCGCCACTGCGGCGAGCAGGTTGTCAGCGTTATGACGTCCGGGCAGGGGTAAGGACAAGTTTAAGGCCGTCTCTAAGCCTAGGATTTCCAGGGTCTGCGCTTCAGGAGCAAAGTGTCCCGTCAGCCTCACCTGAGTTGTTCCTGCTTGAGGTTGAGGCTGCTCATGTACAGTGTAATTCCAGATTTGTGAGGGCTTGGCTGCGGTGGGTGGCTTGATCCAAGGGTCGTCGGTGGGGAAGGCGATCTCTCCACCGTGCTGCGCCACCCATTCGAGTGCCTGGCCTTCTTCAAAGGCGATCACTTCCAGTGAACCTAAGCCCTCTAAGTGCTCAGGTCCGATGCGAGTTAAGACGGCATGGGTGGGTTGCACGGTGGCAAGGTGGTAGGCCATCGAGTGGGGGGCATCAATGCCAATCTCAATCAGCGCCACTCCGTGGTCGGGGGTGAGTTTGAGTAAGGTCTTGGGGATCCCGACAAAGCCGTTTTCGCTGCCTTGGGTTTTCAGGATCAGGGGCCATTTGCCGAGGCTTAAGGCGGCTAGTAACTCTTTAGTGGTGGTTTTACCGACACTCCCGGCGATGGCCACCACCGGTAAGGTAAATTGCTGGCGCCAGCTCTGGCTTAACTGCCGGTAGGCCTGCAAGGTGTCTGCAACCCGAAAAACCAGCACGCCCGGGGGGATGTCGCCTGCAGCACCCCGGTGCAGCAGTAAACCTTGGGCGCCTTGCTCAAGCGCAGCTTGCAGAAAGTCATGGCCGTCATAGTGATCTCCAGGCAATGCCACAAACAGGGCGCCGGGTTGGGGGGGGCGAGAGTCGGTGGTGATGGTAGAAAAAACGGTGGTTTGCAGCGCTTTTGGCGCAAAGTCACCGGGATTAAGTCCAAGAGCCTGACAAATGAACTGGGCTGAGAAACAAGGGGCGGCGGGGGCAGGGGGGGTGAGCGTCATAAGGGGTTTTGAAGGGGGGGGGGAGCGTTTAAAGGAGACAAAAAGGGTTTAAGGGTTATTTTTACAGGTGTTTTTCATCGCTAGGGCTTTTGTTTTGAGAGCGCAAAAAAGTGTTGCGGTGTCTGCCTTCTTTCTTTTCCTTCTTCCTTCCTCAAAAGTTAGCAAACAATCCTTTGGTTTGCAAAGCTTCATCCACGGCAAAGCGCTGGACGCCAAGCAAGCGGTAGGCCTCGGTAGGCGGTAGTCGGTGGTAGTCAGTGATAGTCAGTGATAGTCAATGATGCTTAGAAGTGGACGTAGTGGTTGCCGCTGCTGCTGGGCTGTCTCGTTTTTGACACCCCCCTGACCGAGTCACTCACCTCAAGCCAGCCCCGCCCGTCGCCTTGCTGGTTCACGCGCAGGAAATCTTTAACTTTCGCCTCACAAAACCGACAAGCCCAATACCAGGCGCCAGTGGTGTCCTGGCTGCGGTCAAAGGGACAGCTGCTGCCTACTCAGGCCTACGACCAACAACGCTTAGGGATGACAACGAACGTCCGAGATTTTAGGAGTTTTTTTTTGGCCCACGAACGCCTCAACGACAAGGCTGCGATGGATAATCGTGCCAATCTCAATGCCCGCGCTCATGAAAAGGGCGTGGTGCAGCAGGGGACGGTTTTGTTCAAAGAGTCACTCCTGGTGGGGGGCGTTTTAGGGGGGGTGGCGGCACTGGCGGTGGCGGCTGGCTATTTTTTAATGCTAGAGGGTGTGAAGCGCCAACAAAAAGCGACTCTTTCGCACGTGGTCAATGACACCACGCTTGCGGTCACCACCCAGGTCCAAACCCAGCTTGCCTCTTGGATCCAACAACTGAAAGCGCGGGTCGCCGCAGCGCAAGAGCTGTCGCGACTTCTGGCCTTAGCCCGCGGCTTAACCTCCCCTCCCGTCTTACCACCTGCCCTGCCCCTCGGGCTGCAAGCGGGCGATGCGGTTGCGGCGGTGGATTTTTACCAGCAAGAGGCACTTTGGTACGACATGGCCTTGTGGCAAGACGTGAGCGTCCATCAGGGGTTACAGCCCGGTCGTGTGTTGCAACGCATCGGTTATTGGGCCAATAACGGCGTCGGTGTTGGGGCGGCGGTCGTCGCTGCTACTGCTGCTGACCGCGAGCGCGCCGTGATGCTTGAGACTTTGCAAAACAATGGCATGAAAGAAGAAGCCCTAGTGAGTCAGGCCTATGCTGGGCAGGCGGTTTTCGCGCTGAGCCCGCTGCTGCCGCTAGAAAAAAAAATCGGCACGCTCGTCGTACCCCTGTTCGTTCCCGCCACTGCAGGACACCGCTTGCCTGAGGGGCTTTCCCGGTTTCTGGTGGCTCATCTCAGTTTTCAGTCGCTTGAAGCAGCTTTTCATCAAGACGGCAGGTTAAGTTCAGCTTTTTTACTCGATAGCGCCGGGCATTGGTTGGCCAGTTCGCATGCCTGGTCACCGGAATTAGAGGGACAGGTGAAGTCCTTCTTAAGTCGCGCCACTTCCCTGCCCTCGCCAACAGGAGGAGTGCCTGCTGCCGCGTTGGGTGGGTTTGCAAATCTCACCGACGGGCGGCTGCGGGTGGTGGTGTTGCCTGCAGCCTTGCATCACGACGCAGCCTTGCAGCGGCGCTTTCATTCCTACGTTCTGGGATTGTTTTTCTTACTGCTTGGGGCCAGTTATTTGCTCTTTCCGCGCTTGTGGCGCTTGCTCCCGACTGCAGTGCAGGTCGCCCTCCGTGGCTTACCGCTTGAGCAAGAGCCTGAGTTGAGCGGCGCGGTCTTGCCTGAGAGCAAGGAGGTGGCGGTGATTTTTTGTGCGTACCAGCCTTTGTATGGCCACCTGCCTAGCGATCAGCCGCAAGCGCTCTTTGAGGAGCTCAATTATTTTTTCAAACTCTCGGCTTCCATCGTGCGTGAATGGGGCGGGCACTTTCAAAGGCACGGTGGATCGCACTTCGTGGCGCTTTTTGGCTTGCCACAAGCCGAAGCGCACGACACGTTTGAGGCGTTAAAGTGTTTAATTGAGCTGCGACAGACTTTTTTTGCCATCCATCAAGAAGAACAGACGAGCGGCGAGCGCTTAGGGGCCTACTCGCTTGGTATGCATTCCGGGCCCGTGGTGGTGGTGCAATCGGGGGTGGCGCCTGAGATGCGCTATACCGGTTTAGGAGAAACCGTCACCATGGCTAAAAGTATCTCCAATTTCGCTGGTCGCATTGGCGCTGACGTGCTGGTTTCCGAAAAAAGCTGGGCACTTTTGCAGGGTAAGGGCATGGGATTTGTAAAGGGGCAATTGCGCTTTTCTTCGCTCCCGGAGCCGGTTCCTTGCTATTTTCCAACCGGTTACACTGATGAAAGTGTGGGCTGGGTGGTGTCGGAGTTTAACAGCATTGGGGAGCACGCCGGGTTGTCGCAAAATCTGGTCGATGGCTTTACCATCGGCGCAGGTTTGCTGCGCCGACCCCGGAAAGCGCCTGTAGCAGCGGCCGAACCAGCCGCAGCAGAAGCGGAGCTGCCACCCGCTGCTGACGACGACGTCAAGAACGACCCACAAGCCGCCCTGTCGTCGCCCGAGACGCCTCCCGAGGCGCCGCCTGCAAAAGAGTCGCTGAGCGCCACCTGGAAGGTCAACAACGGCTCCCAAGAGCTCGGTCCTTTGAGTCTGCAGCAAATGGCAGGCCTTTTATTTGTGCAAGACATTGATTTTGATAACGAGTGTTGGAGCGAGGCTGAGCCGGAAAAACGTACGATCGCAGCCTCAGGTTTGTTTGCCCCCAAAGAAGAAGAAAAAAAGGAAGAAGCAAAGGAGAAGGCGGAGGAGGCTGCAGCGAGCACAAACGTCAGCGTAAACGTCAGCGTAAATGTCAGCGTAAATGTCAGTGACGACCAGGATTTTTGGTGCTTTCATGGCGCGGAGTTGCTTGGTCCGGTGTCAGCTAGCGCGATCTTGAGACGACGTCAGCTCATCGATCGCTCGCAGGCGTGGATCGCTCAAAGCACCACCTTACTGGGATGGCGCCCGTTTGAGGCCTGGGAAGTGGAGTGGCAAGCGGCAGTGCAGCAAGCAGAGCAACGGAAGCAAGAGGAGCAACGGAAGCAAGAGCAAGTGAAGCTGGCCCAGCTCAAGCAAGAGCAACTCAAGCAAGAGGCCTTGAACCTCGAAAAGTTACGGCAGGCTAAGGCTGTCAAGAAGCCTTCTTCCCAGCCGCAGTCCACGGTTGAGGCTGAGCCAGCCGTGCTTGAGTTGGCTGCCGGGGATGACGACCTGGAGCTGCTGGAGCTTGAAGCGCGCGGCGAGGGGTCGTTGTTGTGGGTGGCGCCTGCACCCAGCAGCCCTACGCCGCCACTCCCACAGACCCTACCGACCGCGCGGACAGCGGCAGCAGCCGTGAGCGGGGGTGAGGAACTAGCGCGCTTAGAGTCGTCTGAGGCGTTAGCGGAGCTGGAGTGGATCGTGAGTGCTCAGGCGCTAGATCAGCAAGAGCCGTCACTGAAACTTGCCGACTTTTTTGATCAACCTTTAAGTCCTGGTTTTGAAGGATTACCCAGTCTGCCTGTGCAAAAGACAGAAAAAAAGCGCAGAAACAAAGGCAGTCTTCTGCTCATGGCTTTGAAGCGCTCGCAGGAACTGGAGCTTGCCGCAAAGCCGCTACCCCCGCCTGAGCCTTCTCGTTTTGGCTTGCAAGACCTTTCAGCGTTTTTGCGTTATGCCGTGAGTGCAAAACCGTCTCAGGAGCAGTCGGAGCAAGCGTTGCCTGAGGGCGGGAGTGGTCGGCCGCGCTCAGCCTCTCCGGTACTTCCCCTTGCTTCCCCGGCTTTTTTAGCAGCCGCGGCGGGAAAAACTCAGGAAGCAAAGCCTCAAGCGTCCGCTCCGTTAGCAGCTGAGACCCCTGCTGTTCCGGCATCCCCTCGTGCCCCTGTCGGACCGCCTCCGCTAGTCAGACGATCCAGCTAAGGAACAAGAGAAAAAGTGCACTCGAATGGGATGGGAGGGGCTTGAGGAGACCGTCAACCTGCGACTTTAAGAACCGCCGACGCCTAGCGGAGAAACCGTCTCATCTAACGAAAAAGGCTGCTCAAGCTCTGCAAGTTTCAAAATATTGGGATAAAAGACTTGATGCATGAGAATTTTCTCTGCAAAAGAACCTAAAAAGCGTGCCCGCCAGTGATGAGTCATAGCGGTGGCGTGCCCGGTAATCTGAGTTCCTGTGCCGCCGGTCTTTGGCTCTAGGGTGACTTCCCAGCGGAGATCACTCAAAAGATGGGTCAGTCTTCCGGTGGAGTCCTTGATCACGCGAAAGCTAAGCTTGCTCTCCGGGATCCACTCAACGACTTGCACCCAGAGGAAAAATTTCTTTGAAGTTCCGCGATTAGGATCAAAATCCAGCTGTAACAGCTGACCTGCTTGCACCAGCGAAAGGTCAGCGTGGGTGGTCTCGTCAGCGGGGGAAGTCGCAGCAACATCTAGCGAGCTCACTTGCGGGGAGGGTTGCGAGGTGGCAGGGTCAATCACTTTGACCTGCTGCAAGGAGTAAAACCAATTAGGCCAGCGATGGGTGGAGCTGATCTGGCGATTCAAGGCTGCCCGGTCAAGTTTTGAGGGCATCGAGCGGGTAAACGACAGCTGATAGTCGGGAGCCAGTGCCCAGTAACTGATGCTACCAGCCAGCACTAGGGCCAGGAGGGCTATGAAGCGGAAAAATGTTGACAAACCGGTCTTTTTTGCTCGCTCTTTTGATTCCATTTATGGTTTAAGTTTGCCATCGCCCACCTCACAAGTCAACCAGAACTTCTGTTTCAGTCCTCCGCTTGGATGGTGGTCAATAAGCCTGCCGGTTGGTGGACGATCCCAGGTCGGGCGCGATCCAACCTGCTTGGGGCTCGTGAGGACCCGCATCCCTTAGCGGGGCCGTTACCTTCTTCTTTCTCTTCTTCTCCGCCGATTTTACTCGAGTGGGCTACGCAACAAGCAGGAGGCGGCCGCCTATGGGTGGTGCACCGGCTGGATCAAGACACCAGCGGGGTGCTACTGTTTGCTCGCACGCCGGAAGCGCATGCTCAAGCTAATTCCTGGTTTTTACTAAAGAAAATAAAAAAAATCTATTGGTGTCTGGCAGCAGGCAAGCCTGCCGCCCCGTTGTTTAAGCTGACCCATGCGGTTGCAGGAAAGCCTGCAGTTTCGTTGGCTGAAGTGTTAGAGCAATACGGGGAGACTTTTTTAGCCGAAATCAGGCCTGCCAGTGGTCGTAGGCATCAAATCAGGATTCATTTGGCGCAAGCAGGCTTTCCGCTGCTCGGGGATACCACTTATGGCGGTCCTTTGCAGGTAGCACCGGATTGGCGCGTGACGCGGGTAGCGTTGCACGCCTTGCGCTTGGTTTTGCCGAGCGGTGAGAGTTTTGAGTGCCCCTTGCCTGCGGATTTTCAGGGCTGGCGGCAGTCGTTAAAAGCGATGATCGCTCCGGCAAAACCTAGTGGTAGCGGCGGTGGGCCGTGAGCGGCAACGAGGCAGAAGGGGCAGGATAGAGGTAGGTCATTAATTAAAATGATGCGTAAAAAAAGAAACTATGAGGCGTCTTTATGAGACCCGCTCCCCAGCAGTCTTCTGGCCAAGCGCTCAGCGTCGCTGCGCTGTTACAACAAGCCTGGGATCGTCGCGTCCGCGGGGGGTTTTTTGTGCGTTCGAGCGCTAACCGGGTGTTTCATGGTCCGGGCGAGGCCGAGGGTCATGCGGGCGGGCTTGCCAGTCTGGCCATCGATCGTTTTGCTGAGGGCTATTACTGGGTGACGTGTTGGCAGAGCTGTTCGCGAGCCTTAAAGGCGGAAATCGTCGCTTTTCTGGTGGCGCAAGGCGCCACATCGGTGGTGGCGTTAGCGCGGCCCTTGCAAGGAGTCGGCAGGTTGCCTGAAACTTGGTGGGGTGAGCCGGGGGGGCTGGAAGAGTGCCTGGCGGTGTTTGAGTGTCAGGCGACAGGCGGCAGCGAAAGAGGCGTGGTGTGTCGGTATCGCATTCGTTGGGATCAAAAAACCCGGCATCCTGGGCTTTTTCTCGATCATGCGCCCTTGCGGCAATGGCTGATGACTCATTCCCAAGGGGCCCGGGTGCTGAACACTTTTTGTTACTCCGGCAGCCTGTCGATTGCGGCGCTCCTCGGGGGGGCTCAAGCGGTGGATCAGCTGGATCTGGCAAAAAGCGCTTTAGAGTGGGCCAAAGACAATTATCGCTTAAATGAGTTACCGGTGGAGCCAGGGCGTTTTTTGCATGGGGACGTCTTTGAGTGGTTCCCGCGCTTTGCAAAAAAACAGCAGCAGTGGGACACGGTGATTTTAGATCCCCCGTCGTTTGCCCAGTCAAAAAAGGGGACTTTTGCCGTGACGCACGATCTCACCCGCCTGATCGGGTTAGCTGTGCCACTGGTGGCGCCGGGGGGGTGTTTGATTGCTTCGATCAATTCGAGTCAGGTCTCAGTCGCTAAGTTTCAAGACGGCGTGCGGGCGGCGTTAGGGGGGGTGAGTTTTCAGTTGATCAAGCTGCTGGATTTGCCTGAGACTTTTCCCACCCTGTTGCAAGATCCCGCCTCGCGATACTTGAAGGGCTGTATTTTAAGGCGGCGGGGTTAGCTTTGAAGGGGGGGAGGTGTCGCGTGGCTTTTTTCGCGGCAGGAAAGTGGAAAGCGGTAGCCAGTGGCAGCGGGCTCATGCTAACTTAAAATTCTCTTATGATTCATGAATGGCTAAAAATTTGGTTTAGTTGGGTCGAGCACTGGGGTTATGGGGGCGTTTTTGTGCTGATGGCCATGGAAAGCTCGATTATTCCCGTGCCCTCAGAAATTGTGCTCCCGCCTGCAGCCTATTGGGCTGCTCAGGGTCGCATGGAGCTGGGCGGGGTGATTTTGGCAGGGACGCTGGGCAGTTATTTTGGCTCAGTGCTCAACTATGGCGTTGCGCGCTGGTTAGGGATGCCTTTTTTAAAACGTTACGGGAAATACTTTTTCCTTTCCCCGCAAAAACTGATCATGGCGGAAGCGTGGGTGGCAGATTTTGGTCAGTTAGGGATTTTTTTCGCTCGCCTCTTGCCGGTGGTGCGCCACTTGATCTCCTTGCCTGCCGGGGTCTTTCGCATGCCCTTTACAGGCTTTAGTGTGATGACGCTGCTGGGTGCCGGGTTATGGTGCTCGCTGTTAGCGTGGTTTGGCCAAGAAGTGTTGGGCAGCGCCCCGCAGTTGCTGGAATCGCCCGAGCAGATGATGGCTGTGATGCATGAAAAGATGATTTGGTGGGTGTTAGGCGTCGCCTTGCTCTGCGGGTTGTATTTATTGGTGGTGATTTATCAAAAAGGCAGCAGCCGCACTCCAGCGCAAGAGCAAGTCTGAGATCACGGGGAGCTTCAGAGAAGCAGACCCGTAAAAAAATACGAGCGTCACTAGATTAAAAAAGACCAAAAATGTAACCTAAAACGACAATCAAAAATTCAAAAGGAGTCGGTGCCTATGAAATCATTAAAAAAAATCAGTTGGAGCTTGAGTTGGGGCGTGGTCTGCTTACTGGCCTTACCGCGAGCCGCCTCCGCGTTCGAGTTGTCGGTCTTAGGCACGGCAAGCTTGTCGCGCTATCAATTACAACCCGCTCCGACCTCTCAGACCAGTGGCGCGGGATTTGGCTTGGGGGTGTTAGCGGCCACTGATTTGACACCGGCGCTGAGTCTTGAGTCAGGTGCGTTATTTTTTAATCACTTTTTTTCTTACGTCAGCGATTCCAATGTCGTGCACGTGCAAACGGGCTTGGTAAAAATCCCACTGTGGTTGAGCGTGTCACCGATGGAAATGCTGGCTGTGAAGGTGGGTCCTTATTTCGCGATTGCTGAGTCGGCTAGTCCCGGCAGCTTGAGCTCGGATTATGGTTTTCATGTCGGTGGCAGCTTGTTGTTGCCGCTAGCTCCGGAGAGCCGTTTTCGCTTCGATTTGTTGTATGAATACGGCTTAGCCTCACTGAGCGCAGCGAATTTGACGACCCAAAACTCAAGAAATATCCTGATTTTAGCGGGGATTGATATCAGCTTTTTTTGACACAGCAAGCGCACAGAGAGAGCCTAAGCGGGGTGGGTTTGGGGAGAGTTGCGAAGGGGTGTGTGGGAGGGGAAGGGGTGGTCGTGAGCGCAGCGTCGGTGTTCGTAGCAGGGGTGATGGGTGGGCCGCAAGTGGCGCAGTCACTGTCGCCGGCTATTTTTCGTGCGCTTGGGCGGGCCTTTGCGGTTCCAGTGTCCTATCATCCTTGGCCGTTGCAATCGGCGGAGGAGCAAGAGGGGGCGCGCCGTTTTTTGCGTCAGTGTCCTAATGTCACCGGGTTTAACGTCACCGCTCCGCTGAAGCAAATCGTGCACGGTTGGGTGGATCACTGCTCTGACGTCGCAAGTCGCGTACGGGCGGTCAACGTGGTTGCGGTGCAGCCCGGGTCCTCCTCTGCGAGTACGTGGGTAGGACATAATACCGATGTGCTCGCCTTACAAAAGATCATCCGTCGGCATGACATGGAGCTTGCGGGCAAGGAGGCGTTGGTGTTGGGCGCAGGCGGGGCAGCGCGCGCCGTGCTCTACGGGCTAGCAGCAGCCGGGGTGCAGCGGATTTGGGTGGTCAATCGCTCACCTCAGAAAGCCACATCACTGTTGGCTGAGTTCCAAGTGCTTTTTCCGCAGACGGTTTTTGTGTTTTTAGCCAAAGAGGACTGGCAAGCACCCTTGCCTGCGATGCGCGTCATTGTCAATGCCGCAACTCCAGCAGCGAAGGGGGGTGGAGGCAACGGCGGCGGTGGGTGGCTGGAGCAGGGGCGTGTTCCTGTGGAGCGCAAGGCTTGGGCTGTGGATCTGGTCTACGGCAAAGCGGTGACGCCGTTTTTGCAGCAGCAGGTGAACGGTGGTGGTTGTTTACCGGTGAGTGGGCTTGAGTTGCTGATTGATCAAGCGCTTGAGAGTTGGAAGATCTGGCAGGGGGCTGATGCTTTGGCTGGGCAGGAACGGTATTGGGAGCAGACCTTAATGAGTGAGTTAACGAGGGAGCTAGAGCGATGAAAGCGCGTAAAAAGAAGACAGAAAGTTACCCAGCGCCGCGCCGCTCCGAGCGCATTTACTTAGCAGGATTCATGGGGGTGGGGAAGTCGACGTTAGCGCAGGCGCTGGCAGCAGAGTTGGGTTGGAGTGCTGTGGACTTAGACGCCCAGGTGGAGGAGCGGGCCGGCAAATCGATTCAGGCTATTTTTCGTGATGACGGGGAGCAGGGTTTTCGCAAGCTTGAGTCGCAGGCCTTAAGGGCGCTGCCGTTTGGTGGGGTGCCGCAGGTGATCGCCTTAGGTGGCGGCACGCTGCTGGACGCGGATAATTTGCTCTGGGTCTTGCACACCGGCTGGAGTGTGCATCTCGAGGAGTCGCTGGTGACCTTACAAGAGCGCTTGCGACAAGAGGCGACGCGCGTCAGACCGTTGTTGCAGGATGGGTGGGGGTCGCTCCCCGGTGAGGCGCGTCGCGTTGAGCAGCAAGCGCTTTTGCAAGGCTTTTGGTTGCAACGTCAGCCGGGTTACCAAAAACTGGATCATCACTGCGTGCTGACCGGGAAGACCGTGGAGGAAGCTTGCCAGGAGCTGAGGGCGAGTTGGCAAAAAACCACGGTGCCAGCAAAAGTGTCGCTGGCGAAGCGGCGGGACTTGGGACTCAATTTTTTAGTCTTGCATGGACCGAATCTCAATTTATTGGGCTTGCGTGATCCGCTGATTTACGGCGATTTGACGCTGCCACAGGTGAATTTACGCTTGAAGAAACACGCAAGCCTGCTGGGTTGTCGGCTTGACGCTGTGCAAGCCAACGGTGAGGGGCAACTGATTGACCTCTTGCATGCGGCAAGAAAAGACCGGGATGGCCTGATTTTTAATCCCGCCGCCTACACCCACACCTCCCTGGCGCTGCGCGATGCGGTGGAGGCGATTGGCGTACCTTGCGTGGAAGTGCACTTTTCTGACGTGCAAAACCGTGAGCCTTTTCGCAGGCACTCGGTGATTGCGCCGGTGTGTTTACGGAGCATCTCGGGTTGGGGGGGCTGGCATTCCTACTTAGGGGCGCTGCATTTCTTAAAATCACACCTCGCCGCTCGCCACTTAAAGCGCTAGCGCCAGGCCGGCCCAGCTTTGCAACTCCCGCAAGCGCAGCGGTCCGATGGTGCCGGTAGGATCCAAGGTGGTGAGGCCCCAGGAGAAGCGTTGATCGATTTGTGCGGAAATCACCTCGGTTAACTGAAACGAGGCCTGGATGCTCGCTTGCAAGCCAAAATCATCACGGGGCCAAGCAAGCTCTTGGAAGCTGCTTTCCTGGACATTCCCTCTTGAGTCAAGCGACGACACCGCAACGCCTGCCAGGAAATGATTCCAATAGCCCCCAAGACCCACCGAGAAATAGGGCGGAAAGGCATAGCGCAGCAGCAACGGCACCTGCAGCGAGCGCCACGAGGCAAGGGTTGTCGCAGCAACCCGGCTGGTCTGCCGCCAATCATGGTTCAGGTAAACCACCGCCAACTCTGCGCTTAAGCCTGGCAGCGGCAGCGGATGACTCAGGCTAAAGCCCAAGCCTCTCGGGGGCAAGTCTGCAAGCTCCAGCCGGCTGGTTTGTCTGGAGGAGGTGAGCTGTAAGCCAGACCAGGAGAAGACCCCAAATTCCCGCAGCACCCAGCCGGCGTCAAACGCCAAGGGGGGCGGCGTGGCCAAGGTCGCAAGAGCAGATGGCTGCTGCTGCAGCTCAAGCGCTAAGCCGTCTTGCGAACTGAGCGCGATAAGCCAGCTCAGCAGGAAGGTGACGAGCCAGGGAAAGCGGAGGGTGATCCGCGCGAGCGCGGAGCAGCACGATCGCCAGAGGAAAGGACCCTGAAAAAGCGTTTGGGCCGGCAAGCAGGGTGCAGCGGCGGGTCGTCCTCGGGGTTGTCGCCGGGTGGAGTCTGGGCGCGACGAAGGGTCAAAGGGCCAGTCAGACGAAAGATGAAAAAAAGGATGGGTGGGCATAGAGAGTGTGTGTCGGTGGACTTTTTTTTCCGAAAAAGAGTTTAAATTCAGCAAAAAGGCCCTAAAAAGCGCTCAATTCCTCCCCTTCCCTTACTTGCTTGAGGTCCTTTTAGGGGGGGGCGTGTGCCTAGTGGTTGTCGGCGGTTTGCCACCCCTTTGCTGCAGTCTCTCTTTTTTTGCTGCCGTTTGCAACGCCCGCGTGAGAGAGCGGAGGGGGGGCGAGTAATCGGTCGTTGACTTTTTTGGGTGGAAATGATTTACCCTTAGGCCTTCCATTTTAAAAAATTATGTTGATTCTTTTACTTACAGCCGCGCTCATTGGTTTCATTCATTCGTTAGCTCACGGCTTGCCGGTGGTGCTGATTGCTCGGACGCAAAAGTGGTCCTTGCGCCAGGCCGTACTGGGCGCTTGGGTCACAGCGAGCGGGCATATCCTCATGTCGCTGATGGTGGCGCTTGGGTCTCATTGGCTGGGCGGGCGGTTCATTAAGCAGTATCAAGTGCCCCTTGAGCAGGGCACAGGCCTTCTTTTAGGGATTTTTGGCCTAGTTTATGCTTTTTTAGCCTTTCGGCAAAAGCGTTTGTGCCATCACGATAGCCACGCCCACTTACCGCCAGGGTTACAAAACTCGAAAATGGCCCCCCTGCAAGTGCTCTTTATTCTCGGTTTTACCCCCTGTTTTGGGGTCTTGCCAGTCTTTGCCATGGGTATTTCGCAGGGAAACTGGGGGCTTTTGAGTCTGCTGGTCGCCTTTTCGCTGGGGGTGGTCACTTCCTTAACCCTGCTGACGAGTTTGCTGTCCTTAGGCCTGTTGCGCTGGCATCATGATTATTTTGAGCATTACGGCGAAGTGATCTCCGGATTTGGGGTGTTTTTAATGGGAATTGTCTTATGCTTGCACGCGTAGGTCACTCTAGGGTACCTTTGCAGCAAGAAGACCAGCGGGTCAAAAAAGCCCAAATCCGCTGGGAAAAAACAGAGAGTTGCACCCGCCGCCCCGCGTGATTGACGAACCCTTGCACATCACACACGCACGTTCTTTTCGTCTTTGTTGCTTCTCTTAGTGCTTTTGATCGGATTTTCAAAAAAGGAACCCTAGAACCATGCCGCTTTACGAGTATCAGTGTTTGCAGTGTGAACAAGTCTTTGAAATGATGCAGAAATTCTCTGATGATCCAGTCACGCAGTGTCCTCAGTGCTCTGGCAGCGTGAAGAAGCTGATTAGCAAGACTTCGTTTTCACTCAAAGGCTCAGGCTGGTACGTCTCTGATTACAAGCGCGCCCCGCAAGCCGCAACACCCCCCGCGTCGCCTGGCTCCCCAAGCCCAGTCACTCCGGGATCCGGAGCCGCTGCTGCTGCTACTCCCGCTTCAAGTTCCTCAGGCTCTACAAGCGAGCCTAAAACGCAAGGTGCCAGCCCTGCTGCTGCCAGTGCGGCTCAGAGCAAATAAGTCAGCCAACCAATCAACGATTGATGACTAGCTGAGTTTGCGCCCAAGTTGCTGACACAACTGAAACAGTCGATCAAAGTGATACATGCCGGTTTGATGTCGATCGCTCCAGGTGATGTGAATGGCATACCGGCCGATCAGCTCCACCCGGGTAGCGCGAATATCTGCCGGCAGGGCGGACTTTTTAACAGTTCGCTGTCCGGTATTTTCATCAACACAGCTGGCGCACGGGCAATGGAAGCGCAACTCGAGGTAAGAAAGCGAATAGCTCTCTCCCTGGTTCCAAGCCACAAAAAGCTCAATGGGACTTAAGGGATGAATCTGGGTGGGTTGCAGCTTGGCGGGGGAGGGCTGAGGGGGCGGGGTGGGATCGTCGGTGGTGGGGCTAGGGTTCATCATATTGAGGCGTCCAGTTCCTTTCGTTGCAAGCGGAGAAAAGCCAGTTGCGCTCTGTGACTCGCCCATTCTAAGGTAAAACAAGCAAGTGTGAGGCAAAAGCCGGAATGAGGGGGAGAAAAGTTTTTCTTAACTTGTCTTTTCCTTCAGGGATGTTTTAACCTGACAGGCGTGAAGGGATCAATCAGAATGACCAGTCGATTCAAAGAAAGAATAGAAGAGGTGGGAGATTTTTTCCTTTTCTTGGGATCAAGCCTCCTTGCCTTGCGTTTTTTGTGGTCCAGGAAGCAGCTTTTTTTCAAACAGTGTGAGATTATCGGTTACCATTCCTTGGGAATTAACCTGGCTGCAGGACTTTTTATGGGGGGAGTGTTAGGCTTTCAGTTGTATACCTCGTTGCATCGCTTTGGGGCTGAGGGCTTGATTGGTAGCACGATGAGCGTCAGCTTGTTTCGCGAGCTGGGACCAGTGATGGCGGCGATGATGGTGACGGGCCGCGCGGGAGCTGCAATGGCCGCTGAGATTTCCAGTATGAAACTCTCCGAGCAGGTGGATGCTTTGGAGGTGATGGCGGTCGATCCCTTTCAGGTGTTAGTGGCGCCACGGATTGCGGCAGGGGTGTTAGTCATGCCCATTTTGGCGCTGGTGTTTATCGGTGTGGCTTCGTATGCCGGTTGTCTGATTGCATGTAACGTCATGGGCTTGCAGGCGCCGGTTTACTGGGAGCAGTATTTTCGGCGGTTGGATAATGTAGATTTGCTGCATTGGTGGGTGAAATCCACTGCCTTCGGGTTGCTGATCAGTTGGGTGGGGTGTTTTTGTGGTTTTCGCGCTTTTGGCGGAGCCCGGGCGGTGGGAAAAGCTGCCCAAGACACGGTGGTGATCACGTTTTTGCTCATTTTATTTTGTGATTTTCTTTTGACTTCCCTGTTGCCTTTGGGATTTAAGACTTTGAAAGTGATGCCTTTATGAACGCTTTTTCGCAATCTGCGCCGGTGACTCGTTTTCGGGTAGGGCTTTTTGCTCTGCTGGGAGTGATGCTCATGATGGGTATGGCGATCATGATTAACGGTCGTCCCAGTTGGTGGCGCGGCTGTAATCTAGTGACCGTGCACGTCAAGGACGCCACGGGCTTAAAATCCAATTCCTCGGTGCGCTCGCTGGGGATTGACATTGGGTACTTGCGCTTTGTGGAGCTCGATGAAACACAGGTCACCTTAGGGCTGTGTCTGGTCTCACCGGTGGAAGTTTTGCCAGAGACGCGGGCTTACATTCGCGGTGAAGGGTTTTTAGGCGATAAGTTCATTGAATTGAAGCCGATCCGCTATTTATCGCCCATCTCAAGTAATTCTGGCTTGGGGGGCTTTTTGCTTCGTGAGGCTGCGGCAGAGGAGTCTGAAGGGATCAGGAGGAGGGCGGATGGCAGTCAAGGCGTCGACTCAGAAGGTGCCCCGGAGCAGGCTAAAGAGGCCTTGCGGAGTGAGCATCTGCGTCAAGGCCTGAAAAAGCGGTTTTCTTCTGAGGCGAAAGCGGCTGAGGCGCCTGCGGTGCATCACAAGCGAACCACCCCTGAGTCGAGTGAAATTTTAGTAGGCCAAGAGTCGGAGGACATGCAGCGGGTGGTATCGCGGGTCGATCACTTGGTGAAGGAAATGTCGGGGCTGACGGAGAATCTTAAAAATACCTTAAATCCCGTCGATATGAAGGAAACGCTGCGGCAGATTAACCAAACTTTGGAAAACGCCTCAAAAACGCTCTCACCCAAAGGGGGGCTAACGGTCACGGCGCAACGGACGCTGGGGAAATTAGAAGAAGGCATTGATCAGCTGCGGGAAATGTTAACGCGGATTAATCACGGTGAGGGGTCTTTGGGTAAGCTAGTGAATGACCCACGCTACGCTGAAGAAATTTATTTAGCCTTAAAAAACATTAATAAGCTACTGAACCGGGTGGCAGACGTGCGCTTTCATCTCGATTTAGGGGGCGTGTTTCTCTCAGGGTATTCCGGCGGGCGAGGTTGGCTGAATTTAAGCGTGTGGCCGCGCAAGGATCGTTACTATATGTTTGGAATTTCGATGGATCCGCGCGGGCGCTTAGCCAGGCAAGTGATCACCACCACTTCCGGTGGGGTGAGCACTTCAACCACCGTGCAGGTGGAAGATCAAACCAGTTTGCTGCTGACGGGGATGCTGGGCAAAACTTTTTTTGGTCAGCGCTTGGATCTCTCCGCGGGGGTGCGTTATGGCGATGGCACCGTGTCGATTTTAGGCAATCTGGGGCCTGAGGGACAAGAGGAGCAACTGGCGGTACGTTCTGATTTCTATTTTCGGGGGGCCAATCCGACGTTGCAAAGTGGCGGCGGGCTTGATCTGCGACTTTCGGTGACTTATCAGCCGCTGGAGGGCACTTTGCATGCGGTGACCGTGATGGGTGGCTTGGAGTCGCTGCGGGTGATCCCGGGGCAGGGATTGTCTTTTTTTGCGGGAGCGGGCCTGACCTTTGATGACGATGATATTAAGCTGCTTTTTTCGCTGAAATAACCTGCAAATCCCAGTTTTCTCAAGTATCCTAAAAGAGTGATGAGAGATCAGCAGCAGCAGCAAGAAGAAGTACAGCAGCGGCAGCGGGAGAAGGCTTCTTTTTTTGCCAAGCAAGGCCGCAAAGCCCAGCAAAAGCCTTTAGGGCGCCTATTGCTGGGGGCGTTGCTGGTGTGGGTGCCGCGAACCCTTGTTTTCGCCGCGCAAAGCGATCAGATCCAGTTACAGGCCTTAGGCGGTAGCAATCAGGTGGTGATGCAGTCGTTCACCGTGCTGCGGCATTTTTCGTTTAAGGCTAAGGGACAAGCAAGTTTAGATTTGTCGGGAATGCCTGCTGACGAGTCCTCGGATGAGTCGGAGACCACCCGCTCGCCGTTATCCTGGATGGTGGGAATGGCCTATACCGGCAGCAGATCCAGTCAGTGGGGATCCTACGCCGCCTCGCCCTTACCTAATGCCGTGCTTGATAACACTTTTTCTGGGGCAACGGGGTTACTGTTGGAAGTCGGTCAGGCGTTTCATGTGGGAGCCTTGATTGGCCTGGATTATGGTTATAATGAGTCTTATACCCACGGCAAAGGATTGCTGGAGTTAGGCTATACTTGGAGTTTCCATCGCTTAGAGCATCCGGGGGAGGCTTCCGAGCCTGAGAAGGACCCGACTGATTTAGCGGGGTCGGATTACGATGCTCATGACGCCGTCCAGTTCTATCACCAAGATTACCTGGAGAGGATGAAGAAGCTGCAACGGGAGCTCGGCCAAGCCCGCTTAAAGCTCGCAGAAAATGCCGCTGATGAGTCCTCCACTGAATCCTCAGCCGCACCACCCCACCAGCTCTCGGCGAAAGAAATCGCGGCCGCCACTGACCTTGATAACCCTGACGCCCCCAAAATTGCCCCTCCTGCTGCCCCTTACTTGCTGATCACCGCAGACGGTAAAGGCGATCTTTTCCCCGCTTTGAGTATCAATTACCGCTTAGCCATCCACGGCCACAAAACTGACCTCAAATTCTTCAGAAACCCGGTGACTGACCCTGCAAGCTACTATCGCACCTTAGACGGTATTTACAACACGCAAAGCCTAGTGCAGTTTTCCCAAGAGCTGGAGCTCAGCTACGCGCCTAGTTCTGTCTTCGGTCTGGCGCTCCTTGCCTCCTTGACGAGTGCGACAATTAACCTCGATGTCTTTTTGGCGGGGATCGAATCGAGCCAAGGGAGTCGACTCCCTCTCACCTATGCCGGTTCAGGATTTCTTGGGCAATTTAATAACTCTTTTTTAAGTTTTCCGAGCTCCTCATTCACCTTGACTGGCACCTGGAAGGTGAGTGAGCAGAACCAATTGGCCTTGGTGCTCAATGAGACGAACTATCAAGCCACAGGCATCAGTCCGACTGCGGCCGTCAATCCTATTTTTACCCACTCCTTTAGTCCCTCGTGGGTGTTGGATGTGAATGCGAATGCCGTGATGAGCTTGAGCGGGGTGTTGAGCAACGTCTCAGGGGGGATTGTTTTGCGGCGGATGCTCTAGGCTTGTGGAGCAGGCGGTGGTGACGCCGTTCATAGGATGGCTGCTCGCTCTGCAAGGCTTCGTCTTTTTTTTGGAGAACCAGCGAGGCTGAGGCTTCAGTAAGGGACCGGTTTTTACGCTTCAGCTCTTGCTCGAGATGCTGGATCACAGTATCACGTGGGTCCTTCTTTGGTCAAAGAGGGCTGATTCGTAGCTCCGCTCAGGGCTTTAAGCACTTCCTGACGCCAGTTTGCTAGCATGGTGTTGTGGAGGCCTATTTTCCGGAGATAAACACTCAGCTCTTCGCCCTTTAAATAGCAGGTTTCGTTGACTGCGCGTAATTGTTCTTCTGGTGACCAGTTTATTTGTTGTTTTGTGTCCGTTGGTTTAAGGATGACATGCTTTTGCAGCCAGTCGTACACGGTCGAAATAGCTGCATTTTCTTATTCGCAAGTCATTGATAGGGTTTGATTTTGACGATTTAGAACCTTGAGAGTTGCTCGCCTTTTGCTCCTATTGATCCCCTGTTTTTGATGACCGCAATGCGACAACTATCCTGACACAGGGGGTCCCCAGGGTGAGCGAAAAAAGCGTGTCACTCCTTTTAAGGGGAGTCGCGCAGCAGCTTCTTGAGGAGTAGCCCTAAAGAGAGGTAGGCTTTTTTCACCGGGTAGAAGTTCACATGAGTGGGGTGACCTAAAATCCAAGCCGACTCGAGGTGACTTTGAACGCCCGCAGGTAACGGTAAGGCGGTTGGGCCCTCTGCGGCCTCCAAGGGCGTTGTGCTTCTCGCCGCTTCGCTCCCACTGCCGTCATCACGGGAGGTCGGCAGCTCATTTCCGGAAAGCGGAGCAGGACTCAGGGCTTCACTCGTCAGATAGGGAAGGGGGTGAAGGATTGGCTGCTGCTGCGCTGCCCTTTCTGCGGGCTCGCCAGCGAGGAATGGGAGGGTGGCCGGGGAGTAGTAGGGGGGTAGGTGGGTTGCGGGCGGCGAGGGTGAAGGGAGGGTGAGGATAACCTGAGAGGACGCGATTTCGCGGGTAGACGCAGGGGTCTCAGTGGTGGTTGCGGTGGAGGTGAGGTCGATTTGCCGCCAAGCGTGATGATTGTCCTTGAGCTGCGAGAGGCTCGGGGTGATTTTCATCCAGGCGTCAGGATAGGTTTTAAGATAGTGGAGGAGCGGGTGCTGTTGCGAGGGGATCACTTGCGCGGGGTGATACTGTTTCCAGTGGTCCAGCAACGGAAAGAGGCTTTCCTTTTGCTGCTCCATCACGTCGTGCAGGGCCACGACGAAGCTATGGGCGTGATCCGTGGTCCGGGGAGCTTGGAAGACGTAAAGATCCTGGGCTGGCCTGCCTGCGCTTGAAGTTGCGATCGTCTCGTTTTTGTCGTCGTCGTCGTCAGTGCTAGTGTCGTCAGTGCTAGTGTCGTCAGTGCTGGGTGCGAGTTGCTTGATCACCGCACGCAGCCAGGGGGCTTCGTCGCTGCCGCCGCGGGCATCGGATAAGACCAGCTGCGGCCTCCCTGCTGCAGAATAACCCCCCAACACGCTCGTCAAATGATGATCCTCGTGCACCACGATCCAAGCGGCCTCCTCCTCCCCCGCTTTGTCGCGCCAAGCTGCAAGCGCGGACGGGAGTTCGCTGAGGCTTAGCACCGAGACGGGGATGCGATTGGGTGCGGGTGGTTCATCCGGGAAGAGCGTGGCTTGGGTGAGCTCGGGTAACAGGGCTTTCAGTCCAAGAGCGCTTGGGAGCGGGCGTGAGTGGGCGGGATGAAAATAATTCGGTAAATGCAGCTCCGGCAACAGTACCTCAGTCATTTTGAGGAATTGCTGAAACTTCAGGGTAAAGCGCTGGTCAGCGGCCGAGAGTCTGGTTTGGAAGGACTCCAAGTAGGCCAGGATTTTTTCCTTCTTGCTGGCGTGGCTGAGCTGGGCGATTTGCTTGTGGGCGAGCTTGGGATCTAAGGCGTGCAGCCGCATCAACGTTTCCATTTCATGGGTGGCTGCGATCACCTGGGGGTGGGAGACCTTCTTTTGCAGCCGTCTGGGCAGTTTTAAGGTTTCCGTGATCTGGTAAAGCAAGCTGGCTTCTGACACGTTTAAGGCGTAGCGGGCTAAAAAGTCGCGAATCGCTTGTTTTTCAGTTTTGAGCTCGGGATTGGCATCAGTGAGCCTACTCTCTGGGATCGCAAGACCCAGGGATTCCAGGTGCTGGGTGTTTTCAATCTCCCAGGGCCAGAGTTTAAAGCCGCGAATGAAATAGACCTGCGATTCGATGAGTTCACTGCTGGTGGCACCTCCGGATTTGGAGATAAAGAGGTCAGAAGCGCGGTAAAGGTGCGGCATCTCTTCCTGGTAGGAAAGCCGATCGAGGATCTTGGCGGTAATCGGCGGTGAGGTGCCAGGGCCTTGCTTAGGCGAGAGATCCGTCAGCGGGATGCCGGCTCGGGTGAGCAGCTGGCTAATCCGTTGCTTCACTTCCGCATTGCCGGCTGAGAGAATGGCAAGCTCAACGGGATGCTCAAGCTTGGGCTGCAGTTTCAGGATTTTCTCAATCAGCTGGGTAATTTCGTTGGTTGACGCCTCACCGCCGTAAGCCAGCGCTAGGACCTTGCGCTTCAAATCAAGACTAAGCCCCAAGGCCTTACGACTAGCGAGGATCTCCTCTTGATTTTCAGGCGGTCGGATCTGGGGTGCGACGGGAAACGGGAGGTAATGGAAAACTCCCAAGGATTCTAGGACCGAGTGAAAGATTTCTTCTTGCTGGGCGGTAAAAAACTTGTCCCAGATCATCCGGGTGCGGGTGCCTGGGATCTTAGCATCCCAGTGTTGGCTGATGTATTTCTCAAACAGCGGGCGAAAGAAGTTGGAATGAACCGCGGGGATGGAATAGTGCACGAGCTCCGGATCTAAGTGGTTGAGGTGGAACCACTGTGAGTGGGGAAACTCATAATCGGTGATGATAATGTTGAGCGGGATCTGAAAGAAATAGGCAAGCGAGGTCACCCCCTCGATGTGATGAATGGTCGAGATCAATTGGTGGGGGGCGGCTTTTTGAGTGATTTCCGCTAGTTCCTGAAAATGAGTGTTCGGGATGTATTCCCCCAGCTTCAGGTTTAAAATATTAATCAAGGTGGCTTTGCGCTTGTTGCCCTCTTGGTAGGTAAAATGGGTGAAGGTCTGGCAACTGCGGTAAAGTCCGCCCGTGGCAATGGAGAGCGGATCGCTCAGATCGAGGCATTCATTGACGGTCTGGGTCACCACTTGAGGGTCTTTTTGCAGCAAGTGGTTGATGGTGGAGGCAGCGCTTTGATGACCGCTACCGTAACTGCCGGTAATGATGAGCACTTTATGGCGCTCTTCATGAGTTTCTTGCGCATTTGCTTGTGGCTGAGCGGGGGGGTGCACCACCGGCTGAAAGGCTGCTTGTAACTCTGCTAAAAAGGCATCAAACGGTGCTTCCCACTTTTCTCCGTTAAAAAACGGGCTTAATTCCTGATACAATCCCATGCGCCAGCGCAAATACTGCGGCTCGTGGCTCAAGTAGTAATGATAACGAAACAAAAACCAGATTAAGAACTGATTGAGCTCAATGTGGGTGTGGGTGAGGGGGTAGAGATGACGGTAAAAGGCCTCACTGAGCACATGGGCCTTGTGGGGATGGCCCGTGAGGCTGGTCAGCCAGCGCTCCATGTCGCTTTCCCATAAAATTTTCGGATGTCGGCGGCCTAGCTGGTCGATGAGTGTTTCAGGCAGTTTTTGAGGGTGTTTGGACTGCTCGGTGAACTGCAAGCGGATGCCGTATTGCTCAAAGTCGCTTTGGTACTTATGATAAAATTGAGCAGCAGAAAGCGGGTCGTTCAGTTGCCACAGTTTCGCAGAATCGCCGTCCTCATCGCCGTAGGGAGGTTGCTCGGATTGCGATAAAAGTAAAGCCTCTTTCTCTTTTAAATTATTGATTTTATTCAGGTACTTTGCGTCCAGGCTCACGGGTGCTAGTGCGAGAGCAGGCAGGAGCAAGCGGGTGTGCGGGGCTGCCAGATCCTGCTGCAGCTTGGTGTGCAAGATGAGGGTCTCCGCTTTCTTGTGATCTAAGAGATGCAAGAGACGCAAGCACTGGGAGCTGTCGCGGGAGAGGCTCCCACGGTCTTGCGTCTGGTAGAACGTTTCAGACTGCGGAGAAGACGAGCTTGCTGGGGTCTCAGAAGCGGTGTCAAAAAGGGGAGGCTGTTGCTGTGCTTGCTCTTTTTTTTGAGTGCTCTCCGTGTTCGATTCTGGATTCGGCTCTGGTGTCGTTGTTTCAAAGGTGCATTCTTGATCCGCTGCGGCTGCAAGCACTCTCATCTCGGTGAGAAAGAATTGATACCGCTCCGTGAGTGCGCTCAGGGGTGTGACCGGACGCTCTGCGGCAAGCAAGTAGCAGGAGGGGGCAAAGAAAAAGAACCAGAGCTTGGGTATCGAACTTTTTTTTAACATGTGCTCATTTTGTCGGATTTAGATGAAAAATCTTAAGGGTTAATATTCCCAGCAAGCTCATGCCCTAAGGGTGTTTGCCAGTCTCGTCCTTTTGTGCAAACTGAAGCTTGTCCGTCAGTCTGGGGCCCTGCTAGACGAGGTTGACAGGCGGCTTGAAGGGCTGCGCCAAGCGGACGCGACCAGGCGGGAGGGTAAGCAGCAGCAGTGTTGGTGGCGTTAGGTTTCATAAAGAATTTTTTTTGAATGAGTTGTCAATTTTTTGCGGCTGACTGTGGGCAACGAATGGGGGGGGTTGCTGATGGCAGTGACGCCGGCACGGCGCTCTCCTTCCGAAGAACACGCCCCAGCTCACACACTCTCGAAGTGATGTTATCTGAAGGCTGCAAAAAAAGGGGATGAAAAATGCTGCTGCTGCTAAAAATTCTAAAAGTGATTGCAATGCCAATGATGCACGTCGGATTGCTACTTGCGCACACTCAGGCTTTCTTTTTTCGCTGACTTTTCTCGTTCGCAGTTTTTTGAGCGCAGGGTGAGAGAAAAAAGCTTCACTTTCCGGTGCTTCCAAACCCCTTAAGGCCGCGCTGGGTGGTTTCAAGCTCCTGGACTGCAAGGACGCTAGGCGTGCCGATCGGAAAAATCAGGAGTTGGGCGATGCGCTCACCTTTTTTCAGGTGCAAGGGTTCTTGCGAGAGGTTCCAGAAAATAATGTGAATCTCGCCGCGATAGCCTGCATCAATCACCCCCCCAGCGGTTTTTAAGCCACGTTTGGCAAGCGACGATCGGTCGGCCACCCAGGCCACAAACCCGGTCGGTAGGGCGATAGCCACCCCGGTGCGCACCACCGTACCTGCGCCACTTTTGAGGTGGCAGTCTTCAAGCGCGTAAAGATCTAAGCCGGCGTCATCGGGGTGAGCACGGGTAGGAAGTGTGGCTTCTTGCGAGATTTTTAGCACTTTTAGTGAGTTTAAGTTATTCTGAGGAGGTGAGTCAGCGTGGGCGACGTTTTTTTCTAAATCCTTAAGAGAGATCATGATGTTCCCTTCTTGGTTGCAATTGCAAGCAGTGTTGTTTGATTTTAATGGGGTCTTGGTCGAGGATGAACCTATTGGATTTGCTGACCAATTGCAACCCCGCTTGCATCCTTTGCGTCAGCAAAAGAGGGGAGCAGCCGGAGCAGCAATCGCGGACGGTTCCTCGGCCATCAGAGAGCTTTTCTTGTATCCAGGGGTCGAGCCGCTTTTCCAGTTTTTGGTCTCGCGCCGGGTGAGCATCAACATTGTGACCAACGGCAGTCGCAGGACGGTCGGTGCGACCTTAAAACGTTTTCAGCTGGAGTCTTTCATTGAACGGCTCGTGACCCGAGACGATGTCCCCTTTTCCAAGCCGCATCCGGCAGGTTACAGTCAAGCGGTGCAAGCACTCGGGTTATTGCCCGAGCAGTGCTTGGCGGTGGAGGATTCCCCGACCGGTTTGACCGCAGCCCTGAGTGCAGGGCTGCCCGCGGTGGCCATTAGCACGCATTTTAGCGCGCGGGATTTAGCCACCCCGCTTCCTGAGCAGCCTGCGCTCAAGCCCCTGTGGGTAGGGCAATCACTGGAGCAATTTCATCAGGTACTTGCGGCAAGTCTGGCGGTTCCTGCGTCGTGAGTGACTTCGGAGCGGTGTTGCAGGCCCGGGATCAAGTTACGGGCTTCTGCTGCGGGCGGTCGCTTGCGGCAAGTACGGCCTTGAGTTGGGGAAGGGTCAAGGACTGTTGCTCGCCGGTGCGAAAGTTTTTAAGCCCATAGTGGTGGTCGTCACCGCCACCGAGGAGAATCATCCAGTGGATGGCGCTCTCTGAGGCGTATTTGAGCTGATGCTTGAGTTTGGCGGCAGACGGGTAGACCGAAATGTGGTGTCCTGCTGCGCGAAGTTCAAGTCCCAGCTGGACGACTTGGGTCCTGAGTGACTCGTCCAAGACGGGTAAAAAAAGCGGTGGTGGAGGAGAAAAGCCTTCTCGGGTTTCATCCAGCAGCAGCATCAAGCGCTCAAAGCCGATGCTAAAGCCACACGCTGGGATTTTTTCATTGGAAAATCGACTCATCAGCTGATCATAGCGCCCGCCTCCGCCAAACGACGTGAGGGCTGAGGGGTGCCTGAGTTCAAAGACGATCCCGGTGTAATAGCCCATGCCGCGCACCAGTGAGGCATCAAAGGTGACCTGCAGCTCGGCGACGTTGAGCGCCCCTAAGTTGCCGATCAGTTGCTCAAGTTCGCGAAAGGCTTGAGCTAAGGGCGATTCAACTCCTGGCAAAGAGACGGGCTGCGGTTGCTGTTGCGGCAAGGTTGCCTCGGCGCAAAGCTCTGATTTTAAGGCCTGTAGGCTGAGGGCTCCAAACACCAGCGCGCGATGGGGGTCGCTCAGCGGTGCTCCCAAGAGGGTTTCAAGGCTTGCGCACAATTCGGCTTCAGGCATTTTATCTTTTTTATCGAGTAAGACGGCGAATTCACCGAGCTGTGGCTCGGCAAAACCGATCTTACGGGCTAGCGCTTCTAAGATGCGCCGGTCATTGAGCAGTAATTCAAAGGCTGGGGCACCGACTTTTTGGAGGGCGGATAAAACCGTGACGATGACGTCCAGCTCGGCTCCGATCCCTGGGGCGCCCACCAGGTCGACGTCGCATTGAATGAATTCACGCAATCGGCCCTTTTGCGCACGCTCGGCCCGCCAGACGGGGCCGATGTGAAAGACCTTCCAGGGGAAGTGCAGCTGCTGGCGATGATTGGCCACCACCCGCGACAAAGGTAAGGTGAGATCAAAACGCAACCCCAGGTCTGAAACTGCGTCTTCAATCTCTCTGGGGCTAGTGGCGTCAGTAAGCTCAAGTGTTTTTGCGGCTTGGGTGAGTTTTTCTCCCCTTTTGAGGACCTTGAAGATCAGGCTTTCGTTTTCTGAGCCACCTAAGGGAGCATCGGCAGTGGCTTGTTGCTGAGTTTGGGGGGCTTTTTTCGCCATCAGTAGGCTGAGCGGTTCGATCGCC
This sequence comes from Oligoflexia bacterium, assembly GCA_043732485.1. GTDB lineage: Bacteria > Bdellovibrionota > UBA1018 > UBA1018 > UBA1018 > JAYTHP01. Next base: position 31,800 of record JAYTHP010000105.1, read on the forward strand.
GGGGTGTCGAGCGGCTGAAAGCCGAAGGATTGGTAGACCTCGGCGATGGTTTGCATCAAGAATTGACGCTTTTGAGCTTCTTGGGGGAGAAAATCGCGAAAACCTGAGGGGGGTGTGATCGTTTTCATTTGACGCAATCTAAACCAAAATTTATAGTTTGACTACTTTTGGTCTCAGTTTTTCGCTTCAAGCCCAGCAAAAAAAACCTACCCTTGGGGGGTGGGGCACACCTCCTTAAACCTTTAGGCAAGGTTGAAGTAAGTAAGGGAAAGCAGGAAAAAGGAGGCAAATTAACCTTGGGTTTCATCGTTGGAGGAGTTTTCCATGTCTGCTTCTGCTCAGTCCGCTCATTATCAAGCTGCCAGTTTAGCGCGGGGTTCCTTAGGCTTTACGCAAGATCTGTTTGTGATGCCCTTTGATCATCGGGGCTCCTTCCAAGAAAAGCTTTTTGGGATCAAGGGTCGCTCGCCTACTCCTGCAGAAAGTGAGGAAATTAAGGCGTATAAGCGTTTGATTTTTCAGGGTTTTCAGCTCGCTCTTGCCGAAGGTGTGTCGGCGGAGAAGGCCGGTATTCTGGTAGACGAGCAGTTTGGCAGTGAGATCCTGCAAGACGCGCAAAAGCTTGGGCTGATGACCGCTTGTCCTGCCGAGAAATCGGGGCAAGACGAGTTTGATTTTGAGTACGGCGAGGAGTTTGCGGCACACATTGAGAAGGTGAACCCGACGTTCGTCAAGGTTTTGGTGCGCTATAATCCGCAAGGGGATGTGGTGGAGAATCAGCGGCAGGCTGAGCGTCTGAAGGTTTTGTCGGATTATTGCCATCAGCACGGCCGTAAGTTCATGTTTGAGCTCTTGGTGCCTGCCACGCCTGAGCAGCTGATTTCTATGAGTTACGATGTCGGTCGTTATGACCGCGAACTGCGACCGGTTTTGATGGTGCAGGCGATGAAACAGTTACAAGAGTTTGAAATTGAGCCTGACGTGTGGAAGCTTGAGGGGATTGAAACCACCGCCGAGTCCTTGAAGGTTGCTCAGCAAGCTCGGGCGCAAGGCCGCGGGCAGGTAGGCGTGATTGTATTGGGTCGCGGTGAGAACGCCGAAAAAGTCAAAGTCTGGCTGGAAACGGCAGCAAAAGTGCCAGGTTTAATTGGTTTTGCGGTAGGAAGAACTGTTTTTTGGGAGCCACTGAAGGGCTTTAAGGCTGGGTTGCACTCACGAGAAGAGGCGGTGCGTCAAATTGCTGACCGTTACCGCAGTTTTTGTGAGCTTTGGATCGAAGCCAAAGCCGCCGCCGCGGCGCAACCGTATGCTCAAGGGGTGGCGCAAGAGAGCGCCTCAAGCTCGAGCCATTCGGTTTTACGAGCGGGCCCGCTAGAATCAGCGGAGTAAGCGAGAGGTTCAAGCTGTTTTTTGGCGACTTCAGGCGGGCCGCCTCAAGCGAGCGACCTTAGCAGGGAGCGCCAAGAAAACGCAGAGAGAACGTTAAGAAAACCCTGAGCTGAGAGCCGGGCTGTGCGGTCGTTTGGGCGGACGGGGTTTGCGCCTCATGAAACAGCCCACAGGCTCTCCTTTCAAGAGGCTTCCCGTTAAACCTACGAGTAAACCTACGCGGAGTAAGTAGGGTTGCGTGAGATGAAGCGCTGCTTGCGCTCTAGGCGCGTACGTGAACCAGCGGTGAAAGTGGCTTTTGCGGGGAGTGGACGGGGTGGGCCTGATGATGGGTTGCATCAAGATCAAGCGGACTGGAGTAGAAACGGTGAATCGACCCGATGAGTAACTTAGAAAATCCCCCTCAATCACCCTTGCCACCCAGCTTGTCTGCTGTACGGCCCGCTTCGCCGCCTAAGGCCTCGCTTGCGATCATTTTTTTGACGGTGTTCATCGATTTGATTGGGTTTGGGATGGTCATCCCTTTGATTAGCACTTATGGTCGGCATTATGGTGCCACGGGTTTAGAGCTGCCGATTTTAGGGAGTATCTATTCCCTGATGCAGTTCTTTTTCTCGCCTTTGTGGGGCAAGCTGTCGGATCGCATCGGTCGCAGACCGGTGATCTTGTTGTCGCTGGTAGGCTCGACGGTCTCCTATTTTATTTTTGGTTTAGCGCCTAGTTATTCCTGGCTCTTGGCGTCAAGGGCTTTAGGGGGGATTTGTGCGGCGAACATTTCCACTGCGCAAGCTTACATTGCGGATATAACCACCCCGGCTGACCGGGCTAAAGGCATGGGGCTGATTGGCGCGGCGTTTGGTTTGGGGTTCACGCTCGGCCCACCCTTGGGTGGGATTGCTGCGACCTGGAGTTTGGCGTTGCCCGGGTTGATTGCCGGGACGATTTGTGGTTTGAATGCACTTTTTGCCTATTTTAGGCTGCCTGAGTCCTATTCGCCGCTGTTAAGCAGCAAGCAGAGGACGAATGCAGGCCCCGTGGGGTTAGGGGAGCGTTATTTTCCTTCTCCTTCTCCTTCTCCTTCT
>JAYTHP010000106.1:0-13886 GCA_043732485.1 Oligoflexia bacterium
TGGCGGCGATCGACAGCAGAGCCTGCAGCAGGCGTTGATCCTAGAGGGCCCAGTGGCGCAGGATCAGTTGGCCGCAGCTGAAGTGTTAGCCAAGCTCAAGGTTTTTTTAGAGGATCCACAATTTAAAAAAATTGGCCAAAACCTGAAATACGATTGGAGCGTGCTGCAGGCGCACGGCATTCATCCCCAAGGCTTGCTGGCTGACACGATGGTGGCCAGTTACGTGCTTGATGCCAGTGGTCGCCATAATCTTGCGGTGTTGGCTGAGAAATACCTCCAGTATGATGTCTTGACCTATGAAAAGGTCTGCGGGCGTGGCAAAGCGCAAGTCAGTTTCGCTACGATCCCTTTGCCGCTTGCCACGCGCTATGCGGCTGAGGATGCCTGGGTGGCTTTTCGCTTGTGGCAGGATATAGAGCCAAAATTGCAGGCTTGCGGGCTGATGGCGCTTTTTCAAACTGTCGATCTGCCGCTGGTGGATGTTTTGGCGCGAATGGAAGCGCAAGGCATTAGCGTTGACGTGGCTTGGATGGCAGAGTTATCGCGCGAGTTTGCCCAAGACTTAGCGGCACTGGAGGCGCAAGTGGTGGAGCTGGTCGGTGAGGGCGTGAATTTGAACTCGCCTAAGCAGTTGCAGGTCCTCCTCTTTGAGAAGCTGAAGTTGCCGCCGCAGGGTAAAACGAAAACGGGGTTCTCAACCGATGCGGATGTTTTAGAGAAACTGGCGCCTTTACATCCCGTGCCACGGCTTCTGCTTGAGTACCGAGAGATTGCCAAACTCAAGGGGACCTACATTGATCCCATCCCGCTGCTCATGGATCCGGTTTCCCACAAGGTGCACGCTAGTTTTCATCAAACCGGGACGATTACCGGTCGGTTATCGAGTTCTGAGCCGAACTTACAAAATATCCCCATTCGCTCGCAGCGCGGGATGAAAATCAGGCGCGCTTTTATTCCCTCACCCGGTTGTCTCTGGGTGGACGCCGATTACTCACAAATCGAGTTGCGCTTGCTGGCGCATCTCAGTCAAGATCAAGAGTTGTTGAAGGCTTTTTGGGCGGATGAGGACGTGCATGCTCGCACGGCAAGTGACATTTTTGCGGTCAAGTTGGCGAGCGTGAGTGAGGAGCAGCGCAGTGTGGCAAAGGCGGTGAATTTCGGGCTGATGTACGGGAAAACCGCTTACGGCTTGTCCCAGGAGCTCAGTTTGAGTCGCGCCGACGCCCAAGGTGTGATTGATCGTTATTTTGAGCGCTATAGTGGGGTGAAAGCCTATTTAGAGGGGCAAGTGCGTTTGGCGCGCGCCCAAGGTTTCGTCCAGACGGTGATGGGGCGTAAGCGTCCTTTGCCGGAGATCAGCTCCTCGCATGCCGCTTTAAGGTCGCACGCTGAGCGGATGGCGATGAATTCCCCGATTCAAGGCTCAGCAGCCGATTTGATGAAAATGGCGATGATTGCCTTGGATGAAACCCTCAGGCGAGAAAAACTGCAGGCCAAGCTGATTCTCCAAATTCATGACGAAGTGCTGATCGATTGTCCGCTCGCCGAGCAAGTGCAAGTAGAAAAGTCAGTGACGCAGGCGATGGAAGGCGCCATGAAGTTATCGGTGCCGCTGAAGGTGAATGTCAGTTTTGGCAGTAATTGGATGGATTTGAAAGACTCTCAGCCCGTGCAAGCGTCAGCGGAGCGGTAGTCCCAAGTAGGGTGTGCGGGTTTTTTGACGCTTTATTTTTCTCCCACTTGCTCGTTCTCATCCACCGTGACCCATGCTAGCATAGAAGGGGGGGGTGTGAAATTGATGATTCTGCTGAGATGGCCACGTTTATTTTTTTCCCATTTTTTCTGGAGCTGCCTTTTTTCTTTCCTGCTGGTTGGTGCGCCCTGGAGTGTGCTGTGCTGGGGGGGGGGGGAGCACCTGGTGAGCAGCGACGAGCAAACGCACGGGCCCGAGGTAGCAAGTCCGCAACTCACCGTGCCTGCTGACGCAGCGTCCGCCCTCTCGTTGGGTGGGCTACCGGCTGAGGCCTTGGGGATGATCAGACTTTTTTTGAGCGAACGCGAGCAGATGCGTTTGTTTTTGTGTGGTGACCGGGAGTTGAATCGTGCTTTTGCCGATTCCACGCACCTTTTGAGTCGCCGAAGGCTCAGAAACGATCCGCCTGAAGCGGTGCCAGGCTTTACCGTGCATCAGTTGATCCTGGCAAAGGGCTCCTATCTCTACAGCGCGGTCAATTTGCGACTGGAAACTGCAGCCCAGTGGTCGCGGTTCGTGCGCTTGATGGAAGAGCCTGATGCGGCGGCTTTTAAGGCGCTAAAAATTGTGCAACCACCCACAGCGCAGTACCCAGCCACCTCGGATTACAGCCAGTTAGGTCACTTGTCTCAATTCTCTTTGCTTGATGTCAGTTACAACCGCATCCACACGCTTGCTGCCCTCAAACGGCTAGTGGCGGCGCTCGTTCACCCGCACAATCGCGTCGAGACCCTGAATCTGAGCGGGAACGTTCTGGGCTGGCCTGGAGCTGGGCACGAGCTTGCGCAGGTCTTGCGCTCGCCCCATAATCATTTGCGGGTGTTCGATGTGAGTTTTAATCAGCTGGGAGAGCAAGGCGTGGCAGATTTGGCGGCCAGCTTTTTTGGCCAACCCTATAACCGTCTCAGTGAGCTTGATTTGAGCGGCAATGGGATCGATGGTGCCGGGGCTGAGAAGCTAGCCGTAGGGCTGAGTCACGGCGAAAGTAGCCTGTCGGCTTTGGTTTTGAGTAACAATGGGCTTGGGGATCGGGGGGCGCAGGCCATGGCAAGTGCGCTCCGTCACGGCTCTACCAAGCTAGCGTCGCTTGATTTAAGTGGGAATCAAATTGCTGAGCCAGGCGCTAAGGCTTTAGCAGCGGCATTGTCAGCGCCCGTGTCAGCGACGACGGCAGGGGGGCAACGCTCAGGGTTTAATCTCAATCTTGATGAAAACGAGGTGGGAGATGAGGGCGCTAAGTCCTTTGCCGTCGCACTGGAGAGCGCGAATCAGCGGATTGAGCATTTGGGTTTGTGTAGCAATGATCTCAGCGATGAGGGGGCTCAGCGCTTAGCGGCCGCGCTCGGCAACCCCCATTGCCAATTGCGCACCTTAGGGCTGCGTTACAATCAGATCAGCGATCAGGGGGCTGCTGCTTTAGCCGTTGCGCTCACCAGCGAGCATCAGCGTCAACATCCGCTCTACTTAAAAGAGTTAGATCTGACAGGCAATGAGATCGGGGAAGAGGTGCGCGACCTATTGCAAGTGGCTGCAGGAACGCGCTGTCATGTCATTTTTTAGGTCTGATCGGTGATGCCAAAGCCTTTGCATGACCTCGTTTGTTTGCGCAGATGCCTTCCAACGATGACTTTCTCTGAAGCGAGAAGGTGAATTTTTGCAAGCCTCCGCGCTCAGTTGAGCAGAGCACCCTGCCAGAGCTCTCTCCTCCCGAGAACCAGCAAACGTGGTGCTTACGACGGCTCCAGCATCTTGATCGGAGGGTGTCCCATTTTCTTCAGCATCTGGGTACGAAAGCGCAACCAGGGAGCAAAGGCCACTTGCATGACTTGTTCGCGTGCGGTCAGCGGCATGGTCGCGTTGGGGTGGAGCGGAGCCAGCAGGTTGTTGGCCCAGGTTTGTGCGGCCTGAACGGTTAAATCCACCAGGCGTTGCTGGTGATGAGGCGTGGTGGAGAGGGTGGCTTTGAGCGGCAAGGGGCTTTCAATCAAGGCGCGGTAAAAGGGGTAACACCACAAGTGAAACTCAAGGGTGGGCGGCAGGTGCAAGACTTGAATCGCCCCTGGAATCGCGGAAAATCCCTGCGAAACGACCTTGGGCTTAAAGCTAAACCACTTGAGATCCACCTTGGCCTCTTCGAGCGAAAAAACCGGTTGCAGGTCTCCGCTTTCCTCTAAAATCACCAGGAAGGCCGGCGAACCGAGCAATGCCGCTAGTCGGGTCAGCGTTTTGGCCTGAGTTTCCAGTAAAGTAATAATGTATTGTTCTAAAGTCATGGTCGGTGGCACACGAGCTGGCTGGGAGCGTCGCAGTCGTTGGGGGCATCAGTCTTTGCAAGCTCTCCTAGGGGGTTTAATTCAGGCTGAGCAGACTTGCGGTTTTCCGGCTTGGCTTTAATAATGGCGGTAAATTGCAACCGGGAGGCTTGACGAAACTTAGGCGCAAGCGGACGAGGGGTCGTTGGAGATTTGGCCGCGATCTTTTCCAAGCCTTGAGGCGGGATTGAATGCGCTGGCAAAGACCCTTTGCGGGTGAGCGTTAGCGCAGGCTTGGTTGCATCGACGGTGTGAGTGTCATCAGCTGCTACCCCCGCCGCCAACGCCTCGTGTGCAGTGGGTTTTGACTCACTGGCTTGCAGGTGGGCAGCCGTCAGGGGTTGCAGGCTTGAGAGCAGCTCTAAGGCGTAAAGCGCGTTTTGTTGTGATTCCGGCACAAACGGCTCTAAACTCTGTGTGGTGGCAAGTAAATTGTGAGCTTTTAAGTAAGAATCCATACTGGTACCCCGTTGAAGTGTTTTTTCTCAAGCCGTTCGTCTGCCGTCCAACCAAAATCAGTGCGCGAGATTCCCAGTTTGACTAAACCTAAGGTTTTCAGATTCTGGCGCAAGAGCGGCAGTTGTTTTAAGGCCACCGGGGGACGCGCGCCCGGCAAGCCATTATCGCCAAGACCCACTAATAAAAAATGCACCAGGCTGGTGGGATGGTGGAGTCGTTTCAGCGGGAAATAGGTGCACTGACCTAAGGCCCCTGAAAGGGTTTTTTTTTGCAAGGCGAGCGAAAAAAGCCCCTTAAAGGCCCAGTCTAATCTCCCTAGCAACCCCCGCGGCGGCGTCTCGTTCTCGTAAAGACCCACAATCAGCCCTTCTAGCTCGGACTCAAATAAAGCCCTAAGCGGATCTTGCGGGAGTGCTGGATCCGCTTGGGGTAGGGAAGTGGCGGAAGTTTCATGAGCAGCGGCAGAAGGTGGATCAGATCGGGTCATTCTTTAATTGTGCACTTAAGCTGTCTAAAATTCCATTGATAAAAGCAGGGGTCTCAGCGGTGCCAAATTCTTTAGCTAATCCAATAGCTTCACTAATAATGATAGCAGGCGGTAGGACTGGGGCGTCGAGCATCTCGAAGGCCGCAAGCCGTAAAATACTGCGATCAATCGAGCTTAAGCGAGAAACTCGCCAATTTCTGGTGTGCGGCCCTAGCCTCAGGTCCAGCGCTTCAAACATCCGTAGGGTCCCGAGCACTAAGTGCTGGGCAAACTCCTGCAGGTCGGTTGCCACTTGAAAGTGCTCAAAATGCTGCTGCAGGTCGCGCACACTCAGCGCACTCTTTTGCGCTTCTTTGGGCTCACCTTGGACTTTGAGATCCCAAAGGTAAAGGATTTGCAGGGCAATGGCTCGCGATTGATGACGAAAATTCACAGTCTGACTACTCTTAGCTGAGTGGGAAACTTTTGCATAGCTCTATTACCGCTTCTCGAATGTTTGCCAGCGTTTTTGCATCCCCGCGCGAGCGCAGCGCCTGGTCAATCCACTGCGCAATCAGCTGCATCTCAGCCGCCCGAAAGCCCCGCGTGGTCACAGCCGGCGTGCCCAGCCGAATGCCGCTGGTGACAAAAAAACTGCGCTTTTCTCCTGGCACCGCGTTCTTGTTCACCGTAATCCCGGCTTGATCCAGCCATAAATCCGCTTGCTTACCTGAGATGTCGCCGTCAGCAAAGCCGGTTAAATCGATGAGCAGCAGATGGTTTTCCGTGCCACCGGTCACAAGCGTAAAGCCCTTTTCCAACAGCTTCGTTGCCAAGATTTGGGCGTTGCTTAACACTGCTTTTTGATAAGTGGTAAACTCCGGCTTGAGCGCCTCCCCAAAAGCCACCGCTTTCCCGGCAATCACGTGCATCAGCGGTCCACCTTGTAGGCCCGGAAAAATCATGGAATTGATTTTTTTCAAGTCAGCCTCACCACATAAAATGAGACCCCCGCGCGGACCCCGCAAGGTCTTATGGGTGGTGGAAGTCACAAAATTGGCATGCGGTAGCGGTGAGGGATGCAGGCCTACGGCAATTAAGCCTGCAATGTGCGCCACATCAGCCAGCAGAGGAATGCCAAACTCCTTGGCGATCGCTCCAAAGCTGGCAAAATCAATCAGGCGCGGATAGGCGCTGGCCCCTGCCACCAGCAGCTGCGGGCGATCCCGCCTGACTTGCTCCCTGATTTGGTCAAAATCTAAGCGATGGGTCTCCGGGTGCAGGTGATAGCTCAAAGGCCGGTAGAGTCGGCCACTAAAATTAACCGCACTCCCGTGCGTGAGATGCCCACCCGCGGCTAAGCTCATCCCTAAAAGAGCATCGCCGGGCTTAAGGACCAGCGAATAGACTGCCATGTTAGCGCCCGAGCCCGAGTGCGGCTGCACGTTGGCAGATTCACTGCCAAACAACTGGCAGGCGCGGGCAATCGCCAAGTTCTCGACTTGATCGACAAACTCACAGCCGCCATAATAGCGTTTCCCGGGGTAGCCCTCGGCGTACTTGTTGGTTAAAAAAGAGCCCTGGGCCGCACGCACCGCGGGGCTGGCGTAATTTTCTGAGGCAATCAGCTCAATGCCGTCTTGCTGCCTGCAGGTTTCAGCTTCCAGCATCTGGGCCAGTTCCGGATCATGGCTCAAGGGATTCTGACTCAGAAGATCATTTTTAAAGTTCTGAGGATCGTTTTTAAGGTGCATGAGGGACCTCCCATTGTCTGAGTTGCTCAATTCGTCGCTGGTGCCGGGCCTCGGTGCTGGGTTGCGCCCGCAAAAAAGCCCGCACTATTTCCAGAGCGTAGGCGGGCGCCGTGATTCGTGCCCCTAAACAAAGAATCTGCGCCTGATTGTGTGACACAGCAAGCTCGGCAATCCAAGGGTGATGAGCTGCCACCGCCCGCACCCCTGGCACCTTGTTAGCAGCAATGCACATCCCCACACCCGAGCCACAAATCAGAATCCCTCTGGCATGGTTTTGTGAGGTGAGCCATTTTGCCAAATCCAGCGCAATCAAGGGGTAATCCGACGACGGAGCAGGCAGTGTCACCCACGGTAACTCCGGCAGGGCGATCAAAAGCGCCTGTTTTAAATCTTCCCCGGCGTGATCAGCCGCAATGGCTAACAACCCTGCAGCGGCAGCGGCAGGAAGAGTGTCGCTGCTCACCGCGCTGTTTGCCCATCGCGCGCGGAGGCCGACTCCAGGTATTGCCCTAACACCAGGCTGGCGTTGGTACCACCAAAGCCGAAGCTATTGGAGAGCGCGTAACGCAGTTTCTTCTCAACACAGCGCTGGGGTGTAAAATTCAAACCCAGCTGCGCACACTGCGGGTCCAGCTGATCGAGGTTAATGGTCGGGGGGATGCAATGATCGCGGATAGCGAGCAGAGAAAACAAAGCCTCCAGCGCTCCTGCCGCACCCAGTAGGTGGCCAGTCATCGATTTCGTCGAGCTAATGTGCAAGTGGTCCGCTGCCCGGGGAAAAAGTCTAGCAATGGCTTGCGCTTCCTCCGTATCGCCCACCGGAGTGGATGTACCATGGGCATTGATGTAACCAATTTCCTCAGGATTCAAACCGGCATCGGCCAGCGCCGCGGCCATTGCCCGTCTGCCACCTTCCCCAAACGGGGCAGGGGACGTCATGTGATGGGCATCGCCTGAGAGACCGTAGCCTAAAATTTCTCCCCAGATCGTAGCCCCCCGTTTTTGCGCACACGATAACTCCTCTAACACCAAGACCGCAGCCCCCTCGCCCATCACAAAACCATCACGGTCTTGATCAAAGGGGCGGGACGCCGCTTGTGGCCGGTCGTTACGGGTGGAAAGCGCCCGCATAGCGGCAAACCCAGCAATGCCTAACTGGCAAATCACCGACTCTGCACCACCGGCAAACATCACGTCGACCGTTCCGTTTTGAATCTGACGAAAAGACTCACCGATGCTGTGAGCACTCGAGGTGCACGCGGTGGTGTTACAGAGATTGGGGCCTTTTAAGTTGAGCAAAACACTCAGTTGTCCGGCCGCCATGTTAGGGATCACCTGTGGGATGAAAAAGGGCGTGACCCGCTTGTAGCCTTTCGCCAGGTAATCCCGGTGCACGGCTTCAATCTCAGGCAATCCCCCCATCCCCACACCAATGTTGACGCCCATGCGAGTGGCGTCCAGCTCGCTGCGAGCGCGATCCAAGCCTGAGTGCCCGTAGGCTTCCAGGCCCGCCCGTAGCGCAAAGTGCACGAACTTACCGACCTTACGCGCCTCTTTACTGTTGGCCGCCTGCTGCACCACCAGCTCTGGCGCAGGATGAAAAGGCCCGACGGCGGAGGTGACGTCAAAGTCTTTGACCTCGCCACTGATCAAGACAGGACAACCCTGGGTGTCAAAGCTTTGGGTCAATCCAATGCCTGATTCCCCGGCGAGTGCCTTTTTCCATGTGTCAGCGACCGTCAATCCCAAGGGACTGATGACGCCTGCTCCGGTAACCACGACGCGTCGTTTCAACATATTTTTTTTCTCCAGCTTAGATCTACTGACTCGTTTTGTAGCGCTCTTTTGCGGCATCTCTAATGAGTCATGCGCGACCGCTTCTCTCAGAAAAACTATCCGGTCGACCCGAGAGATGATAGAAGCTACGATAGCGGGGACGACGAAGGAACGGCAGAGGCCGTGCGCTCAGTCGCGCTCTCGGGTCGTTTTTTTTCTAGGCTCTCCCTTGGACCCTCCCGTGTCACCCCTCTTTTTTAGCTGATCTCACGCCGCTGTCAAGGGTGCACTTTCTTCGGAGGTTTTAAGCCTGAGACCACAGCCTTACAAAAAAAGCACGCAAGGGACCGCTGTGAGAGCGAAAAAAACCGCAAGGCGTCTGACGCCAGCTCACTCCCGCAACCCCCCTGATCGGGGTGTGTGCTCTGTTTCGTGGGATCTAGATTCTTGCCGAGGGTGTTCTACCACTGCCCACAGGCAAAAAGTTATTGCGCGGCCTTGGAAGTGATATAGGTCATCACATCTCCCACCGTTCGCATTCGCTCGGCGTCTTCGTCGGGGATTTCGAGGTTAAATTCTTCCTCAAACGTCATGACTAATTCGACAATGTCGAGGCTGTCAGCACCTAGGTCATCGATAAACGAGGCCGCAGGAATGACCTTTTCGCTTTCGACAGCTAATTGATCACAAATAATACTCTTTACCTTCTCTTCTACCGCATTCGACATTTCTCGATCTCCTTTTTCCCTAAACCAGGGTTACATGTACATTCCACCGTTCACTCCGATCACTTGGCCTGTGATATACTGGCTGGCCGGAGAGGCGAGGAAGGCAACTAATGAAGCAACATCTTCGGTTGTTCCAAATTTTTCCAGCGAAACAGACCGTAGAATTACCTCTTTTTGCTTTTCCGTCAAGGATTCCGTCATTTCTGTTTGAATGTAACCAGGGCTGACCACATTCACCCGAATTTGACGACTTCCCAACTCGCGAGCAATGCTTTTACTAAAGCCTACCAGGCCTGCCTTCGTCGCCGCGTAAGCACTTTGTCCGGCGTTGCCCATCTCGCCCACCACGGACGACAGCTGAATGATGCTGCCTTTTTTTTGCCGCATCATCACCTTACTGACGGCACGGGTACAGTGAATCGCCCCCTTGAGATTAATCGCCAGGAGCCGATCAAGATCACTATTTTTGAGGCGAACGAGCAAAGAGTCGATGGAAATTCCAGCATTATTCACTAAAATTGCAAGCGGGCCAAGTCTTTTTTGCAGTTGATCGATTTTTTCATCGACTTCCTCAGGGTGAGCCACATCAAACTGGCTCAATTCGCCACTGCCTCCCGCTTTCAGAATCTGATCGAGCACTTCTTGCGCCTTGGCGGTTTGATGACTGTAATTCAGCACCACGTGAAAGCCGTCCCGCGCTAAGCGCTTGGCGATGCTTGCGCCAATGCCTCGGGACGCTCCGGTAACCAGGGCATTCTCACGGCTAGTGTCTTTGACGGTGGGGGTCGGGGGGGCGTCGTGAAGTGACGTGTTCATGCTTTTTTCTTCCCTTGGGCTATGGGTTGGCCAGTTGGACTGGGGTTTGGGGTGGTCTTTTTTTTGTGTTTTAGGTACTCAAGCAAGCGGGCGCCGTCGCCGATCGCTTCCGGTCTGACTCTCGCCGCCCAGCAGATCGGGGGGAGCAACGGTCAACCCTCCTGAGCTCAAAAGCTCAAGTTTTTTCAAATCCGCCACCCCTGCCATGCTATGCAACCGAGGTGTGAGTTCCTTGGAAGGGGCAATTCTTTTGAGTAAACCCTGCAAGACCTTGCCAGGACCAAATTCCACGAAATCGGTGCACCCTTGGGCTAGCATGGCTTGCATTGAGGCGGTCCACAAGACCGGGTGGTCCATCTGCTCGATGAGCAATTGAAAGACGAGGCCACGATCCTGGCTCGGTCTTCCGGTACGATTAGGGATGTAAGGAAATAAAGGAGTTTTGGGCTGGGATTCTGGCTGGGCTGCGGCAAACCGCTTGGCCATCTGGGCGCGCGCCTCACTCATTAGCGCACAATGAAACGGGGCACTGACAGCAAGCGCAATCGCCTTGCCGCCTTTCCATCTTGCGTCAGTTTGCAGCAAGTCGTGAGCAAGCGCCACGGCATCCGCCGAGCCTGAAATGACCACCTGTCCAGGAGCGTTAAAATTAGCCGGTTCCACCAAAGCCGGAATCGAGAGTGGCGGGTGGGCGGGATTTTTTTGCCGTTGTTGTTGGGCGCTTGTGGTCGCCTGCTGACACAGCTCATTGATCTGTAAGTCGCTTAATCCCAAAACCGCACTCATGGCGCCTTCGCCTGCGGGTGCAGCTTCTTGCATCACCTCGCCGCGGAATCGCACCCAGCGCATCGCGTCGTCAAAGCGCAAACTTCCCGCTGCGACTAAAGCCGTGTATTCTCCGAGCGAGTGGCCGGCTACCCCGTCGGGACGAAAGCCAAACTCTTTTTCGCAAACTCGAAACGCAGCAAGCGAGCTCAGCAGTAAGCAAGGTTGGGTGTTAGACGTCATTTGCAGGTCTTTTTCCGGGCCCTCGAAGCACAATGTTTTCAAATCACACTGCGTGGCCTCTGAGCCTTCTTCAAAGAGCTCGCGTACGATTTTAAAATTCTCAAAAAGCTCTTTTCCCATGCCAACGCTCTGGGATCCTTGTCCTGGAAAAGCTGCAAAAAACTTCATTTAGATTATCCTCTTAAAAACGAGCTAGCAAAGTGGAGCTCAGCCCCCCGGGGTCTAAGCACGAACGAAGCAAAGTGGGTCTTTTTTTCTTCTTCTTGCTCAAAACCACAGGTCAAAAAACACAATCTGAGAAAGAGCAGACGATGAGCCTAAGCTGCAGCAAACCTGCTTTCAAATATTTTCATTTTCTGGTTTCATTGTCTGCTTACCAGCGAAACAGCACGGTCCCGCTCGTTAACCCAGCGCCAAAAACATCCAAAAGCACCAAATGACCAGGCTGGATTCTTTGATCCCTAACGGCCTCATCCAAGGCGGTTGGAACAGTGGCTGAGGAAGTATTGCCATAGTTGGTGATATTAACAACGATTTTATCCATTGAGATTTGTAATCGCTTGGCCACTGCTTCAATAATTCTTAAGTTCGCCTGGTGGGGAATAATCCAGTCCACGTCTTGCACGCTCAGGCCGGCTTTTTCCAGGGTAAGCGTTGCGGCGTCCGCAAGCGTCTTAACCGCGATTTTGAAAATCTCCTTGCCCTTCATCTGCATCTTATGAGTTTGGTTTTCAAGAATTTCCGGTGTCACCGCCTGGTTTGAGCCCCCGGCTGTGACATGAAATAAGTCCCAAAGATGGCCGTCGGACTGTAAGTGACACGCTAGGATTTGACGCTGCGAGCTCGCGCTCACCTGCTCTAAAACCGCAGCTCCTGCGCCGTCTCCAAAAAGAATGCAAGAAGAGCGATCAGACCAATTGGTAATGGAACTTAAAATGTCCGCCCCTACGACTAAAGAAGTTTTAACGCTGCCTGAGCGAATAAAAGCGTCTGCCACGCTCAAGCCGTAGACAAAACCAGAACAAGCGGCATTCAAATCGACTGCCCAGGCACGACTGGCGTTCAGTTTGCTTTGTAACCAGCAAGCGCTGGACGGAATCGGGGTGTCAGGAGTGCAAGTCGCGTAAACGATCTGGTCGATGTCTTGCGCCGTTTTTCCCGCCATTTCTAAGGCAGCCGTTGCGGCCAGCAAGGCGAGCGACGAGTTTCGTTCCGCTAAGTTGTCAGGGTCACTGATGCGACGTTGCGCAATACCGGTTCTTTCCCTAATCCACTCGTCGGACGATTGAATCGAGGAAGCCAACTCATGGTTCGATAAAATCTTCGCCGGAAAACTAGAGCCGGTTCCAATGATTCGTGCTGCAAAAGCTTGGGTTGAAGAAGTCATCGCCACTGAACTCAAGAGGAGAGCGGTAACACTGGTTTAGCTCTGGGCTCGAAGCGATTGAGCAACCACTTCGCGGCTCTTATAAAAGCCACACTGACACACGCGGTGCGGTCGGGTCGGCTCATTGCAAGAAGGACAGTGAATTAAGGTAACCTTCTCCATCTGGTTTCCGCTGGCAAAGCGCCTCATGTTTCTGCGGCTTTTTGAAACTTTCTTTTTCGGTACGGCCATGGTTCTTTCTACTCCTTTTTCTCAGTTTTTTAGGTCTAACTATTTTGCTAGCTTGTAGCTTAACTTGTTTAGCTTAACTTAAGGTCGCTTAACACGGAAAAAGCCTGATGGGCCTTAATCTTTGAGCAAGCACACCGGCCTTGATTCAAGTCTGCGCCGCAATGCGAGCACATCCCCTTACAGTCGTCACGACACAGCGGCTGGAACGGGACCTGCAGCTGCAATTGCTCGGTGATCACATCAGTTAACTCAATGTAATCATGAGAAAGATAGGTAATATCCAAATCTTTTCCCGAGGTCACTGCTTCATCTTCTTCAAAATTGTGGGCATGTCTGGCAAAGCCTGAGTTTTGTCCTTGTGGACGAGCTGTGGTTGTTGTTGCGCCTGATTTTAGATGGGTCTTTTGGTGAGAAAGATGAGCAACGCCTGCCATCACAGGGTCTTTGCAAAACAGACCTGAAAAGTTGGGTCGACAATAGAAGGAAAACTGCGCAGCGCAACGGCTGCATAAAAGATCAACGTAAGTCTCAATCTGCCCGCTGATCACCACCACTTCGTCTACTTTTCTCAAGGAGACTTGAGTGGTGATTTTTCTCGCTTCTTGTTTTCCTAAATCGCTCTTGCTCGGCCCAGTGCTGTCAAGCCCCTGCAATTTGTCTTTCCCTTTGTTAGAACTTTCTTCCTGCGAAAAGCTAATCTTTTCATCAACTGACGTCACGGCCTTAAGTAACCAGGGGTCTGATTCATTAAAGTTAAGATTTTTCTCAAGATCAGTGATTTCATGTAGATGTATTCGCATGATGAATCTTGAGATCATAGCGCCAGCCAGAAGATCCGTCAAACACTATTTTGGCTTGCGCGGGCTTAGCCCCCACTCAAAGCGAACGGGTTTGCGGGCTTGCATGCCGTTGGGGCGAAATGGGTTGACGAGGGGCGGTTGGATTTTTGGGCAAACAGACCGTCCACGGCCAAAGCAGGCGGCCGTTTGCGGGAAGAAGAGGCGTGTCGGAAGGACGAGGGAAGGCCAAGGACGGAAAAGCAAGAGCAAGGCACTGAGAGAAACGACTTCAGTCGCTTTTTAAGCGACCCTGCGCCGAAGTTCACTAAAAACTGGGGAAAGGCTGGGCAAGTCGCCTTCATCGAACCCCCTCCAGCCACGAGTCAGCTTTGAGCCTGTTTTCTCAAGTCTCTTGGG
>JAYTHP010000107.1:0-34110 GCA_043732485.1 Oligoflexia bacterium
GCCAGAGCCTGTTCGGTGCGAGCGATGTTAATGCGCTTACCGGTTTTCTCTTCCATCCACATGCGACCGCCGCCTGCCCCGCAACACATGCTGTCGTCGTGGTTACTGGCCATTTCGGTGTGGGTGCTCGAGGGCAACGCTTTGAGTACTGCGCGTGGCTCGTCGTAGACCTGATTCCAGCGGCCTAAGTAACAGCTGTCGTGGAAGGTGATGGTTTCATCCAGGGTCTTCGTCGGCTTGATCTTGCCTGAGGCAATCAATTGGGCAATGAACTGCGAGTGATGGTGTACTTCGTAATGGCCACCAAAATCTTTATACTCGTTCTTAAGCGTATTAAAACAATGGGGACAAGCCGTGACAATCTTCTTGACCGCATAGCGATTGAGAGTCTCAATGTTTGCTTTGGCAAGCGTCTGATACAAGTACTCGTTGCCGATGCGTCTTGCCGGGTCGCCGGTGCACTGCTCTTCCGTGCCTAAAATAGCAAACTTGACGCCAGCTTTTTTCAAGAGACTGGCAAACGCTTTGAGGACCTTTTTGTTGCGATCGTCATAGGAACCGGCACAACCCACCCAAAGCAAGACTTCCACGCTGGGGGGGCTTGCGGCCATCACCGGAATTTCCAGGCCTTCAGCCCAGCCCGCGCGATCGGCTGGACTAAAAGCCCAAGGCGAGCCGTTGTTTTCCATGTTGGTGAAAACCGACTGCACTTCGCTCGGGAAACGCGACTCCATCATGACGAGGTTACGGCGAATGTCGTAGATCTTATCCGTGTGCTCAATAAACACCGGGCAAGCAATTTCACAAGCGCGACAAGAGGTGCAAGCCCAAATCACCTCTTCGGTGACGTGCTCATCAATAATCGGGGTGATCTTGTCGTACTGACCCGCAAGCAGCGCACTTTTGTTGCGATAAAGGTTGTTTTTTAAGTCAATGATCAGCATCTTCGGCGACAGCGGCTTTTGGGTGTTGTAAGCCGGGCAAAGATCCTGACACCTGCCACACTCGGTGCAAGAGTAATAGTCGAGTGCAGCCTTCCAGCTTAAATCACTGACCTTGCCTGCGCCGTACTGGGTGACCTTCGGGTCATCAAACGAGATCGGTTTCATGCCCTTGGCGCGCGGTAAGGTGCGAAAAAACGTGTTGGGTCCTGCCGCAAGCACGTGTAGATGCTTGGAGCTTGGAATGTAAGCGCCAAAGCCCAGCACAATCAGCATGTGGATCCATTTGAAGAAAATACCAGCGTCCGTGTTCTGGAGATCAGACAGGCGCAGCCAGCCTAAGAGTTGACTCACCCCGTTTGAAATCGGCATCGCTGCCTGGTACCAAGGGTGTTCGCCTAAGAGGTGGAAACCATTCATCAATAAAATCGAGATCATCAACGATCCCGTGAGGGTCAGAATGATCAAGGCGTCATGCGATTTTCCCAAGCCCTCAGGCCTGATCACTAGCCTGCGGTAAAAAGCATAGCCCACCGCCAATAACACGCCAAGCGTCATCACGTCTTGCACCAGCACTAGGAGGGAGTAAGCAGCGTGACCGATGAATTGAAAGTTGGCAGGCGGGTAAAGGGTGGTGGCAAACTGCTCCAAAGTGCCGACCGTGATGATCAAAAAGCCCCAGAAAATAATCGCATGCATGATGCCTGCCGTGCGTTTCTTGAGCACCGCCTTTTGACCAAAGACGTTGATGATGGTCGTGAAAATCCTGGCGCTCCAGTCGTTCATGCGCGGATCACTGCCTTGATGCTGTCGCATCATGTCAGTAAGGATTTTTAAGCGGTAAGAGGAATAGCCGAGAGCCACCGACGCCACCACCACAAAGGCCAGGGCTTGAGTGCTCATTCGTGCTCCTTGAGCTTCTTGAACTCTTCCTTCAGTAGTGGCACTAACGTGAAGAGGTCACCGACAATGCCGTAATCAGCGACTTGAAAAATCGGCGCTTCAGGGTCGGTATTAATTGCCACAATGATTTTTGAGGTTCGCATCCCTGCCAAGTGCTGGATGGCCCCACTAATGCCACATGCCAAGTACAAAGCCGGTGAGACCACCTTACCGGTTTGCCCCACTTGATCGCGGTGGGGTCGATAACCGGCGTCAACAGCAGCTCGCGAAGCGCCTACCGCGGCACCTAAGATGTCAGCGAGTTCCTCGAGCGGTTTGAAGCCCTCGGCACTCTTGAGCGATCGCCCGCCTGAAACCACAATCGCGGCTTCCGTCACATCCGGTCGACCGGTGGCCCCTTGCGTCACCTCTAAAACCTTCAGTTTCGGAGCGCTAAAGGTCGGTGTGGGAGTAAAGGCTTGGGTCGGCGATAAGGTGGTCTGGATTTTTGGAGCCCCGAGCGCGTTGGGGCGTACGGTGAGCATTTTAATCGCCTGCTCACTCACAAACTCAACTTCTGCGGTGGCTTTTCCTGAGTAAACCGGTCGTCGCGCTTTCAGCACGCCACCTGCGGCCATGCTCACTTCCGTGCAATCACTGGCGAGACCGACTTGCAGGCGTGCAGCAAGAACCGGGGCAAAGTCACGACCCATGGGGCTGTGGCTGGCCAGAATGATTTGCGGACCCAGCGCTTGCACCACAGGGAGCAAGGCCTCGCAGTAGGCTTGCGACGTGTAAAACTTTAACGCTGGGTGATCGATGGTATGAATCTGTTTGGCGCCATAGCAGGCGAGATCCTGGCCAAGCGCCGTGATTCCTTCGCCCAGCAACACCACGTGGACTTCGTGATCGCTGGAGGCCGCCGCAGCCGCACCGATTAACTCAAAACTTGCCTTCTTGAGACGCAAGTCGCGCTGTTCTGCAATGACTAAAATTTTTGTTGCCACTTAGACCACCTTTGCTTCCTGGTTTAACAGTCGAACCAATTCTTTTGCCTGTTCGGCGGGTTGTCCCGTCAATTTCTTGCCTGCAGCCTTAGCAGGCGGCAATTGAAAGTTTTTAAAACGAAGCTTCTGCTGTCCTTCCGTCAAGCCAAAATCGGCGAGCTTAAACGTCTGGATCTCGATTTTCTTAGCGCGAATAATGTTCGGCATGGTTGAAAAACGAGGCTCATTGAGCCCCTTTTGCGCGGCGAGCACCAACGGTAACTGGGCTTCAATCACTTCTAAGGATCCGCCTTCAATCTCGCGCTTGACTTTCACTTGCGTCGCAGACAACCACTCCACCCCCAAAACCACGGTAACGTGGGGAAAGCCTAAGAATTCTGCAATTAATTGCGTGACTTGGGCTGCTCCATCATCAATGGCTTCCTTGCCGGTAAAGACTAGATCCACTTGCGGCTCTTTCTTTAAGTAGCCTGCAAGGGCTTGAGCCGTGAGAAAAGAATCAGCAGTCTCAGGTAGCTCAATGCGCACACCGCGATCGGCTCCTTTGGTGAGCCCCGAGCGAATCGCTTCGGTGACTCGCTCTGGTCCGGCAGAGATAAGGGTCACCACGCTACCTGGGTTTTTATCACGAATCCGCAAGGCTTCTTCGATTGCCAACTCATCAAAAGGAGAAATAATCCATTTAATATCACTGATGTCGATACCGCTTTGATCAGCTTTTAGCTTAATTTTCGTCTCAGTAACCGGGGTTTGCTTGATGGCAACATAAATGTTCATAGTCTTTTAGTTATAACGGCTGGAGGGGGAGGGTTGCAATGGTTTTTTTGAGGCTCTGCGTGAAAATGGGTAAGAGGAAAGCGGTAGGGGGGGAAAGGTGGGAAGGCGTGGGCAGCAAAAGTGGGTGAGTTCCAAGCGTGAGAGTCAGGTAAGCAGGGTGCGCCTAGCAAAGACGCAGTCAAGCAAGTGGGCGCGAGCGTGTCAGGAAAATGACGCGAACCGATCCCACTGCCGCTGAGGGCGTGCTCCGTTCATGGTCATGCCCAGGTGGTCAGCCTGCGTTAGGTGGGGGGCGAGGAGGAGGAGGAGGGGGAGGGCGCCGTTTCTGGCGGAAAGCGTTGAAAGTGCGGATCGCCGCGCAGTTCCGGCGGAAGCAGCAGGGGGTGTGGCGGACGTTTCACGCCACAACCGGCGGCGGCGGCGGTGAGGGTGAGCGCACGGAAGAGGAGCAAGAAAAAGGCCGGAGCTTGAGCTCGGAGTGTACGGAGCGTCAGGGATCGCTCCATGAATCGCTCCATGAATCGCTCCATGAGACTCTGGATCCAGTGAGGTGTTTTCAGTCTGGGTTGCATCGAGAGTGGCCAGTCTTTCTCCCTCCCCGGGTGTGCGCGTGGGGGAGGGGGGGGTGGTGTTGGGTTCGGTTTGCGACGCGGGGATAGGGTTGCTCGGTTTTTGCTCAAAAAATGAACGCCAAATTGAGGGTCATCGCCTCATAGCCGATATCCCCGCGCAGATTCCAGGTCGGGCCGAGCTGATAGAAAAAACCAGCACCTGCGGCCGGTAAAAAGGTTTGTAAATTGCTCACCAGGGTGCTTGAGCCGTTATTGCTGCTCAGCACCGTGCCTTTGATCATGCCGCCATAAAAAAATACGCTCACCTCCCGGGAAAACTGCACGGTGTAGCGTAGCGCTCCCAACCAGCTGATCAAGTTATAAGCATCCGTGGTGGCGGCAAACGACAGGGTACGGTAAAAAAAGACCGAGCCCTCAAGCGTGAGTGCGTCTTGTAGGCTGGCTTCTTGTAACAGTAAGAGATGAGCTAAATCATAGCTATAGCGCAGATTAAAAGCGACAAAATAGGTCGTGCCTCCTACCGTCGGAGGGGCGCTGTTGCGCACGCCGCCTAGTCCAAAACTCACACTTTGATGATAGGTGTTGAGCTCCTCAAATTCCTCGAGCACGGCGCTTTGCTCAGAAAGCGTGGTATTTTCCAAGGAGCTTGGGTCGTTGCCGTCGCCGCCTGGTTTCTGAGGGGCGTCCAGGTCCGGGTCTTGCGCCGCAATCGTCGCAGGAGCAGTAGAAGTAGAGGAGGCAGCGCCGTCGCCGTCTAGTTCTGGATCGTGGGCCTGAACCACGGGCGCCTGAGAAGGGTGTGGAGGGGGGGAAGGAGGAGGGTTTGTTGTTGCTGCTAAAGCGCGGGTGGCGGTGGGGAGTTGCCAGAGTAAGAGCGTGAGAAAGAGGGGGAAAGGTAAGGGTGATCTGCGGGTTTGATTGACTTTGAGGAGCCGTTTCGGTTTGATCAAGAAGGAGGAGGGGAAAACAGAAACGAGGACCCATGCGAGAACAGCAGCCAATGAGCTCCGATACAAAGTATTCTCCTGCTCGCCCGTGGTCTTTTGCTTCATTGTTGTTTCCTGCGTCGGTTCCCGCGTCGGTCCTGGTGGGGGTTCTTGCCTGGGCCTGGCTGTTGTTGGGGGAAGCAATCATCCGTCCTCATTGCGCTTATTCAACCTCATCTGAGGAGGCGAGTCAACTCATTCAAAAAGGGAAATGGGGGGAAGCGCTTCAGCTGTTAAGGTTCTTGCGCAAAGCGGAGCCGCAGCGCTGGTCTTTGGCCTCTGACACGGCGCTGGCCGAGCTGCATTTGAACCACCGGGCGGAGGCTTTTGCTGTGCTCAAACAGCTCAGCGGGTTGACAGGGGGTGGCGTAAGTGGTGCTCTGGTGCAGAAGGAAATCCAGCAGCACCAGCAACGGGTCTTGCGCAGTTTTTTGTTAAACCGCACGCAACAGGACTTCCAAAGCGGGCTCAGCTTCATGCTTGCCAAGAAGTGGTCGCTTGCCATTGAGCAGTTTCGTCGCGCTCAGCTTGCAGAGCCTGATAATTTAGAAGTCGCCTTGCGGCTTGCCCAAGCTTGGCTTGCGGTGAGCGCCATCCAGCCTGCCCTTGATCTCTTGGGGGTCTTTGAGAGTTGGGGCTTAGAAGAGCCTGATTGGGAACTTTGGTTCGGTTACGCGCTCTTGCTGGCCCACCGTCCGCTTGAGGCAAGCGTACGACTTAAAAAAGCCTCCGCCCTCCTCCCTGAGAGCGAGCTTGCAGCCGTCTGGCTCAGTGAGGCACTCTTGCGTCAGGGTAACCTCGCTCAAAGTCTTCAGGTCCTTGAGGCCCATCACCACGCTCATCCCTGTCATTTAGCGGCCCTCTTGCGGGCCACCCAGCTCCTCTTGGGGACGCCTGCCTCAGGCCTCAAATCTACCCTGTTATGGCAAGCCAAACGCAACTATCAGCTCATTCTCAGCCGTTTGCCTGCTTACCAAGCCGAGGCCCTGGAGCAGGGATCTCAAAGAAGCGAGTCGCCGCTGCTGTTTGATTGGCTCGGCTCAAGCGCAGAGCTTGCGAAAGCCGCCCACTCTGGTTTGGAGCAAGTCGAGCGCCGTATTGCCGAGCTTAGCGCTGGGCAAGCGGGGTGATTTTCAAGTCGGTGGGGCCCGTGTAAAAGGCTCGAGGGCGGTAAATGCGGTTATGGGCGTATTGCTCGATGATTTGAGCCGTCCAGCCGGTCACCCGACTCATCACAAAAATCGGGGTGAAGTCCTTCGGTCTTAAGCCCAAGGCGGTGTAGACCAAACCGCTGTAAAAGTCGACGTTGGGCATCAGGCCCTTTTTCGCTTCCATTTGTTCCTGGATTTTAACCAGCATGCGGTGATAATCTTCTAAGCCGGCATTTTTACAGACCTTTAAGGAGAGTTCTTTTAAAATCTTGGCCCGCGGATCGCCGTTCTTGTAAACGCGGTGACCGATCCCCATCACTTTCTTTTTTGCCGACAAGGCGTCGGCAATAAAAGCATCGACTTGATCCCAAGAGCCGATGTCTTTGAGCATCAACATGACTTGTTCGTTGGCGCCACCATGCAGCGGCCCCTTTAAGGAGCCAATAGCGGCAGTAATAGCGCTATAATAATCACTTTGCGTCGAAGCCACCGTGCGGGCAGTGAAAGTCGAGGCGTTGAGTTCGTGATCGGCATGCAAGACTAAGGCGGTGTCAAAGAGATGGGTCTCGGCCTCCGTGGGCGCCTTGGCCCGCATCATCTTAAGAAAGTTCCAGGCCAGCGATTGCTCAGGCTCAGCGCCAACCAGCGGCAAATGCTGCTCAAAGCGGGTGATGGCCGCAATCATCGGCCCTAAGGCTGCCGTCAAACGCAGAGCTTTGGCTTTCACGCTTTCAGGCGAACAATTCTCAGCCTGAGGATCGCTTAAGCCAAACGCAGAGACCACGGTGCGTAATTTCGCCATGGCGTGCCCCCCTGTATGCGCCACCTGCTCACAGAGTTGCAAAATTTCAGGCGAAAGGGTAGCAGATTTCCCGAGTTGCTGGCGGAAGCTTGCCAGTTCCGCCGTGTTGGGTAAGCGACCTTCCCAGAGTAAAAAAATCACCTCTTCAAAACTACACTGGGCTGCCAGATCCTCGATAGTATAGCCACGAAACAACAAGGTGGCATCATGAATCGTGCTCACTTCACTGGTGCAAGCAATAATGTTTTCTAACCCCTTGTTGGCAGTTTCAGGAATAATAACGGTGGTGGCTGGCATGGTGATCATAAAAACAAAACCCTTTCTTTCATCAAGGCATCGATGGCAAACCATCAAGCCTCAGCCAAGCAGTTTGTTACTTGGCGTTATTTTTAATAGGCGAGAGCTGGCAGTCTCAGTTTTTTTCGCAATGGGCTCCCAACCGGACATTTTTCGCTGGTGAGTGATCACTTCGGTGCAACTTGCTGCGCGCATCTTGCACGTTTTAGGCGCTGCACTTTTTCAGCAAACACCCCACTCACCCTCAGAGGCAGGCACAGTCCTCTTGTCTTACGAGTTTTACAGTTTTTCGCGCACCTGGCCAGCTGGGTCATGAGAGACCGTGTGTCGCTCAGGGTGTGTGGGCTGTCAAAGATTCACCCGCACTCTTTTGAGAGAGTTGACGACGCGACCTCAAAAGAGGTCACCTCTCAAGAGCTCTTTTTGGGTCCCCGCAAGCTGGGTCGGGTCCGTTTGCCTCAACGTGCACTTTTTGAGGCTGCCGCTAGAGAGAGCAATTATTTTTAAAACCAGGGGGGGTTTTTTCTGTAAAAACTGTGCTTTGATCTTACCTAGGCGTGGACAAAAATGGAAGCAAAGAAAGGATGGATCGGGATGGATTTAAAAGAATTGGAAGGCTTTTTCGTGATTGCAGGAAATATTGGGGCTGGAAAAAGCACCCTCGCTCGCTTACTCGCAGAGCGGCTGAATTACGAGCCTTACTTCGAGCGGGTGCAAGGCAATCCTTACCTAGATGATTTTTACCGCGACATGAAGCGCTGGGGGTTCCCCTTGCAGATTTACTTTCTAAGCCACCGCTTTGAGATGCATCAGGTGATTCAAAGGCAAAAGCGCGGCGCGATTCAAGACCGCAGTATCTATGAGGATATTCATGTGTTTTCCAAAAATTTACTGCAATCAGGGTTGTTTGAGGCTAGGGATTACGAGACCTATCAGCAGTTGGCGCAAGCGCTTTTGGCGACCTTACGGCCCCCACAATTGCTGATTTACCTGCAAAAATCAGTTGGGACCTTACAAAAAAAGATCCAAGAGCGAGGGCGGAGTTTTGAGCAGGCGATGCCGGTAACGTATTTAGAGTCGTTGGATCAGTTGTATCAAGACTGGGTGACGCAGTATCCCGGGCGGAAGCTGGTGGTGGCAAGCGATCATCTTGATTTTCTGCATGAGCCCAAGCATTTAGAGGGGTTATTGGAGCAAATTGCAGCGGCGCTGAAGCGCTGAAGGGGGCGCAAAGGGGCAAAAAAAGAGCAAACAGGCACAAAAAGGGGGTAAAAAAGAGGAGTAAAAAGTAGAAACAGACCCCCCTCCCCCTTTCTTCTTCTCCTCTCGCTTTGTTCTCACGCGCTCTTTTTTTCTCTCTTTTCAAGTCAAGCGCGTACAGGTGGAGGGGGGGGCGTGGGGTGGGTCTGATTTGGCACCTGCCTGAGCGTAAAGGGTTTTTTTTGGGGGGGGGGAGGAGAACGAACGGTTTCTAAGGACAAGCGGTGAGAAAAAAAGAGTAAAGGTTTTCGGGGAAGTTGACGACACATCTTAGAGGATTAAGATATGAAAGTATCCGTAAGTCAAATGAAAGCCCATGATCGCCGAGGCCTCGCGTCTCAGCTCTTCCTTGTCTTAGGATTAGTCACTCTGTTAAGTGGCTGCTCCGGAGAGGAGACCAAGGATGAAAATGCTGATGAAGGCGCACCGCCTGCTGCTCAAACGGACGCGGTGCCTACTGACGGCATCGATGGTGCGACGGCAGCAACCGGAACGGCTTCGCCTGATCCTTTGAGTCCTGATGGAGTGGCAGGAGCCACCCCTCCGGCGGTTCCTGGCGCAGACGCTTCTTCGGCGCCGGTGCCCCCTGATGTTCCTCCCGTGAGTGTGGCTTCCGGTGCACCTGATGCTTCTTTGACACCTACCCCCAGTGATAGCCCGTCTTCTGTGGCTTCGTCGGGCTTAGGATCGGATCCCACAGCGAGTGGCTCTTCGACGCCTGACCCAGATGGCTCAGCAAAGTCGTCTGCAGGTGGCGGTGAAGGGGGCGATTCGGCTGAGGGCAGCTCCGAGTACACGGTGAAGCGCGCGGATACTTTGATTAAAATTGCTTTTGAAAGCTATGGCGATTTCTCCAAGTGGAAAGAGATCTATCAGTTGAATAAGGCTAATTTACCGAACCCGAACCTCATCTCGGAAGGGGTTTCATTGAAGTTACCCAAGCCGTTGCATCCTCCTCATCTTAAGAGACAGGGCACGTCTTACGTGATTAAACCGGGCGATACGCTTGCAAAAATCGCAGCCGAGCTCTACGGCAATGCCTCGAAGTGGAAGATGCTGTGGAATAACAATCGCCAGCTGATTACTAATCCCAACCGCATCTTTGCAGGCTTTAAGATCTACTATCAGCGGATCAAGGGCATGCCAGAACCAGGGGAAGACGGTCTCCCAGTCACTAACTCCTTAGTGGGGGGAGCCGATCCGGCACCGATGGGGCAAATGGGGCAGCAATCGCAAGCCCAGGCTGCCCAGACGGCCCAGATGGCCCAGGCGGCCCAGACGACAATGATGGGCGGCGGCGCGCAGAGCGGAGCAACCGGCGGAGCAATGATGCCAGGCATGGTGCGAGATCCTTCGGCGATGACGCCTCCAGCACCCTTTACGACAGGCGCTGCCACGGCAGCTCCAGCACCAGGCAATCCCGCTGACACCTCCCAGCCTCCGTTACAGCCGGGAGCTTTGACCGGCAATCCCTTGCCTGCTTCGCCTTAGACCTCCGCACTCCCAGCAATCAGCGACAAAAGGTTTGCTGCGGGGGGGCGGGAGAGTGTGAGAAGGCAAAACGCCGCGGGCCTGGTGGGGGATTAAAAAAATTGCCCCCGCCTTGAGATAAGGTTGCGCAAACTCTGCAGAAAGCGGTAAGAAGCACAAGTGCGCGTTACGCAAGCTCTCAAGCAACTCCGTTTTCTTGGCACGCCGTGGCGGCGGGCGTTTGCGGCTGGCCGTTTTTGCGCTCTTTGGCTCAGCTTGGGACAACAGCGGGCACGGGTCTCGTGGATCGCCTGCGTGAGACGTCCTTTACCTGATAAAAAAAATCAAGAATTAATCGAGGCGCCTTGTCTGCGCAGTTCTTTTGCCCCTGTGGGTCTCTGGGCCGGGTTGAGCATGCTGGCTGTAGCTTGTCAAACCCCTGGTCCACGCAGAGCCGTTAGCCAAAATGATCTGCAGCAGCAAGTGCGATTGCTGACCCAAAAGACGATCGCACAGTTGGTGCGTAACGACTGTGCCAGCCCGTCACTAGCTGCAAAGTTGCAGCCCTTTCTGGCAAGCGTCAAGCAGCGGTTTCAAGGCTGCGTGAGCGACCCAGAGCGATTGGCTCGCCTGCAGTTTGTGGTCTTACGCCATGCTTGGCAAGAGGCCTTAGGGGTTGACAAAAGGGGGGGGGTTACCCGCCTCAGCCTCGTCCCGCAAAACGAGGCGCTTGAGCCTGATTTTTTGACCAGGCTTGCCGCAGGCGAGCATCTTTGGTTACAAGACACTTTTTTTCTCGCACCCGCAAGTGTTCTGGCTTTAGAGTCAGAAAACGAATTCGCAGCCGAATTTTCCCTGACGTTGAGCTATTTTTTTAGCGAACGCTTTGAAAAATACTGGCATAAGCGTTTGAGATCGGAAATAATGAGCACTCAAGCTCACGATCTTGCTGGCATGGGTGAGGTTTGGGAGCTTGATCCTGAGGGGGAAAAAGAAGAGTTGGCTTCTCCTGCCAGTGTGAGTCTCGAGGAGGAAGCACAGGCGTGGGAAAAAGAGCAGATCAAGCAGGCTGCAAGCTTACTCTACTGCGCAGGTTACGATAACCGTGGTTTGATTACGCTGCAGCAAAAAGGGGAAGCGGGCAATTTAGGGCAGGCTTCCCTCAAGGCTCATGAAAAAAACTATGAA
Organism: Oligoflexia bacterium; assembly: GCA_043732485.1. Lineage (GTDB taxonomy): Bacteria > Bdellovibrionota > UBA1018 > UBA1018 > UBA1018 > JAYTHP01. Next base: position 11,334 of record JAYTHP010000107.1, read on the forward strand.
AATCTGCATGAAGCCGTGGTTCAGCGAGCAGAGTCTGCGCGGCGGGTAGAGAGCGAAGCAAAAAAGCAATGGATTCGCTTAGAGATTGCCAGGACCTCGCCGCTGCGTAATCCTCTGGTTGATTCTGCACAGTTTCATCACTTTCAAGCACTATTACGGCAAGGGCTCGTAGCCAGGGGGCGGGCCAAGAGCAAAAAGCTGCCAACGAAGGACACCACTCATGAATCAAAGCAATCCGTCACAGCTCACCCCTGATCTTCTTGAGGTGATAGAAGGCGAGGAGATTAAAAAATGGCTCCACCCCTTTAAACCCGTCGCGTCAATCGTTAGGCTACCAGGAGATGCCAGTTCTCGCAAATACTTCCGCGTGTCGTCGGCGGCATCGGGTGATGTTCCCGGTGACTCTTACATCGTGATGCGGATGGAGCCTTTTTCGCAAGGGACGGCTTCAAATTTACCTTTTTTAGCGATGCAGGGATTTTTGTGGCAATCCCAAGTCCCGGTGCCTCAGGTGCACTGGATGCAGCCTGAGCGCGGTTTAATCGTTTTAGAGGACCTGGGAGATCAAACCCTGTTACATCGCTTGGCTGCGACCGGGTCTGAGGCTGAAGAGACGGCTCTTTACCAGCAGGTGATTGATCTTTTGGTCCAATTTCAGCTCAAGACTAAGGGGGCCTATGAGGCTGCAAGAAGCGCGGCATTAGCGTCGCCGTCGACAACATCACCGTCATCGCTTGGCGCACGTGAGGAGCTTCCCTCGCTTGAGTGTTTTCAGCTGCGATTTGATTATGAAAAGCTGATGTGGGAAGTGAATTTCACGATTGAAAATTTCTTAAAAAAATACCTCAAAAGAACGCTCAGCCTTGAGGATCTCACTGTCTTGCAAGAGGGTTTTTCGCAGATTTGTCGTCTGCTTGCCGACCAGCCGGTGGTGTTAACGCACCGCGATTACCATAGCCGCAATGTCATGCTGCATGAAAACCGGTGGCTGATGATCGACTTTCAAGACGCAAGACTAGGTCCGATGCAGTATGATTTAGCCTCTCTTTTGAGCGATAGTTATTATCAGCTGTCTGAAACCCAGGAGCATTTTTTAACGAATTATTACTATCAGCAGATCGCGCAGCAGGGAGGCGAGTTGCAGATTGCGCTCCTAGCGCGGGCTGAGTTTGACCGCTTGCTCGATTTGATGGCCGTGCAGAGAAACTTTAAGGCCATTGGCAGTTTTTCCTTTTTTTTGAATCAGCGAGGCGATGCCCGGTATTTGAAGTATATTGGCAATACCTTTGAATCGATGCGGCTCAGGTTGGGTCGCTACCCGCAGTTTGCTCGTCTGCGGGAAGTCTTGTTTCGGTACTATCATTTTTAGTCAGGAGAGAGAGAGAGCTTTTGCTTGAGGGCGTGAAGTGCGTCCAAGGTGAGGCATGGCGCTCGAGCTCAGCAGGAAGGGTGGGGGGGGGCAACGTGCTGCCGAGTGCTCACTCGCCTCCTTGCCGCAAAAAGCTGTCCAGAAGAGAGTTACCCAAAAAAATCTAAAAAAAATTAGAGCACACAAAAAGTAGGGGGAGTGTTGATGGCTTTGAACATTCAGCAGGCTATGCTCATGACGGCGGGTCGAGGCACCAGGCTTGCTCCGTTCACGGACGATTGTCCTAAGCCTTTTTTGCCGTTAATGGGAGTTCCCACCCTGCAATTTGGGGTTGATCATTTGCGGGCCGCAGGGGTGCGCTCGTTCGTGGCTAACGTTCATTATCTGCCGCAGCTGGCACGCCAGGCGTTGGCGCAGCTTGACTGGGAGGGCGGTGGTATTGATGTCGGCGTTGCAGGAGAAAGTGCTAAAAAAACTGCAAGTGCGCTCACCTGGCAAGTGAGTGACGAGTCGTTGCGCCTGCTGGGCAGCGCAGGGGGGATTGCGCGCGGCAGTCGCTTGCTCAAGCCTGAGCCCTTTTTTTTGATGAACGGCGATGTGGTCTGCGACCTCTCGCTTCAGGCGCTAGCGGATCGCCATCACGAGCTGCGAGCGTCACGCCAGGTGGAGTTGACTCTAGGGTTAGTCGTGTTGGCTCCCCACCAGCAGCAGGGAAAGGCTGCCGGGATACACGGCTACCGCAGCATTGAGGTGGATGAAGTGCGTGGGCTGGTGACGGGTTTAGGAGAGCGGTCGCAGGATCGGGCTTTTTTTTCAGGCATCGCCGTGGTTGAGCCCTCAGGCTTAGTGGCGAAGCTGAGTCCCGATCAGCCTGCTGATTTCGTCGAAGCGCTGCTGGGGCCTGCCATCCATCAGGGGAAAGTCGGCTACTGGCTTGCGCCCTCTGCTTTTTCTGCTGCCACCTCCCCTGCCGCTTCTACCGCGTGGTTTGACACCGGCTCACCTCGTGACTGGTGGTTAACGCACCTGACTTGGATGCGACTGCTGGGCGAGTCGTCGAGGTGGGGGGGCTGGGCTCAGGCGGGACGTGCGCGCTGGAAAGCACGCGTGGAGAGTCAAAGTGGTGAGTTAGCGGCGGCAGGAAACGGTGACGGTGGTGGTGGTGTGTGGGTTGCCAACCAGTGGCTCGGCATGCCCTCCCTGAGAGCGTTGTCGTTGCAGGCGCCCTTCTTTCTAGGTGGGCTCAGTGGGGGTAGCGGTGCGCCACAGGCAGAGGGTAGCGAGGCGTCGGCGGTGGCTTTGAGTCGGTTCGCGCTGGATCGGTTCGCTCCAGGCACGGTGTTTTATCCGCAGTCGCAACTCCTAGCCCCTTCATCGCTGCGGCAGGCGGCTTTGTCGTCGCTAGAGGAGGAGAAGGAAGAGGGAGTGGGGGCTGAGCACCCTCAGCCCGGAATCGGATGGGGAAGCCATTGGGTAGGTGGGCTTAAGGAGTGAGTGTTGGTGCGGGGCGGGGGCGCACGCGGTGAGGGGGTGATACGGTGATGTGAGGTTGCGGGTGTTGGGTTGCAGGCTCTGGCGCAAACTGCGTTTTTGGGTCTTTTACGCGGCTGGTGGTGGGTTGAGAAATTGTAAAACCTGCCTCCAATTCGCGCCCGGTAGGATCTGCGCTGGCGGGGCAAATCCTCGGGTGGCTCCCGTCCAGGCTCCTCCAAGCGGCTGCCCCAGGAGCGCGAGCAGGCCAAAATAAGCAAACGCCGTGGCCTCAATCCAGCTTGAGTCTAAGCCCCAGTCTTCAAGTCTTGCGACTTTCACTTGGGGTAGTAGGGCTTGAATCTGGTTTAAGAGGGTGAGGTTTTTAGCGCCGCCGCCACAAAAGTAGATTGCTTTGAGGGGGCGCTTCTTTTGCAAAATCCAGGTCTGATAGGCCTGAGCAATCGATTGGCTGGTTAACGCCGTGGCGGTGCTAATGAGCCTAGCATCGCGGTGGCGGGTGGCTTTGAGTAGCAAATGAAAAGGGAAATCATCGCGTCCGGTGGACTTAGGGGGTGGGGCTTGGAAAAAAGCGATGGTGTTGAGCAGCTGATCGACCGCTTTTTGATCCGTGCGGTGGGCGGCTGCCAGCCTTCCCCCCCGGTCAAAAAGCTGAGCGTGGTTTGTCACCTGCTGCACTGCGGCATCAATCCAAAGATTAGCCGGTCCGGTGTCACACGCTAAAAGCTGACCTTTAGGATCTAAGTAACTGAAATTACTGATGCCTCCCAGGTTATGGAGCGCAATCCCGGAGCGGGCTTCCTCAGGCGTGGCGAGCTTGTGAATCAGGTTTTGATGAAAACGAGGCACCAGCGGTGCGCCTTGCCCACCTGCAGCCAAATCTCCTAAGCGAAACTGTTGGATCACCGTGAGGCCGGTTGCAAACGCCAGCTGGGCTCCGTCACCTAGTTGCAAGGTGACGCCTCCCTGGCCTTGAAGCTGAGCGGGAAGTTTAGGCAGTCTAGTCGGATGATGAGCGACGGTCTGTCCGTGGTTGGCAAGCACGTGCGGTTGCGCTTTGTGTCGCTTTAAGGCGGCTTGGACGCTGGCGCCGTACCAAACGCCAAGCTTGCGGTTGAGTTGCAAGAGGGTGAGCAGGGAGAGGGTTTTTTTCGGGTCTTGCAGTGCCAGCACTTCTTGTCTGAGGCGGCTGGGGTAGGCTGCTGAGGCTTGCCACAAGGTTTTCCAGGGCGATTGCGCGTCAGGCGACCGGAACTCTAAACAAGCAAGCTCCATGCCGTCGCAAGAAGTCCCTGTCATGATGCCTAAAATTCTTAAGGGTTTTTGTGGGGCTTGAACAAGTGCTTTCATTTCTTGATCTCTTTTTAGGATTTTTGGGTACTCTTTTTTCGGCAAGCTGGGGTTGCAAGACATGAGGGTTTCAGTCTAGCATAAGAAAATGATCATTGTCTCTCGCTCGAAGCGATTTTTTTTATCCTGCGCGCTGATGTTCCTTGCAGCTCCCTTGCTGGCGCTTGAAATTATTCTCGATCAGGGAGCCTCGTGGTGGTCCTTGCCGCTGCAAAAAATAACCAGTTGGGGGATTTTTGCAACCCTTTTGGCTGCAGTTTTAGCTCACGGGATTTTGCAGTTGCGGGTGAGAGCGTTTTACGGTTTAGTTTTTTGGCTCAGTTTGTGGGAGTTGGCCAGTCTCTACCGCACCTTCTTGCATCAATCGGCGGCCTTAGCTTTTTTTTCGCTGCTGTTACTGGCCGCCATGATGGCCTGGGTGCCGTGGTTGCGCAGGGAGATGAATCGCAGCTATCAGCGCCCGGGTACCCACTGGTACCAGGGGCTGCCGCCTACCCTGCCGGGGATTGTTTGCAGCCTGGCGTGCGCCCATTTTGAGTGTGAGGCCACTGTGTCGCAGTTGGATGCGGATGGAGTTTTTTTACTGCTCATTCCCAAAAAGCTGCAAGCCGTTTTAGGTGCCAAGCCCTACTCCGAGTCGCCCACGGGAACTGGTGGTCGCAGGCTTACCGCCTGGCCTGATGAAGCGAGCCAGGGTGAGGCTGGGGCAAGCGCAGAACCCTCGCCCCAGCCCTTGACTAATTTTCTTGAGCTGGTGGCTGCCTTAGGGAGAAGAAAACACCCCCCCGCTCAGCTGCAGTTTCATTTCGCAGGCGAGACTCTGACCTGTCAGGGGCGGCTTGCGATGGTGGCTTTAGCGGGAAAAGGCGCCGGATTTCGCTGGCTCAATGGCTTATCTCCCGGTGCAGGCTTGTCCCTGGGCGATCATCAAAAAAAGTTTGGTGATTTTTTTGAAACACTAGTGGCTCAAGGCGTTACTTTTCACGAGCATTGAAGCCCACGCGGCTTGAAAAGGCCTGAAAGTGCCGCTCTCATCAAGCGGGCTCACTTGCTCATGTTTGAGGCTGTCTCATACAAGACACACTCAGGGGGGATTAAGTTTTTGACGGGGATTTCCGATCTGACTCCTTGAGAGGCGGACTTAGAGATGGCGCAAAATAATCAGGGCAATCAGCAGCAGCAAAACGGCGAAGGGGTAAGGCAAACGCAAGCGCGTCACCAGCCTGTTTCGCAAATGCAGCAGGACCAGGAGCAGCAGCAGCCTTACGGTGAGTCCGCTCTGTTTGAGGACCCTGAACGGCAGCTACCTGCGAGTACCGCTCAGCGCAAGCTTGTGGCGCTTGAGCATTTCGTCTCGCTGTTAGTCCAGAATATCGATTTTGATCATTTTGCCAAAGAAATTCTGGTGGCCATGATGACGGCCGTTCCGACCGAGACTAGCTCATTTTTAGAGATTAACCCCAAAATCCAAAGCCTGTTCTTTCGGGCGATGATCGGGAATCAATCCGATCAGCTGAAGCACTTTTTAATCCCCATGGGCCAGGGGATTGTCGGGCAGGCGGTGCGCGCTCGACAGTTGATTCTGGTAGATGACATGGCAGCCGATCAGCGCCACTTAAAGGCCATTGCTAACACCGCAGGCTTTGAAGTCAGAAACTGTGTGGCCTTGCCAGTGATTGTCAGGGGTGAGGTTTTTGCGGTGATTGAACTCATGAACCGGGTGGGCGAAGCCAAATTTTTGGCGCAAGATCTGGAGATCTTAACGTCGTTGTTGCGCCTGTCAGGGGAGGTGATTGAAGCAAGGCTGATGCTCTCCTGGGTGCAATCGCATGCTGCAGTCGCAGGTCAGGACCAGGAGGAGGAGCAAGTGAGTGGCCTTAGTAGGCGTCAGGCGAGCTAGTGAAGGGCGCCCCTTGGTCAGTCTCTAAAGACGCTCCAGGTGTCGTGCAACTGTTGACGATGGAGTATTTTGCCCGGTCCTTGCTGCAATATCAGGCCTCTGATCTCCATTTTCGGGTGGGGCGTCCGCCGATGTTTCGTATCAACACCGACTTGATGATGGCGCGCATGGATGCCTTGGATGAAGAGACCTTGCAAAAGCTGTTGTTCCCTTTCATGAGTGCCAAGCAACTAGAAACGTTGGAGCGCCTCAGACAGGTTGATTTTTCCTTTCAAGTCGGCGGAGCTGGTCGCTTTCGTTGCAGTTGTTTTTTTCAAAAGAACACGCTTGCCGCAGCCATTCGCATGATTCCTCTCAAAGTTCCGGAATTTGATTCGCTGGGTTTACCGGCTATTTTAAAGCAGTTGACGGATAAGCTCCAAGGGCTGATCTTGATCACTGGGGCCACCGGCAGCGGCAAGTCCACCACTTTGGCTGCAGTCGTGCAGTATCTCAACCAGAGTCATGCGCTCCACGTCCTAGTCATTGAAGATCCGATTGAGTTTTATCATGAAGACCTGAAATCAACGATTTCTCAGCGGGAAATCGGCTCTGACGCCTTGAGCATGAAAGACGCGCTGATTGCAGGCCTCAGACAAGACCCTGATGTGATTGTTTTAGGGGAAATTAGAGACGCTGAGACCATCGCAGCCGCTTTAACCGCCGCTGAAACCGGACATTTGGTCCTCTCGACCTTGCACACCAATGACGCCAAGCACTCGATTGCGCGAATCTTAGATGTCTTTCGTCACGACTCAGCTCAGCAAATTCGGGTGCAACTGGCAGGCTCCTTGACGGCCGTCATCTCCCAGCAGCTGGTGCAACGCGCCGATGGCCATGGCTTGGCCTTGGCTTGCGAAGTGATGGTCAAATCCCCGGCCATCGAGGGGTATATTCGCAACAATCAGCTGGATCAGATTCAAGATGCGATCCATGGTTCCAGCGATTACTATCAAATGCAATCGATGAACCAGTCGCTTGAAAGACTAACGCGTGCCAAAGTGATTACCCAAGACGAGGCCCTCTTGCGCTCAAGCAACCCGGAAGACCTGAAACTGAGCTTCTCAGGGATTGACCGCGATACGGATTACTATTCCGTGACGGCAGCTGGGGCTGAGAAGCGGGATAAGACCAGGGCGGAGTGACGAGTGTTTACCCAAGTGTTTGCCCACGTGTGTGAATGTCAAGCGCAGAATAAAGCAGTCAAGACACGAAAAATAGCCTCAGTCTAGGCCTCAGCAAAAGCTCGGACACTACCGACGTTTTAGCGCTTGGGTTGCGGCTGCACAGGTTCCGCTCACTTCTGCTGGTTAGTCGCTGAGCCAAAGGTCGCAGCGAGGAAGTAAGGCCGTCCTTAAGGCTGTTTGCGCCTCAGGGCTAAGCTCGTTGCCGCGAAGATTCCGCTGAGTGAGGCGAGTGGGCGTGCACCAGCGTAGCTGATGCCACAATGCTCTAAGTTGAAGTCGACCGGTAAAAAGAGTCGGTTTTCACGAATCGAGCGCGCAATCGCCTCAGCCCCCCTATCACCGATTCCTGGAAAGTCTTCTTCGTTAGCAAAAGAAAGATTCAAAGGCCTGAGATTTTAGTAAATGCCGCAGTGCTCTGGCCAAAGCCACTGTTCCTGGTTCGCTGCATTGATTCCATTCTAGGTCAAGGCGCTCTAACTTGGGCGTATTTTGGAGAGCATCTGCAAGCGCAATCAAGCCTAAGCGCTCGTCGTCAATATCGTCGTGCCCCAATCTTAAGCAAGTCAGGCTTGGCCTAGAGGCGAGACCAAGGGCAAGCGCTTGCATGCCTTCGGTAAGCAATCTACGCCGCATGTCTTCGCTAAAGCGATGTAAATCCAATGATTTTAAGTGGGGCAAAGAGCGAAGTGCCAGGGTAAGCGACTGCGTGCCCTCTGGTCCAGAACAATTATAGGAAAGGTTGAGGCGCGTTAACTGCGGGACTTGCGATAGCCCGTGGCTCACGGGTGGCGATATCATGGTCATTTAAGTTATTGCCTTCAAGGTTGAGATAAGTGAGCTGTCTTAAGTGAGGTAAAGTCCGTGCTCAAGCTTCCATCATCGGGTTTGGGTTGATAGAAAGTCTAAAAGCTCGAGTGTGATTCTCGTTATCGATCACTGCCAGTGCTCGCAAATGCTGGGGTAAGAGGGGAATTAACCCACAAAAAACTGTGATCCTGAGAGGTCAAGCCCATGAATCAAACTGAGGGGTCCAGTCTTTTGAAAAAGCACAATCCACTCTCGGTCTGCCAGAGTGCGGTTGCTGAGCTCAATGAGCTCGCCCTTTTTCACGCTACCGTCCCGTATACGCTCTTGGGTAATGACCGCAAATTACTGGAGCGGGAGGGCGGCAAAGCGGCGGCAGGTTTGCGCTCAGGCGCAGACTCCTTTGGTGTCCAGTCGCTCGCCAATGTGGATCGCGATGAGTGGATCGTTAAGCTTGGAAAAACGGCCAGAGGCCTGGGCAGTTGCTGAGAGACGCTCGGCTGATGGTTGCGTAGCGCAGGTGAGGGGCAGGGTCGTGTAGGTCGTCATGACGAGTCTCATGGCAAGCATGGGGGAAGTCACTTTAAAATCCCTGGACGCGGTTCAGGCTTTGTTGTGCATTGAACTTGACTCGCCTTCAGGTTGGTAAAGCAGGGATGATTCATAAGTGTCGACGTTCTGCGGGATTTTACAAAAAAAAGCAACGCACAATCAATAGGATTAGGTAAAAAAATCGTCTTTTGGACGGAACACTTTCGTTTGCTGCTGATGGGAGCAATGGGGCAGTCACAAGCGCCATCAATGGCCAGGCCTGCGGGTGCCACTTCTTTTTTTTCACGCTTTGAAGCGCCGGGACCTTTGCCTGAGAGAGAGAGAGAGAGAGGGGTGGCGCGATGGCTAAAAGTGCCGTGCGCTTTTTTTTGCTCCCGCTCGGGTGGGCCGGACCTCCTCCTTGCTTAAAACTTTACCCCCCGCCCCCCGGTCGATCGCGGCGGCTTACAAGCGGGGTTCCGCAGGAGCTTTAAGGACGTTGCGCCTGGTGAGGAGCAGGCGCTTGACCTGACCTCTTGCTTGGGTGGTCAAGTCTGTGGGAGGCATGGCAGAGCTGCTCGCGGGAGGGGGGGGTGCTAGTGTGTGGGTGTTGAGGGCAGGAGCAGTTCTGTGGCTACAGGGCGCCAGGGGCCGCTGGTGAGCGGTTCTGACGTGGCTTAGGGTCGGTGTGCTGGGGTTGTGCCTGAGACCGGGCAGCAGCAGACTTTGCTCGAGGTTTGTGAGGAGCAGCGGTGCTCGGGTCTCAGCCAAACGTTGGGTCCAGTTCGGTTGTGCCCGAGGTCGCAAGGCAGGAGCTGGCGACGGGGTGTCCCCCTTGGCGCGCTGAGAGTGAAGTCGCGCTCCCGCGGGCTTTGGGCTTCCTCCTGAACGTGCAGGAGAGAACACTGATGCCATCTAGCCTGCCGCAAACGGGGTGCAGGTGAGGTTGCGCGTCAGAGACGTCTACTCGAGAGTTAGCCAGAAAATGAGTCAGAAAATACCGCCATCTTCTGAAAAGAAACGGAAAAAAAATCTCAAAAAATAGAGAATAAGAAAAAATAGGCTAAAAACCGAAAAAACTGGAAACTAAGAGCGAGGAGGAGGAGCAAAGGAGTGGGGGGTGACTGCGGCAGCGCTGCGCCTAAAAAAGCTTTCTCTTCTGACGTTTTTTGATTTTTTAAGATACTCTGAACAGAGGCTGGCGCAAGGGGGGGGGGGTGTGCTGCAAAAATCTGAAAAAAGGCAACAAAAGAAGCAAAAAGAGAGCGTTATAAAAGATGATTGAGCGAATTCTCATTTTAGGCGTGCTGGATGGGCTAGGCTGCGCTCTGGCCTTTTTAATCGGTGACTGGCTGGTTGGTGGTTGGGGGCCAGGTGGCGTGCTAGCCTTAGTTTGGCAAGCGGTGATCCTGGTGTTGATGCTTACCCAGGAGCGCTTTGTGCTGGGGCATTTTTGCAGGGCAGGGGATTTATTTGAGGGCCGTGACGCGCCGATGGTGCAACTCATTCACAAAGCACTGCGGGAACGGCAACGGCGGCGGCCGGGCGTTGCGAGCGCAGGCCTGATGCCGAAGCTGATTCTGTTGCAAGATGCCACACCGCGGCTGGAGATTGTCGGTTCCTGGCTGGGGGTGGGTTCGATTGTGTTGAGTCAAGGGATGATTCATTTGCTGGAAAGCCAGGAGCTGCTGGTGCTGTTGCAAAAGACGCTGGACTGGTGGGAGCAAGGAGGCTCAGCCTTGCGCACGTTTTGTTGGATGATCGTGCTGCGCTTGAAAGCCCGGCTGCCTAGCGCTTGGGCTAAGCTCAATGCCGGAGCGGCGCTGTCGCAAGCAGAGCAAGGTCAGTTCACTGTGCTGGGTCTCTTGCGTTTTTTAATGCTCCTGCCGTGGATTAGGCTTTTTATCTGGCTGGGCAAGCCTGCTTCCTTACTGGAAGCGGAATTTTTAGCTGACCCAAGCTCTGAACCAACCGATTTAAAAGGGAAAATCCTAAGCGCCGTGCAAATTTCTGGGACGAACGCTTTTTCTTACGCTCGCTTTCCCGGCGGCGGGGGTAACTCCCCGCCAGCCGATCCGTTGGATCGGCCTACCTTGCTGTTTTAAAGTGATTTTTGACCCAGGGTCTTCGCGGTGAGTGGTGCGCAAGAGGGATGGGGTGGGGTGACAGCCTCAGGTCACCGCCGAAGGCCATGAGCCCAGAGACCCTAGCGCAAAAACAAGAACCCTCAAACAAAAGACGGAAGGACGAGGACAATGGCCTGGGCATTCAGCGTGGGGAAACAGCGTCAGGGCTGGCAAAGTCGGTTACGGGGGATTTTGCAAGCCTGCTTGCAGGAGCCTGCCTGCTGGATTGGGGTGTTGTATGCCGTAGGGCTTCGTTCTGCTTCTGTGGCCCTCACCGGCGATGAAAAAGTTTACATCTCCACGGCTATGGAGATGCGGCAGACGGGGAGTTGGCTGTTACCCATGCTCTTGGGGGAGACCAGTTACTTTAAACCCCCGTTTCAGTACTGGATGACGCTTTTGAGCTGGAAAGTGCTGGGGTTTGGCTTGGCGGGGACCTACCTGCCGTCGATTCTCGCACTGACGGGCACGACTTTTTTCCTCGGGAGGCTCCAGCGGTTGCTTTTTCCGCAAGGCGCAGCTAGGAGCCTTGCGGGGGTTTGGTTTGCGGGCTGCTTTGGTACCTTGACTTACGGCACCAGCGTACAAATGGAAATTTGGATTGTTTTTTTCCATACCCTAATGGCTTTGCTGTTTTGCCAGTTTCTGGTCAGCACCCGCCGCTGGCCCTGGTTTTATGCTTTGATGACCGTGGCCGGGGTGTCAGCCTGGGTCAAAAGTCCCCTCTACAGCGTTTTTGCGCTGGCAAGCGTTTGGGGTTATCTGCTGACTTGCAAGCGGGTGGGCGGCCAAGGCCTAAGCCTGCGGTGGCTCTTACGCCACCCGCACTTTTGGGTGGGGCAGTTGCTAAGCTTAGGGGTGGGGCTCAGTTGGTTTGCCGTGGCCTTCAGGCTGGACGGTGTTAGGTTTTGGCATCAGTATTTTGCCACCGAGACTTGGTCGAAGCGGGGCGGGAACGGATCAAGCGCGCTGGGGATGTGGTGTTATTTCTTAACCCTGAGCGCGCCGTTTAGCTTGCTGCTGTTTTTGCCAGGGCTTGCTTGGCTGCGCTCACGCCTCTCGCCGCCAAGCAGGTCGTTGGCTCGCAAGCTGCCAGGTGTGCTTGCAAGCGGGCCAGATCAGGGGGGGGAGTTGCCCGAAGGGATGCTAGTGAGGGCTGAGGCGCCAGAGCAGCAGCAGGGTGGTCTACGCTTTTTAGCGGCGTTTTTAACCCCCCCGGCCCTTTTCTTTTCCATCTTCCCTTATCGAACGGAGACTTATCTCTACATCTTGCTCCCTTTTCTTGCGCTAGGAATGGATCACGCGTGTCAGGCACTGATCCAGCAAGGGAACGGGATTGCGCTTTGGGGTGTGCGACTGAACGGCGCCTTGCTGCTAGGTCTTGGCTTGATTGCAGGCGGGGTGTTTTGGCAAGCGGGGCTGGTGGCCTGGCCACTTTTACTGCTCTGGCTGGCGTGGTTAGGGTGCTTGGGCTGGAGTTCCTGGCGTGGCAATTGGCCTGTGCTTGCCAGTAGCACGGTAGGGCTCATGATCGCTGTGAGGTGGGCTGCGCTTGCGTTAGGAGAAGCCGATCTCAGGACCCTGCGGGAGGTGGTGGAGGCAAGCCCACCTGATGCGCAAGTTTATTACTATGACGAGGGACGAAACATCTGGCATGAGATCGGTTTGCTGTCAGTAGCGTTAGGTCGTCCGGGGTTACGGGTCTTTTCGGTGCAAGAAGCCCAAGTGTTGCTTGATCAGCCGGGGTCTTCGGCCCGGGTGGTGTTTAACGCTTCGCAAGCAGACCGCGTAGCTGACCTGCTGCAGCGCTCCGCTCAGCTGCAAGCCATCCCGTGGAAGCGTTGGAAGCGGGCGTTTGCGTTACCAAGCGCCCATCATCTTAGTCACTTAAGTGATCGCACGCAGCCGGATTGGGAGCAAACCCACCAGCGCGTCTACCAAATCGTGATGCGGCGCTAAGACGCTCCTTGGCTGCTCGCGGACAAAGGGGCGGTGTCGCCAAAAGTCCGGATCAGCTTTGGGCGATAGTCGCGAATCGTGCGCTCCAGCCGTCGTAAGTTAAGACCGGGGTGGATCAGGGTGAGGGTTTTCAGCTCGGGGAGGTGGCCTTGTTCCAGCAGCTTGCCTAAGTCGCGCAGGCCTTGGGCACTGAAGGCTAAGCCCGAGAGATTCAGGTGCTGGAGTTTGCGGCAAAGGCGCAGTCCTTGCAACAAAGCCGTCATTTCCAGGCGTTGGCCATCAGGAGGCGGCGCAAGGTAGCTGAGATCAAGGAGGCGTAAAGCCGGTAAGTGATGGATGGCAGCCCCAAGGCACTGCAGGCCCTTGGATCCGACCACCTGCAGTAAGGCGTGCTGCGCCCCCGAGCCTGTCAGATAGTTTACGGTGCCAAGCGTGAGCTCGGTTAAGGCACTAAAACAATGCCCCTCCGGCGCGGCAAAGAGGGCTTGCACTGTCTGATCGCTGGCTAGGTTCTTCAGTCGTAGCCGTTGCCACTGGCAGCGATGCTCGGGCAAGACGGCAGGACCTAGGGTTTGCCCATCCTCATTGGCAAGCTCAATGTGAACGAGCTGCTTCAGCTGATTGAGTAAACACTCTGCGCCTTGCTGGCTTAGCCTAGCTTCGGTGATCTTCAAATCAGTTAACTGGGTGAAGCGGTCAGCAATGACCTGAGCTTCTAGATCGTTCACGCTAAAATCGTTGAGATGCAGTTTACGCAGGCACTGCGCCTGTGCTTGGCTAAAGGCCGCAAGCACCGCAGACTCCCTCGCGCCACCCTCTCCTCCTAACTCCACCGGCTCAAACTCCCCGTAGCCAAACGACAAGGCCTGGAGGCTTTGCGTCATGCTGTTGATCAATCGCACGGTTTGCGGTTCTGACAGCACGTTACTTGAGTAATCCAGTTCCGTGAGATGGCTGAGATGCTCACCCAAGAGGTCCACAAAATTAAAGTCCGCCAACAACTCGCTGTCTAAGAGATTATTGCTAAAGATCAAGCACGAGAGACACGGGAAAAAGCTTTTCCCGGCAAGCGGCGGCAGCTCAAGCAGTGCCGGTAAGCCAGTGGCATCCTCATCGAGGTACGCCTTGGAGATCTCGAGGGTCTCAAGCGAAAGGGCCGAGGAGGCGTGTAAGGCGCGCAGTAGGCTTAAGGCTTGTGGCGCGGTAAGCTCAAAGCCTTGCAAACGAAAAACTTTGAACGCTCGGGTGGTGGCAAACTGAGTTAAGCGCGCAGCGTCGTCTTGAGCCCCCTCTTGAGCCCCCTCTTGCACACTTTCTTGTCCACCCTCAGCCCTTGCGCGCGCCGCCCCCCAACGCTGGTAGCTATAGCCGGCGGCTGCAGGCGGAGGCGGAGGTGATTGCGCGATGGGGAGGGCTGCTAACGGGCTGCGTCTTGGGTCTGGATCGGTCGGGGCCTCCGCTCGTGGCCTGCTGTCGTGGAGGGTGAAGCTGCACAGGCTGAGGGGGAGAAGAAACAAGTTTTCAAGATCAAATTCCAGATGCTCAAGCCTTAAGGCTGTGATCTGACGCAAAACCCCCTTGCTGCCAAACAAGCTGCGAAAGTCACGGGTGTTCAGCAGGCAGTAACTCAGGGTGATTGGTACAGAGATTTTTGCAAAATAATGGGGGAGCATTTTGCGGGATTTGCGGTGGGTTCTAGCAGCCAGCAGCGCCTCGTTTGGCGTGGCATTACCAAAAAAAGTCTGTACATAGAGCGTATCAGGTAAGCTTGTCAGAGGGTCGCGCTCGGCAAGGGGAGGGGTAGCAAGTGCGGGAGTGATGTTAAGTAAGCCCTGGGAAAGAGGGAGCAAGAGCAGGATGAGGCGGAGTAGCAGGGGCCTGAGAAGGGACATGCGAATTTGTAGCTGCGTGATCAGGAGCGTGGGGCTAACTGGGTGGGTGCCGACTTTTTGTTGAGGAATGGGCATGATTTTGTCCGGGGGACCTTTCGGGCTTGAAGCCTCGACTCAGGAACTTTCTTAAAAAAATAACCCCCCCTGGGTGGTAGACCCACTTTGAGTCCATAACCGTATGACCACTCAAGCCGTAGCGCTTGGCTGGTCATACGCGGGGCAGTGCCTTGATCTGTATTGGTTTTCTTGCAAAAAATTTTCGCTTGTTTCAAAAAACCCTTGGGGCTAGTGTGCGGTTGCGGATTTTATGAATAAAACAAAATTAAAAAATAAGATAGATAAATCTTCTAAGCTGCCTAGTCTAAGACAATGAACGGCTGGCGGTAGTGACGCGGCTGCGTACCAAAGAAGCCTGTAATCTTAAGTCCTTGCCCCCGGTTACCTTTAAAAGAGTACGGAGCAACTGAGAATGGGAAACACCAGAAGAGTCTGGAGAAGCGTCTGGGCGTTCGGGTGGGAGGGGTAGTGTTGGGCGCTAGTAGTGCCGAGGTTTTTAAGGCCACCGTGAAAGGGGTCAGTCCAGCAGTCAAGCGCGATGCGGCGGTGAGTGTGGCTGCGTGGCCTTGAAAAAGGACAAGACAAACGGTGTGTGTCGGTGACTTGCCTGTGAAGCTGCTTCATGAGCGGAAGTGGGAGACGACTCGCGTTCACCGCGGCAAAGAGCAGCATCATTTGATCGTGAGCAGGAGCACAAGGTGAGCGTTGACTGCAGCAGGCTACCCCTGCCCGCGCATACCCTCGTTGCATCTGGCAAGGGTCGGGATCAGGGAGGTGGGGGGTGCTGGGCTTTGGATGGAAGTCAGTGTCGCAGGTGCCGGCTCACAGTGATGGCAGCGGGAGAAAAGCGCGAAGAGAAAATGGGCGGCCAGGATCAGTTTTGGTGAGCGGCTTCGAGGGTTCTTTGCTAATTCGATGATACTTTTACCGTTAGCATTGGCCTGAAGATTTGTAGAAACCTAATAAGCCGATCTAGGGTAAACTTTTGAATCCGGTAATGAAGGATATCGCTGGCGCGAGTTTCCAAGGTCTGAAAAGCTTTGGCAAGCTCGCCTTGCGTTATTTCTTTTTTCTTCATATCAATCAAGATCTGCTCGCAGAAATCGAACTTGGCTCGATCTAAAGCGGATGCTTCAGGCGGTAGCATCCGGGAGCCTGTTACCTGAGCCATCTTTTTTCTAATGATTTTCAGTTCTTCTTCACTTGGAAACTTTGGCAGGGGACCTACGCAACGAATGAATCATTCTGACCACGAAAGCTTGCTGTCTACGACTGAACCGCAAGCTTCGGTTAAAATTTCGCGAAACTGACGCGCTAGACTAGGATCAACCGGCCGCATTAAAGGTCGATTTCATGAGTCCATCGACATGTAAACAGTGCTCAAGCGTTATACTTGAGAGCCTTTGATGCGGATCCTCTGCTTTTCGATGACTTTTCGTTCTTTTGTAGTAGAAAACTTTGCTATTACGGGTTGAGTGGGTCTCATTCCCTCAGGCTGACCTCAGCCTCTCCAAAGGTCCTGAGGGGCGATCACAGTGCAAAGAAAAGGCGCAAGAAAAATGGCTGGGGCGCTAGGATTCGAACCTAGGAATGGCGGAATCAAAATCCGCTAGCTTACCACTTGCCGACGCCCCAACTAGAAAAAAAACCTCGGCTCAAGATCCAGCGTAACATGAGTGCTCCAAGAATCCAAGCGCACAATCAAGCGATCGGCGCTCAATAGCTTCCCGCTGTTTTCCTTTCAAAAAGTTCAAAAACTGGGCTCCTAGCTCCCCCTCACTTCAAAGCGGGAGGCAGTCTAGAAGAAAAAAGAGTCGCCAAAGGGCAGGGCGCTGCGAAAGCAGGCTAGCGCTTCTTCTGGGTTCAGTTTTTTTAAAAATCCTTTTTATTTTAATGACTTAAAGCCAAACTGCTTGCCATCAAAATCGAGTTCAATCTGGCTATGCGGCAAAAAGGTTCCCTGCAGCAGCGCAAAACTCAGGCGGTTTTGCACTTCTTTCTGGAAAAGCCGCTTCAGCGGTCTGGCTCCGTACTGGGCGTCATAGCCCTGGGCAGCCAGCGCTTGCAAGGCCGCCTCGGTGGCGGTTAAGGAGAGCAGCCGTTCGCTGAGGTAGCCGTTGAGTTGCGCCAGCTGTTGGCGGACGATCTGGATTAAGTGTTTGGGTTCGAGCGGGTTAAAGATTACGGTGTCATCAATCCGGTTCAAAAACTCCGGACGAAAATTAGCCTGCAGCAAGCGCTTGACTGCCGCTTCTTTCTCGGCCCGGTCTGTATTTTCTTGTAAAATCAACTCAGAGCCGAGATTGGAGGTCATGATAATCAGGGTCTGGGTGAATTGCACCACCCGGCCTTGACTGTCGGTGGCCCGGCCGTCGTCTAGAATTTGTAAAAACACGTTTAAAACATCCCGGTGCGCTTTTTCAATTTCATCAAGCAAAATCACTGCGTACGGCCGCTTACGGATGGCCTCGGTTAAAAGACCGCCCTCCTCGTAGCCGATGTAACCTGGGGGGGAGCCTAAGAGTCGGGAAACAGAGTGTTTTTCCATGTATTCGCTCATATCGAGTCGCACCATGGCGTGTTCGTCATCAAAAAGCAGTTCGGCGAGTGCTTTAGCCGTCTCCGTTTTGCCAACCCCCGTGGAACCCAAAAAGAGGAAGGATCCTAGCGGTCGGTGCTTCTCTTGCAGCCCCATTCGCGAGCGCCTGACGGCATGGCTAAGCGCGCTTAAGGCCTGGTCTTGTCCCACCACTCGCAGGGCTAAGCGCTCCTCTAGGTGTAAGAGTTTTTGTTGCTCAGCTTCCATCAGTCTGGTGACTGGAATGCCGGTCCATTTGGCGACCACCGCGGCAATATCACTTTCCGTGATCTCTTGATGCAAAAGACTGCTGCTCGTGGCGCCGGGCTGCGAGGCCGTGAGGCCTTTTGCCATTAAGGCAGCAAGCTCTTTTTGTGCTTGAATGAGCTGGCCATAACGCAACTCGGCGGCTTTCTCTAAATCGCCAGCTCGCTCGGCGTTTTCAGAAGCCAGTTTGATCTGCTCAATTTTCACTTTCAGGTCTTTGACTGCCTTGAGCTCCTGCTTTTCGCGGGCCCACTGAGTGCCCAGCACTAAACTTTGCGCTTTCTCCGTTTGCAGTTCGCTGTCAATCACTTGCAAGCGGGTCTGAGAAGCTGAGTCGGTTTCCTTTTTTAAGGCTTGCTTCTCGATCTCTTTTTGCAGGATTTTACGGTCGAGCTGGTCAATAGCCTCCGGCCTGGAATCGAGTTCGTTCTTGAGCTGCGCACACGCCTCATCGACCAAATCAATGGCCTTATCGGGTAAAAAGCGATCCATCAAGTAACGTTGGGACATGCGAGCGGCTGCCACGAGCGCAGAATCGCGAATCGAGATCCCGTGATAGATCTCATAGCGCTCTCTTAAGCCTCGTAAAATGCTCAGCGTGGTGGCAAGGTCAGGCTCATTCACCCACACCGGCTGAAAGCGCCGCTCAAGGGCCGCGTCTTTTTCAATGTAACGCTTGTATTCGCGCAAGGTGGTGGCGCCAATACAGTTCAGCTCGCCTCTGGCTAAGGCAGGTTTTAGCAGGTTGGAGGCATCCATCGCCCCTTCTGAGCCTCCGGCTCCCACCAGGGTGTGGATTTCGTCGATAAATAGAATAATCCTGCCTTGGGCTTGCTGCACCGCGCGAATCACTCCCTTCAGGCGCTCTTCAAACTCACCGCGGAACTTGGCGCCTGCAATCAGCGCTCCCATGTCCAGCAGCAAGATGATCTTCTCCTTGAGTTTCTCGGGCACGTCCCCTTGGTAGATGCGCTGGGCCAGTCCTTCAGCGATCGCGGTTTTTCCGACCCCAGGCTCGCCAATTAAAATGGGGTTGTTTTTGGTCTTGCGCGATAAAACGTGGATCACGCGCCTGATCTCCTCGTCGCGACCAATCACCGGATCAAGCTTCTGGGCGCGGGCAGCTGCAGTTAAGTCCTGGCAATAGGGTTTGAGGTCGTCTGGTAGGCCTTCGGAAAGATCGTTCTCACCTTTCTGGCTTGCTGCCAATGCCAGCACCTTGAGAATGTCCAAGCGGTTGATGCTGGCTCGTTTGAGCCAGCCACCCACCACGGTGGTTGACGCAAACGAGCCCTGGAGCGCGGCGAGCAAGAAGTGCTCGGCTCCCACTGACGCTTGCTTGAGTTCCTTGGCTTCATCCTCAGCGAGCACCAGCAGTTTTTGGAGCAGCGCGCTGGGCCGGAGCTGACTCAGATTGGCTGTCGTGGCTTGGGGGAGCTGATGGAGTGCTTGGCTCAGTTGCGAGGATAAAAGGCCATCCTGGTGCCCTAAAAGGGCCAAAAGGTTACTTAAAAAAGAGGGCGGCTGCAGCTGGTGGGACTGAGCGTGAGGTGAGGCAGAAGAGGAAGCAGGGGGGAGGGTGGTGATGGTGGGGGGGTGAGCGCCCCCTAACAGCGCAAAAAAGAGGTGATCCGGCGTGAGCTCAAGGTGATCGCGGCGCAAAGCCTCTGCTTGGGCTTTTTCGAAAGCTTCTTGAATCATCGGGGAAAGAGGAAGAGCCATGAGTACCACCTTTTTATCTGCTTAATTGATCTGCTGAATGGGCATGCGTCGAGAGGGTTTTTGGGTTGAGCGTGAAAAACGGCTCAGTACCCAAAGAAGCAACGCTCAAGATCACTTGTTAAGATGACTTGAACGAGGCCCCCCTCATAACGCTTCTAGAAAGGAATGGGGTTGATTGGGTCGTTCGTCAAGTCGCAAGCTCCCCTGTGATTGCAAAATAGCCTTAGAGTCGCTGTCCTGAGGCTGCAAGAGGTCATTTCTTTCTTGCGGCAAAAACTAAGTCTTGGGCTGTTTTCAGGCCCTGGGCACTTTCGGCTTATGCAGGTGCAAGCGCCTGTAGCAGACCATGGTCGTCACCATGATCGTCACCATGATCGTCAGGGCGCACTTTTGCGCGCAGGCGGTTGTGGCTTGTAAGCCTCAGAGAGAAGGGAGCATCCTGAGTTTATTAATTTGGTTTACACGCCGTGCTCTAGCCTGTTTGTGACTGTTCACCGCATTTTCTTTGGAGTGAGTTGAATTTTTGACGAAAAGACCCGGGCGGCGTCAACATGAAGCAAATCCTCTACTTATGGTGCGTCCATCAGTTATTTGTTCGAACCCGCCTCAGTCCTGCTGATCCAATAGGAAAGCGTGGAAATGAAAACTTCGATTTGACGCAGAAATAGCTTTTTTGTTTCTCTCATCTGACTTATGCCTGCCACTATTGATGATCTCTGTTAAAGTCTCTGCCTTGCAGGAGAATATCTTTGAAGATCTGCGGAACGAAGCGAAGGAGCATATTCGCAAGCTTGAAGCTATGATTCGTGGCCTTCTTGAAAAAAAGGGACAAAACAGCGCTAATAGCTCAAAGCCCCAGGTGACCGCTTAGCAAAGCAATCCGTCATCCCTAGCAGTCAGCGCAAAAAGACCGGAAAAATTCCGGGTGGACAGACCAGTCATCGTGGTACTAACCAAAAAAAGTGGCGAAGCCAGACCAGGTCCTTCAGCATAGTGTCTCTGAATGTGTATGCGGCTCGAGCTTAGAGAAGGTAAAGTCTGACAAGACTCATATTGTTCAGGTTTTTGACCTTCCAAGGATAGCGATGCAGGTGACTGAGCATCAGATCGAGTCCAAGGTTTTTCCGTGCTGCCAAGCCCGCAATTGGCCACAGTGAGCTGCCGGCATTAAGGACAACGCAGCTACGGAATACGGTCCAAATATCAAGGGCCTTGCAAGGGATTTAATGCATCATCATTTTGTTCCGCCACGGCAAGTCAGAGAGATAGTGAATGGAATCTCCGGTCAATCTATTTCAATTGGATCACTGATGGATGGGTCTGAGGAAGTCTTTCACGTCTTGAAATGCCTTTGAGGCAGCTCTCGTTCAGGCGCTTAAAGGAAAAGCGGTCGCCAATTTTGATGAAACTGGCATGCGCTGCGAGGTGAAGTTGCACTGACTGCACAGTGCCTCAGAGTCGGAGCTCACTTTTTTTGGTATTCATCAAAAGCGGGGCGCTGCAGCCATGAAATAATTCGGTATTCTTTCAAATTTTAAGGGCATTGCAGTTCACGACTACTGGGATTTATGCTTTACCTTCAAGGACTACCAGCAGGCGCTGTGCAACTCTCCTATCTTGCGCGAACTGAACTTTGTGGCGGAAGAGAAAAATGAGTCTTGGGCAGCGGATATGCATGAACTTTTGACCCGAATTTAAAAAAAGTGCAGGGACAGAAGAGCCGGGAGAAGTAAAATCTGAGCAAATCAGATAACATACGCTTTATTGGTGACTATGAAGCCATTCTTAAGTCAGGACTTAAAGCCCATGCCGATGATCCGATATTGCCTTGTCGCAAACAGACAAAAGGAAAGAATCTTTTAGATCGACTCCGCGACTTTAACGCTGCCGTTTTGCAGTTCATGAATAACTTTCAGGTTCCCTTCACCGACAACCAGAGTGCGCAGGACATTCGAATGAATAAGGTGAAGCAAAAGATATCGGGGTGCTTCCGAAGTTTTGAGTCAGCCAAAATCTTCTGTTGCATTAGATGCTCTATCTCAGCCAAGCGAAAGCAGGGATTTACTTCCTTGGCAGCTTTTGACGCTGCGTTTATGGGCCTGCCTCTCCCCCTGCTCAAAAACTCCTATGCAACCTGCAAAAAATACGGTGAACAGTCACAAAAAAAGAGCAAGTTCACTCAGGCTCATCGTACCTTGATGGAAGATCGCAGCAAAACACCCCTGCTCCAGGCGCTTGGCCACGAGCACTAAGCCGTTACCATCCCAATAGAGAGCTTTGGCTTTCTTGCGATCCTTGGACAAAAACAGAAAAACATCCCCATTTAAAGGGTGCGAATGAAATGAGCGCACCAAGCCATGCAGCGAATCAAACTGCTTTCGCATGTCAGTCGGCTGCATGTAAACCCAAACCTGCTTTTGCAAGCCCAAGCTCATCAACATAGCGACCTGAGCAGCTCTAATATTTGCAGCACGGAGAA
Source organism: Oligoflexia bacterium (assembly GCA_043732485.1). GTDB lineage: Bacteria > Bdellovibrionota > UBA1018 > UBA1018 > UBA1018 > JAYTHP01. The sequence goes on from JAYTHP010000107.1 coordinate 33,085, forward strand.
CCCCCGTAGGGAAATCCCGTTGGGACCACTCAAAACGAAGCCCGTCGGCTCCGCAGCATCTGTCCTGAGAGAAACTGTGCGAAACCCCCCAGGAGCTTTGGGCACAGTCACCAGGCTAACTTTGCTAGCCCAGTTTTTCGGCGTATACACGTTGAGGCCCAGTAAAGCTGAAAATTCTTGTTACTCCTTTTTACTGGCCCGCCAGGCCGCCACAATCTCTGCTTTCAGCTCTGGGGTGGTGTGGCCTATCCTTTTTTTGCTGCCGGACCTTAGAACTGCGGCAATCATTTCCTTTAACTGCTTTAATCTCCGATCCTCTGGTAGATCACATTGCATAGAATCCTCCTTGGCTGGATCATGAAATTTTTAAATAAAATTAAAACCCGGGCACCAGTGAGGATTTACGCTTGGGCCAGGATCCTAAAATACTGATGCTGCAGGCGAAAGGGTGGGCGAGGCACGACGGAGGCAAAGAGAAAGCCTTGGCCGCGGCCCAGCAGCTGAAACTGCAAGCGCTTGGCGAGGGCGAGGGCGAGGCTGCAGTCACGGCTTGGGGGCAGTGGGCTCACTTTTTAGCGCGGCTCGGCAAAAAAAGAGGTGCGCCCTCCAGCGGGGAAGACGATTGGGAAGCCAAGCGGTCTCACCTGGTTGCCCCGTCCAAGCCACCTCGCAGGTTTGCAGGATCTAGAAGTTGGGAGGAAGCTGCTGGGGAATGAGAAGGTGCCGGTCCAGCGCTCAGTGCTGCGCAAAAAAGTTACGATCTCCTGGAGCGTGCTTTGGTAACGCTTGGCAGCGTGGCAAGCCTGAGGACACCAGAGCAGGATGCAGAGCGGGTTGAGGCTGCAGAAGCACTTTTTCGCAAGGCGATGCAGATCATCGAGGAGCAACCGGCGGCTGCTACTGGTGAGCACCCGGTGCGCTTATGGTTACAAGCCCGCTGGCGGGCAAAACACGACGGGGGCAAAGAGCAAGCACTGGCATGTGCCTGCAAGCTCGAGCTGAAGGCCACAGGCTCGGGGGGGGGGG
>JAYTHP010000108.1:0-4415 GCA_043732485.1 Oligoflexia bacterium
TAAAGAGGTGCTCGTCGGCGGCACCGGGCTTGAAGCCCTCATCGGAAAAAAAGTGGCCATTCTTGATGATGAAACCGCCTCAGGCGGCACCTTGGATCAAGTGGCGAAATTTTTGCACCACTCTTTCCCCCCCCAAAGCATCCTAGCCATGGTCACCCATCTGGCCGGCCACGCCCAAAAATCCCTCAATTCTAGTTACCTACAAGCGTTAGTGGTCACCAATACGCTGCCGCTTGCACCCTATCCACGTTTGCACGTCCTGTCGGTGGCGCCAGAAATTGCCGCTAGCATTTTAAGGGATGAAGAGAAATGAAGAGAGACGATTCACCGTACAAGCATCCCGGTGCACCTCAGACTAGCGTCAAACCTATGGACCAACCTGCAAAAGACGCTTGCCTTTTTTCGCTCATTTGCTATGATCAAACGACGATCTGATTTGTAAAGAACAAGAGAGCCATTAGCTCAGCCGGTAGAGCATCACACTTTTAATGTGAGGGTCGATGGTTCGAACCCATCATGGCTCACCACTTTTGTGGTAAGCGCGCAACAGCCCTTTCTTTTTCTTCTGCTTCCTGAACAACCAGTCGCAAGTCTCGTGCTGACTTTTCCGCAAAGTGAGCCAAGAAATCATTCCTTCGACTCAATCACAAAACTTAAGCATCAAAGCAACCACGCAGGCAATCAACAGTCAAAAGACTTCACTCAAGGGCTGGTCTTCTTTCTTCGTGCAGACCACTAACCAGCGTTCCACGCACTAGTCTATCTTTTTTTTTGCGTGCAAGTGTCTAGGCACCAAAACGTGGGTCGTGCCCACCCCACACCACCGCAAACTCACTTTTTGCATTGGGGTAGGGTGATGATGGTAGTTTTTTTAACGCAATTTTTTCTTGCGCAAAAACGTGCCCCCGGTGCCAGCCCCGGACTCGGCGCGTGCACTTGTCCCAGCAGCAGACTTCTTCGAAAAGCGCGGCTTATCGTACTTTGAGCCTGAGGCGCCCGCAGTCCCACGTGGTGAAGAGGAGGGTGCCGAGGAAATCACGCCAAATCGACTTTCGGAGCGACTCTCAGATCGATAAGGGCGCGAGTCAGGTCCTTTACCCCTGCCTTCCGACCGGTCTGAGCGAGCAGAATTCCTGTCAAATCGTCCGGATTTAACAATTCCGGGCGCTTCTTGATCCGCTCTCACCACTCCGACGCTACCACGCACACCTTTTGAGGTTGCAGCCGAGGGTGAGGCTGTGCTTGCCAGACCCGGCGCACCTCCTAACTCAGGTAACAGTAGGGTCAAAAATCGCGCCGCAATCTCGTGTGCAGGCATCTCCGTCAAAACTTTTTGCCAAACCGCAGGAATCAAGTCTTTAAACTTTTCAGGCAGCTTCACTTCTTGCCATTCTTTAAACCTTAGGCCCACTTTTTTAGCAGCAATGTCTTGCCGGGTGGGGATTGTCGCTTCAATCATGCGACTTTGCGTGACCTTTTCAATGCGGTGTATCAAGCCACGATGACTCGGTGTAACTAAACTGATCGCACAGCCCTCTTTGCCACTGCGCGCTGTCCGCCCAATCCGGTGAACGTAAACATCCATTTCCCGCGGTAACGAGTAATTAATCACGTGGGTGATTTCCTTGACATCTAATCCGCGCGAAGCCACGTCCGTGCAAACCAGCACCTGGATCCCCTTATCGCGGTAAACCTTCATGGTGCGTTCACGGGCGTTTTGATCCATGTCCCCGTGCAAACAATCGACCTTATAATTCTTGTTCTTCAAAAACTGAGTCAGCTCAATCACCAGCGCTTTAGTCTGACAAAAGACGATCCCATAAAAATAATCAGCAGCGTCCATGATCTTGCACAATACTTCAGGCTTCTGGCTCTCCTGGGTGGAATAGTACAGCTGTTGCACCGTAGCCGATAAGACCTTGGTTTTATTGATCTGAACTTGCTTAGGCGTTTTTAAGTACTTCTCGGAAACCTTGCGTACCTGAGCGCTCATGGTTGCAGAAAACAGCCAAGTCTTTGATTTCTCAGGCGGTAAATGACTTAAAATCGTCTCCAGTGCCTCTTGAAAGCCCATGGAAATCATTTCATCCGCTTCATCCAGTACTAACGTCTGGATCCCGTCCAGGCTTAAAGTCTTACGCGTCAAATGATCAATCACCCGCCCTGGGGTTCCTACCACGATCTGGGGATGCTTCTTCAGCTGATGAATCTGATCGACAAAACTCGCCCCACCGTAAACCGGCACCGCGCGAATCGATAAGTATTTTGCCAGCAAATTGAGCTGACCTGCCACTTGAATCGCCAGCTCCCGGGTCGGACACAGCACCAAACCTTGCACCTTTTTCGTGCCAGCCTCAATTTGCTGTAACAAAGGGATGCCAAAAGCGGCAGTTTTACCGGTTCCCGTTGCTGCCAAACCAACAAAGTCGGTCTTGGGGCCAAGCAGCAAGGGCAAAGCCTGCGCCTGAATTGGGCTAGGCTCTAAAAAGCCTAGCTCCTGGATGGCCTTGGCGAGCGCGGGGTGGAGACTTAAATCATCAAAACTTGTTAAAGATGGGTTCATTGGAAGCGAATGATAACACACTTTTTTGAAATAATCTGCCGAAGTCTGAGGCTTTCAGTCGGAAAAGTTAATTAAAATTCAAAAAAGGGATTTTGAGATGCGATTCAGCCATTTCTTCATCTGTCGCCTCTCTAATTTCCGTGGCTTCGATCTCAAAAGTGAGATCTTGCCCCGCTAGCGGATGATTTCCATCTAAAGTCAGTGCGATTTGTGTTGCATGAACCACCCGAAAGACCTTATACTCACCATCCGTCGCTTGAGTGACGATCTGGTTGCCGACTTCTAAGTATCGGCCCTGCACAATGCCTCTTCGGGATACCCGAATGACCAGATCGGGGTCATAAAAGCCATAAGCCTGTTCTGCTGAGAGGCTGATATGCCTTTTTTCACCCTGAGAGAGATCCTGCATGCCTTGGGCTAAGCCCAGCAATAATTTACCCTGACCTTCAGGGGAAGTCAGCACACCGTGATTATAGGTGGAACTGATGACTTTCCCCACTCGATCTCGTAACACACAGTGAAATGAGACAATTTGAGCTTTGATCATGTCATCTTGTACTATAACCGGTCGAAGTGAAAAGACCAGTGCAATTCACTTTTTCCAGTTTGTCTTCTAGGATTTTTATGGTATAAGATCAAAAGTAGTAACTTTAACGCTTCTTTCGAGTCTGCGGGCATTGTGCCCATAACCTCTTAAGTGGCTGCCATCCTTAAGGAGGATTTATGGGTAAGAAACTTTATGTCGGCAATTTGCCATTCTCAGCAACAGATCAGATTTTATCGGACACATTCGCACAATGTGGCACCGTCGAGTCTGCAAAGATCATTACTGATCGAGACACTGGAAGAAGCAAGGGTTTTGGTTTCGTAGAAATGTCTACGGAAGAAGAAGCTCAATTAGCAATCAGCAAGTTTAACGGTGTGGATTATGACGGTCGTCCGATGACGGTCAACGAAGCCAAGCCAATGGTGCCCCGCGAAAATCGCGGTGGTGGTGGCGGCGGCGGCGGTGGTTTCGGTGGTGGAAACCGTGACCGCGGCAGCAGCCGTGGCGGTGGTTTCGGTGGTGGCGGTCGTGGCAATCGTTGGTAATTTGACGATTTAAAAGCCTTAAAACCCCCAAGCTGAGGAGACTCAGCCTGGGGGTTTTTTTTTGACCTCTCAAAAGACTGTTTACAGCTCCCTTTTTTATCTTTTCTCCTGCCCTAGCGCTTTTTTCAAGCGCGCTTTTGCCGGACATCTGGCAAACTAGGAGAAGAATCAACAGAAAAAAAAGAAACAGCCCGACCCTTTTCCCGCTCTTTTGCTTCTTGCTGTCTTTTTTGCTCTCTCTCCCCTACTCTTTTACCCCTTTTCTTCCAGGAGGTTTTGATGAAATCGCCAACCACCCTGACTCCCAGTATCCGCTTACTTCGTCTCACGCTGACGGTGAGCTTTTTTAGCTTGCTGCTCAGCACCCTGCCCACCGCCGCCTGGGCCAAACGGCCGCAGCGGCAGTCTGCTTCTCCCTCCCCTGAGCCGGCGATCGATCGCAGCGCGGTCAATTTTTTCTCTCTCAACCTGCCCGTGAAATCGATTGACGGCCAAGCCATCCCGCTTGAGACCTACCGCAACCAGGTGCTGCTGGTGGTGAACACCGCCTCACGCTGCGGCTATACTTCACAATATCAAGATCTTGTGGCCTTACAAAAAAAATATCAGGAGCAAGGGCTGATCGTTTTAGGGTTTCCCAGCAATGACTTTTGGGGGCAAGAACCGGGCAGTAACGCTGAGATCAAGAAATTCTGTTTGCTGAAGTTTCAGGTCAATTTTCCCCTGTTTGAAAAGGCGCCGGTTTCCGGCGAGCACATGC
>JAYTHP010000109.1:0-4397 GCA_043732485.1 Oligoflexia bacterium
CCCTTTTTTGCAAGCCTAGCCCTTTTTTTGCAGCAAGTGCAGCAAAAAACCCACCGCAAAGCCCGCTGGCTGGCTGGCCTCGCGGTGGCTCTCGGGCTGGCTAACCTGGTGGCCACTTATTCACGCACCCTTTGGGTAGCCCTGCCTTTAGGCGGCTTACTCTGGATTGGCTTGAATCTCAAACGACGGCAAGCCCTCCCGGCCGCCGTCTCTTTAATCACCTTCACTGCGGCTGCAAGCCAGTGGCGACCTTTGGCCCAGCGCCTCCAAATCGGCATGGGAACGCAAGAGCGACTCAATTTATGGAGCGCCAACTGGCAATTCTTCCAAGCTCGACCGTGGTTTGGCGTGGGCTTCGGGCACGGGGAGGAAATGTCGGGCTATTATTTCAAGGATTTTCCAGGCGATGGCTCAATCCTCAGAGGCCACGCCCACAATAACTTGCTAGAAATGCTAGCCTCTACCGGCGGAGTAGGCACCAGCTGCTGGCTTTTCTGGTGTTTTTTCGTCTTCTGGCTGTTGTTCAAGCTTTTTTCCCTACCGCCCGCTCACACCCCCCCCCTCACCCTCCTACCGCTTGACCCGCGGGGGCTGGGCAAAGCTTTTTTTTGTGCTTGGCTGGTTTTTCAAATCAACGGCTTAACCCAGGTGAATTTCTGGGAAGGCAAGGTCGAACATCAAGTGGCCTGGATGCTAATGTGGAGTCTGCTCCTGGCGCCCACTCCCCCCTCGTTACCTTATGAACGCGCCACAGCCTAAGCCCTTACCGCAGCCGCAGGCCGTTCTGAAGGTCGTTATTGACGCTCGCATGGTCTCGCAGACCCCGCACGGGATTGCCCGCTATGTGCTGGAATTGGCGCAAGGGCTCAAAGCCCTCGCATCCACCGCTGCCTTGCCGTATACCCCTATTTTTCTCATCCCGCCCCAGTTGCCGCAAGCGACCTTAGCGCTTTTTGCCCCCTGGATGACCCACACCACCCCCATTCCAGCCTTTCACCCGCAAGAATCTTGGGCTCTCGCCTTTTTGCTCAAAAAACTGCAAGCCGCACTCTTTCACAGCCCGTCTTTTGCAAGCTTACTTGTTTCACCCTGTCCAACGCTCATCACCTTGCATGATTTGAATCATCTGCAGTTTGGCGGTCCCCTCAAAAAACTATATTATCAGGTCCTCGTGAAGCGCTTCGCCAAGCGCTGTCAGAGGGTCCTGACCGTCTCACACTTCTCGCGTGCGGAGATTGCTTCCTGGCTGGGTTTTCAACTGGAACAAATCGACGTCGTCCCCAACGCTTTAGATTACCTCAAAGACACCACAGCCTGGCAGCTGCAAGCCTCACACACTTGGCCGCTTTTACAAAGCTTGCCCCTGCTGCAGGCATCCCACGCCACCCATCCCCACACTCCGCTGCAACCGCACAAGTACTTTTACCACCTAGCGCAAACCAAACCCCATAAGAACCTCGCGCGCCTGCTTGCAGCTTACGCGCTTTATCACGCGCAATCGGCAAGCCCCTGGCCGCTGGTCGTTTCGCACACGCCCCAACCCGAACAACCAGGCGTGCGGACGCTAGGTAACATTCCCGCCCAGGTCTCAGAAATGCTGATGCAAAACGCGGGCGGCTATCTCTCCCCTTCGCGCTATGAGGGAATGGGCTTAGCGCCGCTCGAAGCCGTCGCCTTAGGGGTCCCGCAAGCCGTCTCCGACATTCCAGCCCACCGTGAGGGGCTAGCAGGGATTGAGCCACCCTTTTTACACTACGTTGCGCCTGACGACACGGAAGCTTGGGCTGCGGCCTTGCACAAACTCGCACAAGGCTTTCTGCTCCCCCCGCTTGCCAAACACCAAGCGCTGATTTTTGCTCGCTTTTCTCGCACCCAGCTGGCCCTCAAGATGCACGCGCATTACCAAAACGGACTCATGGCTGGCATCCCGCCCGCATCCCCCTAAACCAAAGATCGCAAACACAGGCGTGCTCACCTGAGACGCTAGCCCCCCCTAACACAACCTGCAATTTGGTTGCTTTTCTGGCTGCAAGCCTTGACTCCTGGTGACACACACGCTTTACTGTTGGGAGGCTGCCCGCAACAAACGGAGGGTGGGGGTCCATGACACCGCACCTTCCTGTTCTCACCCACACTGACACCCCTTACCTGAAGCTTTTTGTGAGCTTTTGTCGACTGGTTTTTTTTGGAGACAAGTCATCTATGAATCCTCCCCACGCCCTTGCGGTGCCTCACCCCCCCGCGCCAGCCCAGCCCTTTATCTTAAGCGTCGGTTCGATGGCTTTAGATTCGGTGGCTACCCCGGACGCCCGAGTGGAAGAGGTTTTAGGAGGATCAGGCAATTATTTCTCGCTGGCCGCCTCGTTTTACTGCCCAGTTTCTCTGATTGGGATTATTGGTGAAGATTTTCCTGCGGCTGAGTTGCAAAACCTAGCCGATCACGGCGTGGATATCAGTGGTGTGGAGCGCGCCCCCGGGAAGACCCTGCGCTGGTCAGGCTCCTATGACGCCGCACTAGGCGACGTGCAAACGCTCTCTTTGCAGCTCAACGTTTTTAAGCAGTTTCAGCCCAAACTCTCGCAGACCCACCAGCAGGCGCCTTACCTATTTTTAGGCAATATCGATCCTTGCCTGCAACTCAGCATCCTGGAACAAACGCCCCACACCCAGTGGATCCTAGCCGATAGCATGAATCATTGGATCGCAAACAAACGCTCAGACTTAGAGCGCCTCTTGAAGCGCATCGATATGTTGTGCTTGAATGAGACGGAGGCTTTCATGCTAGCAGGCCTCAAGCCCACTGCTGTCACAAGCCCTCCCTTAGGAGCCAGGGATGCACTCGGACCTCAGCCTGAGGAGGAGGTGATTGCGAGAGTCCGAGCACTCGGCCCGCAGTGGATCATCATCAAGCGCGGCGCAAGCGGCGCCGACTTGTACACACCCAGGCAAACCTTTCATGTGCCAGCCTACGCGGGTGCGCACGTCAAAGATCCGACCGGCGCTGGAGATTCCTTCTCAGGCGGGCTGTTAGGGGCACTTGCCCGTGCGCAAGTTCGTCGCGCATGGAGCAGCGAACAACCCGACTTACTGGACGAGACCCTCTGGCGCGCGCTGATCAGTGGCACCGCCACCGCCAGCTTCACGATTGAGGATTTTAGCCTCCGTCGGCTGCTCACCCTCACACGCCCAGAACTTGAGGCCCGCGAGCAGCGCTTACTCCAGGAAATTGCCTATGCCACGACGCTCCCTCCAAACGCCACTCACAACCAGCCCAGCCGCTAATTGCCCACAATCGGCCCCCCACGCCAGGCGTCGCTTTGTCGCACGCGGCGTCACCTCAGGCGACTGGCATCGTCTCCCTCCTGTGTGGTCTGCTGTGGGTTTAGCCGCCTTAGGGTTCACGCTCTGGCTGAGCGCGGCAAGCCAACGCGCACACGGCGCCCAAGCCGCTGCTCCCAGCAGCGCACCAACCCCTCTTACCCAAAGCGACCCAAGCATGCTCACCTCGCTGCCCCCGCACCTCCTGCAAAACATTACAGCACAGCTTGACCCGCGCTCCTTTGGAAGCCTTATTTTTTGTGCGCAAGCGCTGCAAACGGCACTGACCAGCGAGGATCCCACGTTTCACCCTCGCAGGAACCGCTGGCGCGATCCCTTGTCTAGCGTTAAAATCATGTCTTATCAGGCGTTTTTGCAGCAAAATCAACCAGGCGTGATCTCTACTGAGCAGGCTCAGCAGCTCACGCCTTCCCGCACCCCTCCCCTCTCATCTAAACACCTGTCCTATCCTTCCAACGCCGTGCATCCTTCTTTAAACGAGCTGCGAGATTTAGTCGATTTCGTCACCACCCCTGTGTCACAAGACTTTAACTGCATTGCCCTCACGTTGCTGAGACCCCTACCCTTGACGGCAGCAACGGCCGCCTTGCTCCATTGCCGCCATTCTACTTGCGGGCTCAAGCTAAGCGAGCGTGAGCTCGCAAGGATGCTGCAGGCGCTAAGCCTACCTCAGCAAGGGAGATTACCACACGTCACCGCGTTACGACTCGGGCAAGGTACCCTTTCGGATGAGTGCGTCCATCTGTTAATGGACCTGGTCTTGCCCCCAACCACGGCCATCCCGCCACAAAAGCCACAGCCGCCAAGGCTGCGGGAGCTGGATTTGCGGGGCAGTGCCATCATCTCAGCTGAGGCACTCAGACCACTGGCCTGGGCGCTCTTGCAACCTGGCAACTCCTTAGAGAAATTCTCCGTCGATCAAAATAGCGATGACGACGCTGCAGTCTGCAAGTTTGCAGCAGCCCTGATTCATCCCCACTGCAAGCTCAAAAGCTTAAGGTATGGCCGCAGCGGGATGACGCCGTGGGGCGCACAAGCGTTGGCTTGCAGCCTGATAC
>JAYTHP010000110.1:0-1218 GCA_043732485.1 Oligoflexia bacterium
CGAGGTTTTCGACATCATCAACAGATCGCCTTTTTCGCCACAACCAGCTTTCACATAGCTCCTCTTAGAAGCAAGCCTAAGCTTGAATCCAACTGAAGCCAAGCTTCTCTTGGTTTAGGTTTGTGAAAAAAGGTCACTGAGACTGCCTGCCTACTGACCCCCACTTTCTCTTTCAAAATATTCATCCTAATTGTCAAAGATCTTTATTGCAGGAATTTTAAAATGCCTTAGTCATCACCTGATGATTTTATGCAAGTCAAAACCAGTAAAACAGTGAACCAAAGCTTTCTTGGATTAAAACTTTTTCTGAAGCTTTTTTTCCTCGGCTTGAAGCTTACTTTCGTAACTGGGCTGTTTTTCTCGTTCCCCAGTGCTATCGTTATTCGATTCTCAGCGCAAGGGGTATTTTGTTTTTTTGTTCTTTTTTTTCTTCGCGCTCTGCTTATCTCCACTCACTTAGGGGCTTGGCCCCGTTTTTATGACTCAGCCTCGCTCGTTTCCTGTGGTTTTTTTTCAAAGTAAGCTGCTGGAGTGTAGAATTTGCCGAAGAAAGTCACTTTTTGACGCTTCTCTTACCTGGAGATCAAGACCCAGCGAGAGATACGGTGCTCAAACGAGTAACAGGATCAAGTGCGCCAGGCACCGTTGCGGCAGCGGGAGGCTGAAAAGCCGAGATTTTTTCGGGCTTATTGCTTTAAAACTGCAGGTCCAGCGAAGTGCTGCTTTAAAGACGAGGAGGTTAGATGACAAAGAAGGCGCCAAGACGCGTTGATGCAAAAGCCCGACGAACCACACCTGAGATATCCTGAATTCAGAGAGGGTTTTTGGTTGTTCCTCATGGTTTGTGCCTTTAATAGCTCAGTGCCATCGTCAAACAACCCCTCTAAAGGCCACTTCATCTGAAACCTGCCGTCAAACTCTGTCCCCCCGCCTTACTTTTCTGCTAGGCACGGGCTCTGTTGGTCAGACCCTCAGGTTGCCTTCAAAGTCGCAAAAAGCCCCACTCTCGCGCTTGAGACTCTACCGACCCCTTCTTGAGAGTAGCAGTTGTCTTTTACCGCAGAGGACGGTAAACCTCCCCATCATGGCTTTTCAAGATCTCTTAGTGACTGAAATTTTTCATAGCCTGCAGGGGGAAACCTCGCTAACCGGTTTACGGTTTGGGTTCGTGCGTTTGACGGGATGCAATTTGCGATGCACGTATTGTGACTCGGCCTA
>JAYTHP010000111.1:0-33319 GCA_043732485.1 Oligoflexia bacterium
TGGTGGCATCAAGCGGCGAGCTGGTAGCAGGAAAAGTCGTGGCATTGCCATCATCGGCAATCGCTAAAGAGAAGCCAATTTGCATCAGCGTTGGCACCCCGCCTGCGGTGGGCTGAGTGGCCACCGCGCCTGAGCCTGAACCCAAGCAGCCGGTAGCAATGCCGCCACCGCCACCAAATCCCCCGCCTTGGGTGGCGCCGTAGGCCTTGCACAAATCACTGGGATAAAACCCCAGCGTCACCCGCCCGGAGGTTCCCACCGACTTGGCTGCAAAAAAATAGTTGGTGCCCAGACTGTTGCTGTTGCTGTTGGCGTTGGTCGCACCCTGATTGAAGCCCTGACAATTAGCAAGCGAACAAGCCACCCCGTTTACCGAAGCAATCGGCACGAGCTGTGGCGCTGTGGTGTTGGAGCCTGCAGCTTGCAAAAACACCACCACCGACTGGCTCCCTGAGCTTACAATCGTCGTTAAGCTTGAAACCACCGTCACTTGAAAGACGTTACTCAAAGCCGACTCGTTGGTCACCGACGCTGCAAGGCTTTGAGGGTTAAAGGTCTGAAAGACGGTTGGCCCCAAGCTCGCCTGCCCCGTAGGGTCGTTCACCGTAAAATACAGGGTCGAGCCGCCGCCCACGGAAGGACTGGAGACCGAGCCTGCTGCAGGTAGGTTATTCACATCCAGCGGACTGACCGTGACGGTGGCCCAGCCTAACGGCGCGCTCAGCAACCCAAAAAAGGCGAGCGCTTGCACCAGCTGCCCGCGCCCGCAGTGACTGATCCAGCTTGGGAGGCAGGCCCTTTTGAGGCCTGACGACGGTGGCAACGGGATAAGTACTATGAACCTTAAGAATTTTGCGAAAAATTTTGGTGAAACTTGTTTTTGCGTTTTTTTGGACATTTTTTAAGACTTTTCTTGTTAAGACTTTTTTTCTTAAGCCTGCATAAGGCTGAAACACCTCACTTCTGCTGGCTGCTGCTCCCGGGTTTTTCCTGCACCGCAAGCTGGCCGACCCCGCCTGAGGGACCTCCCCGCCGGCCCACCAAGTCACTGAGCGTTCTCCAGCCATTCCACAACACCCCCACGCCGATGTACAGACTGGACATTAAAAACAAAGTCACTTCAGGCTTCACCAAAAGCATCAAAAAAAGCACCAAGCCCATGAGTAACAAACGAAAGCTGCCTTTCGAGCGCCAATTGAGATCCTTAAACGACGGAAACTGCAAGTTACTGACCATCAGTCCTGCTAACAGAAGCGTCAACCCCAGCATCACCCCTGGCGAAGGCTTAAGCCACCCCTCACCACCCCATTCCCCCAGCAGGAGAATCAGCGTGGGAAAGACGCTCGCTGCCATCGGTACTGACAACCCTTGAAAAAATCCTTGCGGCTGGATCTCAGAATAAACGTTAAAGCGCGCCAAGCGCAAGGCGCTGCAAGCCACAAATAAAAAGGCCACACTCATACCCAACCGACCAAAAGGCTCAAGAATCCATTGATAGACCAATAAGGCAGGCGCCAGTCCAAAGGACACCAAATCCGACAAACTATCGTACTCCACCCCAAACTGACTGGTGGCCTTCGCCAGCCGGGCAATGCGACCGTCGAGACTATCACACACACCCGCCACGACAATCCCCCAGGCCGCATGACTCCATTGCTGATGAATCGAAGCCACGATCGAATAAAACCCGCAAAACAGGTTCGCAGTGGTCACTAAATTAGGAACTAAGTAAATTTTTCGCAATCGCTTTTTCCCTCTTTTTTTCCCACCGCTCGTAAAATCCTCAAGACCTTAAAGCCCCCTCGAAGACCTAACCCCTGCCACGCCAGGGAGCGCCCCCTCTTCTCCCCTTCTGCTTCAGCTTTCTCAGGGAGCCCTTAAGTTGCAGCCGTTCGTTGAGCTTTGATGCGTGCCTGCAGTTGCACTTCGGCGTCGGAAGCCCGCAGATACTCGGGCAAGACTCCCAGCGCAAGGTGAGCGTTATCTTGAGCCATCCCACCTCCAGTCACACCGACTTCACTCTCAACCACCTGCCGCCGCCTCATCTCCTGCACGCAACTCTCAGCCGCTAACACCCCTAAAAACCGCCCTTGAATATCATTCTCTACAAGCCCCCACCAGCGGTGTGACCCTGCCGCCGCAGCCTGGGGAAGCTGCGCAAGCGGGCCCTGCCACAACTGCGGCACTCGCTCCACCGCATTCCCGACGGCCATCCACTGCTTGAACGCTCCGCCTGCAAGCAGCAGCGCCATTTCGCTTTGAAACTGTACAGCCGTGAGCACCTTAGCTGAAGATCGCTGCTGCTGCTGCTGCTGATACGGTAAAAAACTTTCTGCCAATCCCCACAAGCCAAAAACCTCGCCCTTGCAAGCATCGGTCACGGCAATCACCAGCGTGCTTTGCCCGGCAAAGATCCTCGCCACCGGCTGAATCAGCGCCTTCAGACTCGAAATGCCGATTAAGGGCTTTTTTAAGTAATGCGCCAGTGTTCGCGCCGTGCTCACCCCAATCCGAAGCCCCGTGAAACTCCCTGGACCCACCCCCACGCCAAAGGCATCCACTTCGGCTAAGCGCCAGTCGGCAGCCTCCAGCAACTGGTGCACCCCCCAGAGTAGGCGCTCGGAATGCGTCCGCGTGACGTTAAACGACCACTCAGCCACCACCTTGCAATCCCACCCCGCTTGCGCCGCCCCGCCCTCCTTCTCCCCACACTCAGGAGTTTGGCGCGCGTTGATGGCAGGGGCCAGCGCAGTGACCTCCACCGCCACCCAGACGCCCGTGGGCGTTGAAGTATCCCAAGCAACCAGCTTCATGGAGCAAGCAGCCTGGCAAAGTCATTCCAAAAAGCAATCACCATCAGCGAGAGAATAAAAACCAGCCCGATCGCCTGCACCACTTCCATCTGCTTGACGCTCAAAGGCTTTCTTCGCACCACTTCCACCCCGAGTAACAACAAATGACCGCCGTCTAAGACCGGGATAGGGAGGATATTGAGCACCCCGAGGCCAATCGAGAAAATAGCCATATTATTGAGAAAGGTATTCCAGCCGCGGGTCAGCGATTCCCCAGCGATTTTTCCAATCATCAAGGGCCCCCCCAAGGTGCCGACTGAAACGTCACCAAAAAGCATCTTTTTTAAGGATAAAAAATTACGCCAAGAGAGTGTGACCATTTTTTGGAACCCTAAACTCACCAGCTTGATCGGATTCCACACCTGCTCAATCATCCACTCAGGCTCGGCAAACACCAGCCAGGGTGCCACACCTATCGTGTACTGGGTCACTTTCTTCAAAGTCGGATCATGCCCCGTGGTCGACTGCGGCAAGATCGAAGCGACATGCTCTCGCCCAGCGCGCTGCCAATGCAGCAAGACCTTGCCTGCACCCTCACCCCTCGTACTCTCACCACTCTTTTGCACCAACGCGCGCAAATGAGCAAAACTGCGCACTGCCGTGTCCCCCACCGCCGTGATCCGATCACCGATCATGATCCCGGCCAACCAGGCAGGCGACCCTTCCAGCACTTTTTCGATAAAAAGCTCAGAAGAAAACAAACCCCAATCAGCCTCTAACCCTAAGGACGTCTCAGGCTTACGTAACTCCACCACGCTCACAGCAACAGCACCAACCGGAGCCGCCGGCGTTTCTACGAGCGCTGCGACTGCTGTGGCCTTTTTTTGAAAGCTTAATCGCAAACGGCTACCTGAAGCAAAGGCTTGGTAACGCGCCTCCAAGCTTTCCCAATTCAATTTTGGCTCAGACGCGGCCGGGGTAGGCTTGCTGCCTGACGTCACTTCGAGCAAATCCACCAGCTCATCGCCCGTGGTCAATCCCGCTAAGCCTGCGGGCGAGTGCGGATCGTCAATCCCCACCACCAAGGCCCTGGGATAAGGCGAGATGCCGTCAATTTCCCCGACGCGGCCCGCCTCCCCGTAAATACTAAAGCCCTCCTGGGCAGTAGGCGCAATGTGCAATCGCACGGGGCTCGACCCCTGCGGGTGCACGACCAAGAGCTCGAGCTCCTGATTGGCGCTCTCATTGAGAATGATAAAAAGATCTTCAAATTTCGTCAAAGGTTGCTGATTGATAGCCAGGATCTGATCCCCGCTGCGCAAGCCACTTTTTTCCGCAAAAGAGCCGTGCACCACCCGCCCAAGGCGGCTAGCCACTTGCTGTTCCCCCAGCACCAGGATCACCATGAAGATGAAGGTGGCGAGGATAAAATTAAAAAGCGGGCCGCCAAAAAAGATAAAAAATCGCTTCCAGGCCGCCTGATAGTGTAACGAGGCAGGGCGCTCTTCTAGCGCGATCGGAGCTTCCGCGTCCTCCCCCAAAAGCTTGACGTAGCCGCCTAAGGGAATCAACGAGAAACGAAATTCGGTGCCACTCCAGACGCGCGACCAAAGGGTGGGACCAAAGCCGACCGAGAAGATCTCGGCTTTCACGCCAAAAAGCCTAGCAAATAAGAAATGTCCCAGCTCGTGAAAAACTACAAGCGGCAAGAGAATCAACACAAAAGCCATGCCGGAGTGCAAAAAAGAAAGTAACCCTTCCATCAAACGTGCGAGATTCATACGATTTTTCCCTTTCTAGTGGCAAGCGTTTGTGCCGGTGGGGATTTTTTGGGCAACGCTGAACAGCCTTATCGGACGGACCGGTCAGAAACCCTGGCTGCGTGAGGCAAAGGACCACGGATGGGTGGGTCGGTGCTTGTTCTTTTCCCCCATGGGGCTTCAAATCCCACTCAACAAACGCACACAAGCATACATCACCGGCAGACTAAAGACTAAACTATCAAAACGATCTAAAAAACCCCCATGCCCGGGGAGAATCGATCCCGAATCCTTGCGATCAAAAGCCCTCTTAAGTAGGCTCTCACATAAATCACCCATTTGGGCAAAAATCCCGACCAAAGTGGCAATCAGCACCACAAAAACCCACCGCAAATGCGGCAAAAAGCTAATCTTTGCCACCGCCATCGTTAAAATACCCCCCACCAAACCACTGGCCGCACCTTCGATGGTTTTTTTCGGGCTCACCGCTGGGTAAAGCTTACGCTTCCCCCAGACCTTGCCGGCAAAATAGGCAAGCGAATCACCCACCCAGATGAGGAAGAAAAAACAAATCACCCACCCCAAGCCCTGATGCAGGTGCGACAGGCGCACCAAGTACAAGGGCAAGAAGGCCAGATAAATCAATCCAAAAACACAGTACATCAATTCTTGAAAGTGAATCCCGCGCGTCCACGCCGAGTGACGGCTGGCGGTGAGCAAAAAATAGCTAGAAAAGAGCAAAAAAAGTAACACCAGCGCAGAAAACTCCGACTGCGGCATCAAGAAATTGACGCTATGCAGCCAGCCAGTCAAGAGCAACAGCAACTGACGCTTCTCCTTACGATCCGAAAGACTTAAAGTGATTTCTGCAAATTCTGCCACCATACCCAGCGCAATCACCAGCGCCAAAAAAGCCACACCCAGGACTCCGCCCCACCAAATCACCGATAAGAGCGCTGGCACGCCAATCAAACCTGTGCCAATTCTTTTTTTTAATTCGTTACGCTGATTCATGTCGCCATTTCTTCCCACCAGACACCCTTTTGTTTCTTTTTTCCCGCACACCTAAGCCAAGCCTCCGACAGCAGTCACCACCGCCTCCAAAGACCCAGTAGCAGCCACCGGACTTCGCAGCCCAGGAGCAGCACCACTCCCGCCGCGCTCAGCTCCCGCCCGCATCGGTTCTTTCGGGATCGATGAGGTAGGGGGGGGGGTGGGCGAGGTTTTAAGAGGGGGTGCAGCAGCCGTCAGCGCGGGTAGGAGCTGACCAAAACGCCGTTCGCGCTGAGTGTACTGTAAAACGGCTTGCTTAAAATCGTGGGGTAAAAAGTCCGGCCAACAGACATCCAGGAAGACAAATTCAGCGTAAGCCGACTGCCAGAGTAGGAAATTACTCATTCTTTGCTCGCCACTGGTGCGAATAAAAAGGTCGACCTCCTGGCACTCACCAAAATCCGAAGTCCACAAGTAATCTTGCATCACAGCCTCAGACATGCCCTCCGGCTGCCTACGTCCCGCTAAGCAATCCTCCGCAAACAGCTTCGCCGCTCGCACGAGCTCGCTTCTGGCCCCGTAAGACAGGGCAAAAGTGAGTTGTAATCCGGTATTTTGCGCAAGCCGCGCAATCAAAGGATGCAGCACGCTTGCCACATCGCCACTGAGCTTCTCAATCTCGCCAATCACCCGCAGCCGTACGTTTTGGCGGTGCAGTTCATTGCCATCGCGAATCAGGTATTTTTTTAACAGCCGCCACAATACTTGGCGCTCTTGTTCCGGACGATTCCAATTTTCCGTTGAGAAGGCATACAAGGTCAGCGCCTTTACCCCCATACGAATGGCCTCCTCGACAATCCCTCGCACCCGGCTGGAACCTCGGACATGACCAAAAAAGCGGGGATGCCCGCGACGCTCAGCCCAACGACCATTGCCATCCATAATGATGGCCACATGCTTGGGTAACTTTAACGCTAAACTCTCCCCCCTGGTTTCACTCAAAGCGCCCCTCCGTTTTCCAGTGGCTCTTACTCACACTCACCTTCCGCCGCAACCTCATCGTCGTTTTAGCAAGCGTTTTAGGCGAGTGCCTTTTTGGGCTTTCCGTCCTCTCTCACTTGGTCCTTACACCAGCGCTTGCCACCGCAAGTCCTCTGCTTTTCAGGAACACTTTTCTCAATTTTTTGGGGGAATGACCATGCCGCTATCTCTGCGGAGCGAGGACCTGGGGCGTTTCCGTGGAGCACCGTCAGCACGACTCAAACCGTCAGAATCTCTTTTTCCTTACTGGCGATGACTTTGTCAATCTCGCTGACCTTCTCGTCGGTTTTCTTTTGCACCTGCTCCAAGGCCTTCGCCACTTCATCTTCTGACAAAGAGCGGGCTTTTTCAAGCTTCTTCAGCTCTTCGTTGGCTTCTCGGCGATGGTTACGGGCGGCAATCTTACCCTCCTCACCCATCTTCTTCACCAACTTCACCATCTCCTTACGCCGTTCTTCGGTTAAGGCCGGTAGCGGGATACGGATCAGTTTTCCATCATTTTGAGGGGTTAACCCTAAGTTGGCCGCCAGAATCGCTTTTTCCACCGCCCCCATCATCCCCGACTCCCAGGGCGCAACCTGAATCGTCCGAGCATCAGGCGTCGTCACGTTGGCCACCTGATTCAACGGCATGCTTGAGCCATAGTAATCCACATGCACCGTATCGACTAAAGCAGTCGAGGCTCGACCAGTCCGCACCTTCGCTAAATCACCCTTCAAGGAGGCAATCCCCTTGTCCATCTGACTCAGCAGCTGGGCCAATACGGCCTCTAAACTGGGGTTCATGCGCTCTCAACTTCCTTTTGGTGCTCACCTAAAGCAAACCGTGCAAAGCGGCGAATCGTCAAGTTTTCACCCAGCGTCATCACCGCTTCCTTCAAAAGCACTTCAATGGTCTTGGAGGAATCCTTCACAAAAACTTGATTGAGCAGACAAAAGTCCTCGTAAAACTTCTTAATCTTACCCTCAATGATCTTTTCCAAAATCTGCGGAGGCTTACCCTGATTCCCCACCTGAGCTGCCACGATTTCTTTTTCCTTGGCAATCACTTCCGCACTAACTTCAGCACTGGACACATACAACGGCTTTACCGCCGCAATGTGCATCGCAATGTCTTTGGCCAACGTGCGAAACTGATCTGTGCGTGCCACGAAATCAGTCTCACAGTTCATTTCCAGCAATACTCCCACTTTGCCTTCGCCATGAATGTAGGAAATCACCGCCCCTTGATCCGTAGCCCGGTGGGTTTTTTTTGCAGCATTCTCGAAGCCTTTTTTTCTTAAAAGATCTACGGCCTTCTGAAAATCACCGCCAGCATCAGTCAGTGCTTTCTTACACTCCATGATCCCGACCCCTGTTTTTTCTCGAAGTTCTTTTACCTGCGACGCTGAGATTTCCATGACACTCCTAAGCTTGAATCGTTTTTTTAATCCCTTTGGGCACCTTCGCTCCGGCCACAGCAGCAACCGGCGCCTGCACCGCAGGAGCAGGATCCCCGCTCACCACCGTGCTCACCACCGCACTCACCACCGTTACCGCTACTGCCGTTACGCCATCTTCTCCGGTCGTTGCGAGTTCCGCTTCGACTTCCTGAGCCTCAAGGTCCGCTTCATCCATGCCCTGCAGGTCAATGTCGCCTTCAAAGCGCGATACCTTTTTCTCAAGATCGCCATCATCCTTATGATCGGCATTTTCCTGTGCTCTAAGTTTCTCTTGATGAATGCGGGTGCCTTCTAAGCAACTAT
Organism: Oligoflexia bacterium; assembly: GCA_043732485.1. GTDB lineage: Bacteria > Bdellovibrionota > UBA1018 > UBA1018 > UBA1018 > JAYTHP01. The sequence goes on from JAYTHP010000111.1 coordinate 8,331, forward strand.
CGGAAATCAAGCGGGCAAAGAGTCGAATGCTGCGAATCGCATCATCGTTACCAGGAATCACAAAAGTCACATCCGAAGGATCACAGTTAGTATCCACCACAGCAATCGTGGGAATCCCCAACTTCTTGGCTTCTTTCACCGCAATATGCTCTTTTTCGGTATCAATCACGAAAATCGCTCCAGGCAGCTTCTTCATGTCTTGAATGCCACCCAGTGATTTTCTTAAGTTATCTAACTCGCGGTCATAGCGGGATTGCTCTTTCTTCGGCGTTTCATTCCATTCCGGAGAAATCTTCAGCGCTTCGAGCTTCTTCAAGCGATCAATCGAGGCCTTCACCGTCTGATAGTTGGTGAGCATGCCGCCTAACCAACGGTTGGTGACAAAATACATCCCCGAGCGCTTGGCTTCTTCTTCCACCACTTCCTTGGCTTGCTTCTTGGTGCCCACGAAAAGCACTTTTTTGCCTTCAGCAACCACTTTGGTCGCAAAAGCACAAGCCGCTCGCGCTTGATCTACCGTTTTTTGCAGATCAATGATGTAAATTCCATTTCTCGCCCCAAAAACATAAGGCTTCATTTTTGGATTCCATCGACGTGTCTGGTGACCAAAATGAACTCCAGACTCAAGCAGCTCGCGCATCGTAACTACAGGCATTCAATCAACTCCCTAACTCTATTTTAACAAATAGGATCTCGAGCGCTGTGAGAGCCATCAAAAGATATCTCACACCATCTAAAAATCACGGTTAATAATCACTTTTACTTACAAAACACCAACTTTTTTACCTAGCCTCGTCAAGCCAAGAGGGGGCATTCTGTCTTGCAGGAGGCCACCGCTTGGGGGTGCGAAAGCGCGCACCCGGGGCTCTAAGGGGGAAATTTTCTCCGAAAATCCCTGAAAAATCAAAAGTCAGATCGTTGATATCGTGACATTGGCAAAATAGCAAGGAGATTTAAAATCGGCGCTTTTTAACTCCCCAACAGGTCCCGCACTCCACTCTTTATCCCCTGCCCTTCCGCCTTTATTTTTCCACTTCACCTCTGCTTGGCAGCGACTTCAGCGGCTCGCTCGCGGGGGCAGGGGCCTGTAACTTTAAAAAAGAGGTAGACCTTGAGCTCCGCTTTCGCTAGCCTGGGGAGGTGAATCGTTGCCCTTACCTTCGTTGCCCGCCCCTTCGTTACCCTCGCTTTCTCCTCCCACGCCGCTTGGAGGGGCTTTTTGTGCAGCCCTCCTCGCCGTCTGGCTTGACCTGCAACGCCACCTCAACCCTTTCGCCACCTCTGTGCCAGCACCGCGCTGCTCCCCACGCTCCCCGGCCAGGGTCATGACCATGACTCAAACAAGATCCTTGCGCGCTTGGTTTGTGTTGGCTGCGCCCACACTCCCATGACCGATTCCATGCTCTTACCCGGTTTTGGGGTCGCAGGCCTGCTGAGTGAAATCGTCCCGGACTGGGACAATTCATGCGGCGTTCGGGAGCGCGAACGTCTCGCAGGTCATGACGGCATACCTTCCGCCGTACTCTCTGCTGTCTCTGCTGCTGAGATTCCCACTCAGCCCTCGCACGCTCCGCTCCCACCAGACCAGCATGCCGCCTACTGGATGCAAGAAGCCTTGAGGACCTCGATGCGCAGCTGTGGCCGCTCCAATCCTAATCCGGCGGTCGGCTGCGTCATTGTTACGCCAAGCGGTCAGGAGCTCGCGCGCGGCCACACGGAAGCGTTTGGCGGCAGGCATGCCGAGCGGGTGGCGTTTGACGCCGTGCGCGATCCTCGCCAACTGAAAGGCGCACACCTCTTTACCACGCTTGAGCCCTGCGCCCATCAAGGACAGCAACCCGCTTGCGCTGATTTCCTGCAGGAGAGCGAAGTGCAACACTTCTCGTGCGCTAGGCTCGATCCCAATCCCTTGGTGGCAGGCGCAGGTCTTTTGAAACTCAAAAATGCCGGTAAATCGATCCAACTAGGAACCCTTGCAGCCGAAGTCACTGCTTTAAATTTTCCCTTTTTCGCCTTCCACGCACAGCAACCCTCTCAGCAACGCCCGCTGGTGATCCTCAAGTGGGCACAAACGCTAGACGGTCAGCTGGCAGACGACCAGTCGCACTCGCAGTGGATCACCGGTCCCGCGAGCCGCGCCTATGCGCATGGCTTAAGGAGAAAATATGATGCCATACTTGTCGGCGCCCAGACCTGGCTGCGCGACCAACCGCAACTCACCGTCCGTGATTGCAAGACGCTGCACCACCCGCCTGAGGTGAGCCCAACACCACGAAAAATTCTCTTTGATCCCCGGGCGCTCGCAAGCGATCACGCGCCCGCTCAGCTCACCGACTGGACGGTGATCACCACCCAAGCCCAAGCACACCGCTATCACGGGCTTGGCAACCTCGCTCACAGCCACCTACCACCACAACCGACGACGTTAAACCTGCCTCGCTTGATTGCCCTACCGGGCAGGGATCTCGAGCAGGAATGGTGCGAGCTGCTCTTGCACCCCTCCTTGCACCATCCCGCGTGGGTGGTGCTTCCTGCTTACCCCGCGCACCTGACCCGGCCGCTGCAAAGCATCCTGGTGGAAGGCGGACCCAAAACCCTTACTTTTTTCCTGCAAGCAGGCTTGGGCGATCTCTTTCACCTCTTCATCGCCCCCACCCTCACGGGCGGACTCCAAAACCGCGTCTCACTCGGCTTGAGTCTGAGCCAAGCCCTTAAACTCCACAGACTTGCCCTCTTTCAACTCGGACCCGACACAGTGATCGAACTCAGCCGTCAACCGCTCCCGCTTTAAAGACGTTTTATCGGCAGCGCCGGCATCAACCTCCCACAGGGCCTCGCCCCAATGCAAAAAGACCAAAACCGCTCTGAATGTCGGTTTTGGTCTTTCGAAGAGTTTTTTTTAATAAACGAGTCTTGAACGACCCTACGCCTTTAGCCAAGCATCGCCTAGGGCAAGCTTGAGCTCCAGCGGGGTTTAATCCCAAACTGGCTCCTTTGTTATCGCTTGGAGAACTGGAAGCGCTTGCGAGCACCGGCGAGGCCGTATTTCTTGCGCTCCACTTCGCGTGAGTCGCGGGTCAGGTGGCCTGCTTTTTTTAAAGCGGGACGATACTCAGGATCCACTTCCAGCAAAGCCCTCGAAATGCCATGCTTCACGGCACCCGCCTGGCCTGAAAGCCCACCGCCTCTGACATTCACCAGAATGTCGTACTGACCTAACGTCTGGGTAAGCTCAAGCGGCTGCTGGATAATCATTCGAGCAGTCGCTCGAGGAAAGTACTCTTCAAAGACACGATCGTTCACCCGGATCACGCCCTGCTCTCCGGCGCGAGGCCTCAGGTAAACTCGGGCAATGGCATTTTTTCGCTTTCCAACTTGATGATACTGCTTTTCCATAAAATTAAATTTCTGTCTTCTTTCTCATTGGGATTTCTCGGCAATTTCTCGACGATTTCTCGTTGCTGATGACTTAAGCGATCTACCAGAGCCCTAAAGTTTTTTCATGCATGCTCATGCCTGACGGCTTCGTTTACACCCTACTGGGGCTGGCGCCCCAGAAACTAGCGATCTGCGGGAGGAGCTTGCGATACCACGGTTCTACGGATCGCACCCGTAGGTAACGCTGCCGGCTGCTGAGCGGCATGCGGATGCTCGGAACCGGCATAAATCTTCAACTTCTTCATCTGGTGCCTGGCAAGGTTCGACTTATTGGTCATCCCCCAGATTGCCCTTCGTAAAATTTCTTCAGGATGCTTGGCTAGCATCTCTTTCGCCGTCTTCGTCTTCAAGCCGCCTACGTAACCGGAGTAGTCTCGGTAAAGCTTATCTCGCCATTTGTTACGAGTAAAGACCACTTTTTCAGCGTTCAAAATAACCACAAAATCGCCTGTATCAGCGTGCTTCGTGAACGTGGGCTTGTGCTTCCCGGTGACCACTCGCGCGATCACGGTGGCGAGTCTTCCGACCACCTGTTTGCTAGCATCCACGACATACCACTTGGGTGCATGAGGACCTTGAGTTTCAAAAAGATGAGGACCCATCTGTTTGGCTTGATACGTTTTTTTCTGATACATAGAATGTTTGGATATCAGAAGCCCACTTCTGAAGTCAACGATATTTTCAGACCAAGACTGAGAAAATCAACGCCAAGGGGTCGCAGGTCCTCAAATCACCCCAATGGAGAAATGAAACACCGGCCCTTGCGGCACCGGATAAGCAGGATTATAGCTTGGCGGACGCACCGGTATGCCCACTTCGAGATTCACTGGGCCAATCGGTGTCTGATAGTGAAAGCCTAAGCCCGCGCCAAAAAACAGCCCAGACAAAGCGGTGTCGTTCAAGGTCACTTGCGCGGCGTCCACGAAGGCCGCTAAACGCAAAGCGCCAGAAAAAGGAATATCCAGCTGAACGCGGTAATTGCTGAAGGCAAAGCTCCCCTCAGGCAGGAGGCTTACATTTTGCTGGCTTGCAGGACTTAAGGTCGAGTAATTAATGGATAATTCCTGATAACCTCTAACGCTTGCAATGCCGCCTAAGGCAAACAGCTTGATGGCCGGAATATTTTTACCACGCTCGTAACCCGCGCGGTAACTCACGCTCAAGATCAGGTCTTTGAGCAAGGACCAATAGTAATCCCCCCGCAAGTAGGCGCGGTAGAAGTTTAACTCCTGAGAAGCGGCACCGAGCGGCAGCGAGGAGCCCAAGAAACTGGGAGCTAGATCGATCCAAGTGATAAAATAAGCGCCTGAGGAGGGCGAAAGGGGGTCATTGCGCAAGTCTAAAGTCAGCTTCGGGGTGACCGCTCCCACCCTGGCACTGATCGGGGGATAGGATTTACCGCTAATGGTCTCCTGACTGAAGACCTCAAAGCTGTAACTGAGCGTGGCCACCAAACTCGGCTCAGCAAGCAACATCCGCTCGAAGGTCAGCGAAGCTGCGGCGCTCACGGCGCTAAAGGTGGTGTACTGGGTTTTCCCTCCCAGCAGCGATGGCCGAAAAATCAGCCCCGGGCTGCCTAAAAACCATGGCCATTGATACTGCAACTGGGCTTGACCCTCGCCGCTATGATATTGCGCGAAGCGCCGATTGGCGCTGGCGCTCACCGTTACTGAATGGGCTAGGCCCCAGATGTTGGTATAGCCGACGGCGCCAAAGCCGCGAATACCTAAGTCACTGCGAATGCCAGGACCGCCTGAGATCAGCCCACGCTCACCCTCTTTGACTTGAATGTGCAAGATTTTACCTTGCGGCACGTCGGGATCAGGCAAGAGCTGGAAGCTGGTTTCGGAAAAAATCCCTAAGCGCTTGATTTGCCGCTCACTTTGCGCCCGTTTTTCCTCTAAAATCACGTCGCCTACCTGCAATACCAGCTCGCGCCGCAGCACGCTTTCTTGGGTCAGAACCAAGCCTTGCACCTCGATGCGACTCAAAACAAAGGGTTGACCTTCGACTAAGGTCAATTGAATCTGCACCTTGCGATTGTCTTGGGTATAGCTCACGAGCGGTGGGGGGGCCGCTTCACTCGCCACCACACCCAAGCCATTTGCGAGCTCTTGAGCAGCGCCTTGACTGTCGCTGGGCGACGAGACCTCCCCAGCTCCCTCACTAGCCTCATTGACAATACGCAAGTCAAAATAGCCTTGCTGGTAATAGTGCGCCTTGAGACTGGCTAAGCCTGCGGTAAAGGCAAAGAGATTAAAACCGGCCCCTACGGTGACCTTGAGGAGATCTTGTACAGCCGCTTTTTCCAGCACGGTGGCGCCACTGAGTCTAAAACTCTCAACCTCGGTGGGCTCCCCTTCATATAAGTAGATGACGAGTTTCACCTGCAACAATTTTTTTGCCAAGAGCTCCGCGTCGCCTGACGCGCCCTGGCCTTCCAGCCACTCAGGATGAATCGCCATCAGTCTGGCAAATAAGTAGCCGCGCGACTGGAGCAGCGTCATCAGGTTAGCCGTCGCACTTTCCAGCTTTTTTTCACTATAGATTCCATTTTGGATCAACGCCGGCGCCTGCTCCAAGAACCAGGCTTTCAGCTCTGCTTGCGAAAAATGACTATTGCCATCAAAAGTGATGTCAGCGATGCGCACTTGCAACCCCTCGTCGATCAAAAAGCTGACCTGCCGGGGCTTCTTGCCTGCCGCCCCTCCTTCAAAGGTGCGCACCGCAATTTTAACGTTTACGAAACCCAAATCCTTGTATTCACTCCTAATCCTTGCTTCAATGCTGGGTAAGTAATCATGCCCCAAGCCCAAGACGCGCATTTCTTGAATGAGGTTTTTCAAAAAACTTTGCGATAACGCTTGATTGCCGCGAAAGCCAAAAATCACGAACTCCCCACGATCAACCTGAAAAGTGAGTCGCACCCCGCCGGCGGCTGCTGCCATCACAGTTTCCACTTTTTTCACTTGTGAGCCCATATACTGGTTGGAGGCTAAGACCTCCAGGATTTGGCGCTGGCTTTTTTCAATGGCCAGCTGATCGAGCGGGTCCCCCGGCTTGACGCTGATTTGGGCACGAAACTGCGTCTCAAGGGCTTGGGCTGCCGCGCCCTGGTCCGCGTCACTCCAGGAAAAATCAACGCTAAGCAGTTGATCCGGCTCCCCTTCGGTGATCTGGAACTTGAGAATGACCTGCTCGCGCCCGCTGCCGCCCGCTGTTTTTTCTAAATTTAAAAAGCTTTGAAAGCGCGCCTTGCGGTAACCGTGCTGCTGATAGTAGTTTTGGAAGCGGTTGAGCGTTTTCACCACTTTGGCATCGGCCAACACCTCACCTACGCTCAGCACACTCTCACCTTCAATGATCGCAAGCGGGAAGGCGTGGACCCCGACAATCTCAATGCGATCAATTACCAGCTTTTGATCCGCCCCCCCACCCGCACTGACCCTAGACGACCTCGACGGCGATGAGCTAGCAGCGCTGCCCGCTGCTGCTATCCCTACTTGCGCGAAAAGAGGGATGCAAAAAAAAAGCAACCCCTGCAACAGTAAAAAACGATGGCTCAGCAATTCATTCTCCCGCGCTTTCAGCGAAAACCTTTTTGAAACTTAAAGTCCACCCCATAAGAAGTGATATCGGCATTTTGCAAAGCATCCAAGCCCCCAGTCACGCCAAAGAGGTTAAAAATCCCATTAACCGACAGCGAGTGGTTGACCCGATAACTTAAGCTCAGTTGCCGGGAGGTGCTGCTGCCAGCCCCGACTGAGGTAGCAGCGGACAAACTCAGACGATCGCCCAGCTGCTTGCGAATCGCCACCGACGGCGCCACCGTTGCTTGCGACGATTGTGCGTTAAAGGCACTGACCCCTAAGTAGGGGTTTTTTAATTCGTCAATTTGCACTTGAAACCCCGTGCGCTCCTCCAGCTCCCGGTTAAAACCCAGCGAGTGCAACAACAAGGAGGTGGCTTCGCCACTTTGCACGCTGGCTTGATCCACACCACTCATTTTTTTCGCATCACTCGAGCTCAGTCCAATGGCCAAGAGCGAGAGGATTTCATTTTCCGGCAGCGGCGGGTGGGAGGTGAACTCAAACTTTAGCTGATTAACCCGACCGGATAAAAATAAATCCACCTTAAAGCCCGACACTTCGGTAAACGCCACCAGATCCACCCGTGGGTTCACGGTCGCAGCCTGATCAAAATGCACCTGTGCCGATTGCACTTGAAAGGTATGATCCTTAAAGAACAATTGCCCTTGCTTAGCCGTCACTTCCCCTAAAATACCTGGCGTATCCAACTGATTGACCAAAGAGACCTTGCCGACGAGCTGGAGGTCGCGCAGCACGTCGTTTTGCACCATCACGGGGTTTTGCGTCGTGACGTCAATGTTGAGCCGCACCGGTGAGCCTTGCAACGCCCGGCGATGGGCGGTGGGAGGCGGGGCGTAGGGCTGGTTTTTCAGCTCTGCCGCCGTGTTGCCCGCTGAGGCCGGGCGGTTTAAAACCTTTTCGCGCGAAATCCCTGCTTCCAGCTCCAGCTCACCGCTTAACAAATAGGGAGGCTCTTTGCCTTCAAAGGCTAAATTGCCACTCACTTGCAGCATTTGAAAAGGAAAAACCTTGAGTTTCGCCGAGTGCACGTCAGCGAAGATGGCAAACTCGGTGGCACCAGACACCTGCGGCACGATCTCTCCCCGCAGCCTGGCCCAGCCACTGCCTAAAGCACCCTTCACTTGCTGTAACAGCAAATGATTATTTTTGATGCGCACTTGCCCGGAAATGTTTTCAAACGCCGTCCCCAGCTCCTCCAGCAGCAATTGCACACTGGAGAGTTGCGCGCTGCCGTTAAAGAGCGGCGCCGCCGTGCTGCCTGAAACCCCTATTTTCAGTTGGGCCACTCCCCGCACTTTTTCAAAAATCGGCACCACGAATCCCAATAACCCTAAATCAACGCTGCCGCCGCACCCCCCCGACAACCGCCCCAACTGCTGTTGCAAGTGCCCCCCCAAGACCCCCTGGTGACTCAATAATTGCCAGTTTTCGACTTTAAAATCGCCTTGGTGGATTGCCACTTGCAAGGGGCGGGCAAGCCGCAAGAAATGATCCGCCCGGTTGACTTCAAACTGCGAGAGCGCAAGCGTTCCTGAGGCTTGCGGGGTAAAGTTCAGGTGCAAGTCGCCCGACAAGGCCCCTTTGAGCAGGTAGTCGCCCATCAATTTCGGGTTCAAAAATAACAACAGCCACCCGAAATCAAACTGGTGCGCACTGATGGCAAGCTCAGCCAGCTTCAAATTTTGCTCTTGTAAACTGGCGTCCAGCGTCGCTTGCTCCCCCAGGAGTGACCCGTGCAGTTTCCACATTCCCTGATGGGCTGTGACCTGCAGGTGGCTTGCGGCAAGCGGTGCGCCCCGCACCCGCATGGCGTGCAAGGCCACTTCGCTTTGCGAATCCAACGCCCCGAGTCGTCCCTGCCCTTGACTCTTCAGATCGATTTGCCCCCGCAGCGGCACGTCCAGCTGATTGAGCGCATCGATATCGGTAAAATCCCAATTCTCCGTCTGGAACTTCCACGCCACCTGCTCGCCGCTTTCCCGCCAATGGAAATTGCCTGCCAAAGACCCCGTGCGCTTTTTGATCGCTAACTGATCGATTTGGAGGCGTAACTTGTCTAAACCCCCTTGAAATTGCACGCTTTGAAACTTTTCACCCAAATAGCTCCAGTCATGCCCTTGCAGCTTGGCACGCAAATTCAACTGCGGCATCGCAGCCACGCCGTCCAGGCGCAACGTGCCTGTTACCGGCCCTCGCAAAGAGGCCGGAAACCAGCCCAAGTCACTGAGTGGCTTTTGCACCACTGCCAGCAAATCGGCAACATCACCGTCCAACAGCTCCGCTTGCAGACCCAAGGTGGGCTCTTTCGGGGCTAAATCCACCACGCCCTGCAGCCGGTAATGAGAGTGGTTTTTTAACACATCAACCTCTTCCAGGGAAAAGCGATTGGGGCCACTTTGAAAACGCAGGGTTCCTTGCAGATCCCCCAAGGCTAAGTGCAAGTAAGCCACCTGCGCAAAGCGTACCTCTAACTCCAAGTCACTGTCAGCAAACGGACCCTGCAGTGAGCCCACCACGGGTCCTTGCCCCCGAATCTCGTTTTCAGCAACCGTTCCTAAATCCTCTAATTTCAGATTGCCCCGAAAGGCCAAATTGAAGCCCTTGCGAAACAGCACACTGCCATCGACGCCCATTTGGCTGTGCGGTAGCTTCAAACTCAAAGCCCGCGGAAAAATACCCTGCTCATTGAGCAAAAAACCGCCCGCTAGCTCGATTGCTGGGATGTCAAAGACAGACATCTTCGGGATCACTTGCCCTAAGCGTTGATTGGTCAAGCGAAACGGCTGCAAACTGCTTTGCGTGACCACCGCGACACTCCACGCTGTCGTTGTCGCTTGCGGTAATTTGATCGCGAGTTGAAACGTGCCGTTTAAGGTAAAATCCAGCGGATAAACTGCAGCAAGCACCCCCGCACCTAACCAATGGCTGTGCGCTCGCTCCAAAGTGACTCCCACCTCAAGGGTGGTCGCGTCCAAGCGGGTGCGCAACGGACCTAGCCGCAGTTTGCCACCGGCCACTGCCGAGCTGCTGCTACCGCCACCAGCACCAGCCCCACTCCCACTGCTGATTTCTATAAAAGGCACCGTCAGCTCACCTGCCTTCCACTGGCTTTCCCACACCACCTGATCCGCCCACCAACCGGCTGCCCTCGCGCCCTTCACTTCGAAGTGCGCTGAAGCCTTGAACGCTGGCGCAAGCAAGGGGCCTTGCAACTCGCCCTGCCCCGTCCACTTGCCTTTCAAATCCACCGGCAACTGTGACGCCAGCCTGGCTTGTAACTCGCCTCTGGTTGCGGCAAGCGCTCCTTTGCGCAACTCCTCCAGATCACCTTGCAGGCTCCACGTCAGATCCCAGTGCGAGGCTTGCAAAAAAGGACTCTTGGTCAGCGCATTTTTTCCCAGCGACTTTCCCGCAAGCAGGAGTTGCGAGCTGTGATGGGCAAGTAGCAGGCGCTCAAGCCTCACGCCGGATTGTTGCACGTGCGCCTTGAGCTCCAGCTGAGTTTGCACACCCTCAAGATGCAACGGCAGAGCATGGTGCCCTGAGAAGGCTTCCGTCTTAAGATCCACCTCATAGCCTAGGGGTTTGCCCTGCGTTTGCGCAAACTCGCAGCGCACGATTTGGCCTGCCGCTTGTTGCATCCCTTCCGGATCACGCCAAGACAATCGCAGGTCTTCCACGAGCAGGCTTTCCGTGCGAAGGTGCAAGAAACGACCCCACGGCAATTGCAACCGCACGCCGTCTGCAAAGCGCTGCAAATGCTCCCAAGGGCCTTGTGTTTTATCAGTGCCACCGCCTGGGTCCGTGTCGCCGTTGCCACCCCCCTCAGCCAGCCAGAATTGCAGGCTGCCTTGTGCCACCTTCACCTGATGGATATCAATACTGCCTGAGAGAATCTGCAACGGCCGAAACACCACCCCCACCGTCTCAGCCTCAAGTTGTAAGCGTTGCAAGGGCTGAGCCGAGCTTGACTTCTTGGCTTGAAACTTCAAACGCACGCCCTTTAAAGCCACCCCGGGCGGAAACATCTGCAACGAAGCCGAATGCCAGTCCACCTGCAGACCGGAATTGGGCAACACCGTGCGATTGAGCGCAGCTTTTAAGACATTGGCCATCCAGGCGCTTTGAATCAACCAGAGCTGAAAGGCAATGACCGCAGCCAAAGCGGCAAGAAAGATCCACCCCTTATGTTTCATCACAGTCCCCCTACTGCCAGGAGTCGACTCATCTCTCGTTTGAGATCCCGGTAATCGGGCTGCAAACGTTGCGCTTGGCGATAGTAACGATAAGCAAAGGCCTTTTGCCCTAACGCGTGATACAAGCCCCCGGCCAGATAAAAAAGCTCAAGGCATGAAGATGCGCCCTGAGGCGGCGAGGGTGACCGCTTGCCCGACGAAGCCGACGACGACGACAAGGTTGCCGATGGTTCTGCGGCGCCAACCGCAACGCAGAGGTCGTCATACAGCAAGGGCTGTAGATGTTCTAAGGCTTCAAAATGACGACCGCACTTCATCAAACTGTCGGCCAGCAAACAATGCACGCTCAGCCAGTCTTGCCGCTCAGGCTGAAAAGGGCCAGCCCCAGTCTCCCCGGCCACTGCTCTTTCCTCGCCACCGCGCTCCTCGCTGCCACCTCCACCCCTGCTGCCCGCCACACCCTCAAAACCTAGGGACGCCATTTGTCTCGCCTTCAGTTCGCTTTGTGCCCGCAGCAAAACCCGCGTGGCAAGAGCGTAGGCCTCCATCATCATTAAATTAACCGCACAATCAATCCACAGCTGGACAGGGACTCTCCCAGGAGACTGACGCGTCAAATACTGCTCAAAATCAAACCACCAGTCGGAAAGCCACTGGCTTGAAGGGTGCGCGTCGTCAAGCGCAAGTCCTAAGCCCAGATCCTGATCGATTTGCTCTAAGACTCGGCTCTGCAGCGCTTGGGAGCCTTCGTCCCCACCACCACTACCACCACCCACGGCTGGCTCACGGCTTTCGCGCAGTAACTTCTTGAGCTCTGTGGCTTGAATGTCCTCTAAAAAGCGCCTGGCCTCATCCCAGGCAGGCTCAACGATCAGCGCCTTACGCAAGGTCTGCTTGGCGTCTTCTAAAAACCCCTCATTGAGCATAATCCGGGCTTGCGCTAAGAACTCCGCAAGCGACTGAGGCTCTTGATCAGCCGGTTGTTGGGGCTGCCCGGGAGAAAGAGCAGAAGACGAAAACGGAGAAGCAGGCTGTTGTGTGAGCGAGCGGGTGGCTTCCTGCAGCAGATCCTCGCCGAGATCGATGCCCGTCCCCCCACTGAGTTCCGCTTGAAGGAGTTGCTCCTGGGGCTGAGGGCCAGCTGACATGAGCCCCGAATTTTTCGATGAATCCTTCATCAGGCGCTCGCTCCCTTATTTGGGTGACTCACCCACTGCGTTTTCAGATGCCACAAGCCCCCCCTTTTGGGAGGATTAATCGCCCTTGCCGAGAAACTCCTCTAGAAAATGGGTACTATAAAAACCTTCACGGAAGGCCGGGCTTGCCATAACTTTACGATGAAACGCTAAATTGGTTTGAATGCCCTCCACCACAAACTCACTTAAAGCCTGCTGCATTTTGGCAATCGCCTCCAAGCGCGTTGGAGCATGGACAATCAACTTGGCTAAGAGCGAGTCATAAAACGGCAACACGCGGTAATGATCATAGATGAACGAGTCTACTCGCACCCCAAAACCACCTGGTAAATTGAGACCGGTAATCAAACCCGGGGAGGGAACAAAACGCTCAGAATCTTCAGCGTTAATCCGGCATTCGATGGCATGGGATTGAATCTGAATCGCCTCTTGCTTCCACAACAGCGTGCGCCCTGCTGCCATGTAGATCTGCTCTTTCACCAAGTCAATCCCCGTCACCATCTCAGTCACCGGGTGCTCGACTTGAATGCGGGTGTTCATTTCCATGAAGTAGAACTGCTTGTCTTGATTATCGACTAAAAACTCTACCGTCCCGACATTCTCATACTCGACTTCCCGGCAGAGCTTCAAAGCCGCCTGACTCATCGCCTCCCGCAACGCAGGATCCACCACTGACGAGGGAGACTCCTCGACCAGCTTTTGATGTCGCCTTTGAATCGTACAATCGCGCTCACCCAAGGCAATGCGATGACCAAACTGATCGCACAAGACTTGGATTTCTACGTGCCGGGGACTTTCACAGTACTTTTCCAAGTACATCGCGCCGTTCCCAAAGGAAGCTTGCGCCTCCGCACTCACCCGCTCAAAGCAATCCCGTAAGACTTGCTCCGCGTAAACGATGTGAATGCCACGTCCGCCGCCACCGGCTGCCGCCTTGAGGATCACGGGGTAACCAATTTTTTTCGCCTCACGAGCCGCCGTAGCCGCATCCGCCACCGCGCCAACCGTGCCTGGCAGCAAGGGCAGCCCTGCCGCTTTAGCAATCGCGCGGGCTTGCGTCTTCTCACCCATGGCTTGGATGTTTTTCACCGTCGGCCCAATAAACGTTAGCCCACAGGTTTGACACAACCTGGCAAACTCTGCGTTTTCCGAGAGAAAACCATAGCCAGGGTGCACGGCGTCCGCTCCGGTAATGTCGGCTGCCGTGAGGAGGGCATTCATATTTAAGTAACTTAACTTGGAAGCGGCAGGGCCAATGCACACCGCCTCATCGGCAAGCTTGACGTGCAAGGAGTGCTCATCCGCTCTGGAGTAAACCGCAACCGTCGGGATCCCTAGCTCCTTGCAAGCCCGAATCACCCGTAAGGCAATTTCACCGCGATTGGCAATTAAAACTTTCTTGAACAGCGCCGGTCCATGCATTGGCTTATCCCACGTCAATCAGAAACAAAGGTTCACCAAACTCCACTGGCTGACTATTTTCCACGAGAATGGAGAGAAGTTTACCCGAATGGTCGGCTTCAATTTCATTCATCAGCTTCATCGCCTCAATGATACAAAGCACATCACCCTTCTTCACCAGCTGCCCAGGCTTGACATACACCTCCGCATCAGGCGAAGCCCCACGGTAAAAGGTGCCCACAAAGGGCGAAAGAATCTTTTTATGGGAAGCTGGCTCTTCCTTGTGCACAGGCTGAGCCAGCGATGCTTTTTCACCGCCCTGTCCACCCAAAGCATGCGCCCCTAACGCATGACCTCCGCCAGGCAGCGAATGCCCACCAAACAAGTGGGTCTCACGCCCGGGAAAACCGCTCAGTCCATGCCGTTCGCCAGCGGGGGAACTCCCACCCCACGCTCCTTCCCGGCCAAACGCTTGACTGGTTTTCAGCTGAATACGCTCGTCTTGCTTTTGCCAATCCAACTCGGCCACTTCGTGTTTGACCATCAACTCCAGGATTTTTTCTAACTTCTCTAAATCATGCGCTCCTTCAGCGGAAGCGCTCATAGCGCCTAAAGCAGCTTTCTTCCCGACCAAGACCTTCTTGTTCAGAAAGGTACTCCCTGATTGCAATTTTTTCTTCGTTTTTTGCTTCACTGATTGCCTCACTTACTCGCCTTTTCCACATAGGAGGCGTCACGGGTGTCGACCTTAATCAAATCACCCTCTTTCAAATGAAAGGGAACCCCCACGCTTGCTCCCGTTTCTAATTTTGCGGGCTTCGTGCCACCGGTCACCGTATCCCCCTTAAAAGCAGGGTCGGTTTCCACAATTTTTAACACGACAAAGGTTGGCAACTCCACCCCAATCGGGCGCTCATTGAAATACATGACCCTGATGACGAGATTTTCGGTGAGAAAATTCTTTCCCAACCCCAGCTGCTCTTCAAACAAGACCACTTGCTCGTAATTGGCCTGGTTCATGAAGTGAAACCCCTCAGCATCCCGGTACAAAAACTGCATCTCCTTTTGCTCCATGTTGGCTTGATCCAACTTGTCGCCGGAGGTGATCGTCCGTTCAATGACGTTTTGGTTCAGCATGTTTTTGAGCTTGGTGCGTGTAAAAGCTCTCCCTTTACCGGGACTCACGTGCTGGAAGTCAACGATTTCAAAAGGGACGCCGTCTAATTCTACTTTAAGGCCTTTGCGAAACTGATTAGTTGCATACATAAGCTTCTTTTCTTACTGACTTATCAGCCCCTTGTCAACTGGTGATCGCCTGGTCGCAGCCAGCCTTGGCAAGGAAAAATGAGGGCATTTGGCTGCGAAAAACGGCGGGCAACACTCCTCCTCTCCTCACCGTCCGCCTAAAGCAGTAGCCGGTAGCCCACCCCCCCTCGTAAAGCTCTTAGACGGAGGTGTGTGTCTGCTGCCTTTTTGGGCAAAAAGAAACAAAAAAACCGCTCTTTTAAAGTTTCTTTGAGATTTTTGCGCGCTCTTAAGGGATTTTGGACGACTTTTCGCCCGCCTTGCGCTCACCCTCAAAGCCCCGTTGCATCCGGTAACGCTCCACCCGCTGCAACAGCGTTTGCAAAAACTCGACTTGCCGTACCTTTTCGTGCCGAAGCCGCTCAGGATCTTGGGCCATCGCCTGCCCGGCAGGCAAAATCCCGAACCCCCCCTCACTCCAGTCAGCTGTGGCCGGGCCCCCTTGCTGCGCCCAAGACTGAGACCTTGGGAGAGGATCCTTAAGAACCAGCCCCCCCTGCTGAAACGACTGCGACTCAAGCTCTTGCACCATCACGGCGGTCTCGCGGTCGGCAGGGTTAAAATACAAGATCAGCTTCAAGGCGCTTAAGGCCTCAGCTACCCGCCCTAGCATCAAAAAGGAGTCAGCCAGCAGCCTTTGGGCGATCAGATTATCGGGAATGTCCTGGAGAATGGGCAGTAATTCCGCGATCACCTGCTCATATTTCTTTTGATCAAAGTAAGCCCGCGCTAAAGCCACCCGACCGCCAATAAACTGGGGATGAACCCGTAGCCCCTCTTTAGCAATTTGAATGGCTTCATCCACTAATCCAGCCTTACGATAAGCCTCAGACAGCGGGGCAAACACCCGCGACGAGGGGTCTTCTTGATACCGCTTAAGATAATCAAAGATCATTTGCTGACTCGCCTTAGGACCCTTTTGCGCCATGCTCAACCCCCCCCACCCCTCACTGTGATTCTTCCTTTTTTTTTCATCTGCAACCGCACCACTTCGATGAACGCCGTCACCTTTGCCACGCCCAGTCAAGGTCCCTAGCAAAGATAGGTTGCCGCTTTTTCAGCGCTCCCCTAGCCTGTGATCCCCGCCTCCTTGCCATTTAAGATCTTAGGCGTGATAAAAATGAACAACTCGGTACGAGTAATCCCATCTTGTTCAGAACCAAAAAGCGCTCCAATCACCGGCAATTTTCTTAAAAAGGGAATCCCTGACTCCACATGAGTCGATTGCATGGTGTAAATACCACCAATCACAAGCGTCGTACCGCTATCGACCAAAACCTGGGTTTTCATATTTCTCGTGCCAATCCCAAAATCTTTGCTACCTGGCAAAGGCTGTGGTTCATCTTTACTAATATCCAGCTGCATCAAGACACTAAAATCATTAGTCACCGTAGGCGTCACGTTCAAACTAATATTCGCCGATTGCACGCTTGAGGTCTGCACCAGAGGACCAACCCCAGCCACCGTCGTCGTTGCCGGCACCGACACAGGTGTTCCCTGAATGATTGAAGCGGTCTGCTTATTCAAGACCACCGTTTTAGGAGAAGAAACCACTTTTACCAAACTTTGTGCCTCCCCCCAGTTCAGTACAGCGTTCAGCGTCATCCCGCCGGGGATGAAGCTCAAATTCGGCGACAAGCCAAACGTCGAATAAAAAGGATTGGAAGAGCTCGATTTTGCAAAATCCGCGCCGGCCGCGAACACGCCCGGACTACCCACCAGGGCATCAAGCGGATCAGCGCCATTAAAAGAAGCCAGCATCCGACTATCGCCACTGCCAAGACCTAAGTTGCCGCCTAAAGCTGTGCCAAAACTCTCACTGGCTTCAACAATTCTTGCTTCAATCATTACCTGCGGAGTTTGCGCATCCAGAATAGCAACGAGCGCCTTAATTTTACTGACATTTTCCGGTAAGTCACGAATCACAAGACTATTTGTCCTCAGATCGACTTGAATCGCTGCGACGTTATTAGCATCTAAGAGCTTCGTCGAGCTCCCCACGGTCACAACGCTATTTTGCCCACCTCCTGCGCCCGCGCTTGAGCCCCCTCCTGCTGAAGCACCGCCAGCCGAACCCCCACCGCCAGAGCTGCCAATCGAGGAAAACATTCTTGCTAGGATAGGCTGCAGCTTGGTGATATCGGCGTAACTAATCTTAATCACTTCCGTTACGCGCGGCGCTTGCAGTTTTTCAAAGACCACGGTTTGCAGCTCCTGCTCTTTTTCTTGTAGGTAATTTTTAGCGGTAACCACCCGCAAAACATTGTTATTACGATGGGCCTCTAATTGCTGATTGACCAAAATCATCTCAAGCGCCTGATCCCAGGGCACGCCCTCAAGTGACAGGGTAATTTTACCACCCACATCGCTACCAATCACCATATTGAAGCCACTGGCTTCACCAATCAAGCGCAAGACGTCAGTGACTTCCGCGTCTCGTACTTGCAGATTAATAGGGTGCCCGATGTAATGATGCTTGCCCTTTTTAGCCTTCAGATGATCTAAGACTTCTTCGTTCGAGTAGTTTGAACCGACTTTGCGCTTGCCGGCATTAGCCTCTTGGCTATCCGTATCGGCATTGCTGCTTACTTCGGTCGTGGTATCAGCTGCGCCGTCCTCAGGCGCTGCAGCTAGGAAGCGCAAAACGTCTCGCGACGAGGAGAACTTAGGCCTAGCATCACCTTCGACGAAACGATTGCCGGCTAGTGTGCTGGTATTTTGGGCAGCCAGTTCCTTTTCCCAAGGCGCCAACTTCCGTCCAAACCCTTCTCCGTCGTCCGGAGTAACGCTTGGAGCAGCTCTTGGAGAAGAGGCAAGCGGAAGCGACTTGGTCTGCTTGCGCCTCGCAAGACGTGCTTGAGCGCGGCTTTGAGCCTTCAGGGGAGCGCCTTTTTTGCGAACCGTCGTCCGCTCGAGTAAGGTGGGCGCAAGTGCTGCATTTTTGGTTGTCACCGCATGCCAGCGCTGGAGAGCAAGCTCAGTCTTCGGTGCGCTCAGCTGGGACAAAAGACCTGCAGGCTCGAGCCGATCCCCCAAGACGGTCGGCAGTCCTTTTTCCTGAAGCTTACGAGGAGGAAGAATAGCCTGCAGTAGGCCCTCAGGCTGGCGTTCACGATACGCCCCAGGAGCTCCGCCACTACTGCTATTACTACTGCTGCTGCTGTGACTTACAAGCTCGGCAAGTGCACTCGAGAGCGATTGCTCCGGCAGTGGGTTTGTCGCAACTGAGGGAGGCAGCGAGGAAAGAGGTGAGGGCAGGAAGGCTGGCGCTGGCTCGTCGCTTGTGACGCTGACGCCTGCGTGCTTGGGGATAAGCAGCTCAAGGCTGCGTTCACCCTCGATGATTTGCACGTCGGTAGGCTGCTTTAAGGTCACCGCCAGCCGTAAGCAGCCGCTAGAAGACGGCAACAACGAACTGGATGAGGAGGATGAGGAGGATGAGGAGAAGGCAGAGGAGGGGAAGGGTTGGGGTTTTTCACCGTCAGCCTCGCTGCCAGAGGGCTTCAACACGTAGAGCTGGATTAACTCGACGTTACTTTGACCGGCAGAGGGATCAATCATCACGGGCACCGGATTTTTTTCATCCTCAATTTTTTCCTGCAGCGTTACCCCGCACAGCTCTAAGATCACCTGTTTCTTATTCTCAGTTGCGAGCCTTTGCACGCTGGCGTTTCCGCTTGTCTCAAGCAGCAGTCTTGCAGGCTCTTCTTGCTCAAAAAATCGCATCGCCAGCAGCTTTTCTGGCTCAAACGATTGTAAGGCTTGCGGGAGAATCAACGTAAAAATGAGCGTCAAGTTCAGCCCAAGAGCGAGACGGTACGATCTTTTACTCATACGATGGCATTCCTTTGGTTGGCAGCGGTAACTGCGACCTAACGTTCGGCCTAAAGCGAGTCAGCTCCTCTTCCGCCTGCAAAGAGGGATCACTGCCTGGCGGGGTATTCACAAAAACGGCAGGAGTGGCGACGTTTTGATTGAGAATCAATTCCTCAACCCGCTTCTCCTCAGGCAAACTTAGGACGGTTTGAGCGATATCCTCGCCCCCGATCTGGTTGATGCGAATCTCATGCACCAGCACCCCGTTATCGGTAATTTTAGCGACCCAGCCGCCTTCTGAACCGATTTTCATTTTCTCAGCAATTAAAAAACTACGATTTTTATCATCCACGAGCAGTGCTCTGAGCCGACGCAAGCCTGATAAAACCGCGACCACCTTTAAATCCTTGAGTACAATTTTTTCAAGCTCAGTTTTTGGAGGTCCCACCGCAAGCACCGCCGCTTCAAACGGCATAAACGGATCGCGCTTGGGTCCAAGACCCGGGAATCCAGGCAAGCCTGTCGGAGCTTTCAGTGTGGTGACCAAGCCTCCGGCAAGCGGCATCAAAGTCGGGCTTGCAACCGGCTGGGGCAAAATCGAACTCGTACCCGCCGGTGGTAAAATCGGGATGCCTGCGGCAGGATTACTGCTGCTACCAACTCCGCCGACCAACGGTGCGGCACCTCCCACCCCTGCAACACTTGAGACGGCCGCTGGGTCGCTACCCGCAGGAACGCCAGGATCGGCCCGCCCAAGGCTTGCCACCGTCATCATTGGCAAACACAGCAACACACCCACCAATCCCGCTCTTTGACGGGCAAGCGCTAGCAACAGCCGGGCGATCACGCTACTCTCACCACCACCACCGCCATCATCAACGAGGCTCACAGCTCTTTGGGGCTGACTTAAACTGGCGGCTGTCATCAGCTCTTTTGCCTCATCCGTTGCAAGTTTCCTCATGGTTTCGCTCCCGCTGGCGTGGGAGCAGCAGCAGCAGCAGAAGAAGAAGGCGGAGGAGGAGACTGCTGCTGGGGTGTTTGCGGCCCGGGGCTTGCGGAAGCACCTGGTAGTGTGCTCGCCGCTCCGGCGCTGTTTTTTGCTGGATCCACAGCCTCACCTAGGGTGTCGGCTTTGCTGCCGTTATAGGTAAAAGTGGAGAGCTGAATCACGCCGTCTAAGATCTGAAACCTTCCGCCGCTCGGCTCAGTTTTACTTTTCAGGGAAAAATTATCAGCTCGCACGATCTGGGTTAAATTGGCCATACGGTCTAAAAAATTGTCAATTTGCGAAAAAATCCCAGTGATTTTAAAATCAAAACTATGTTTAGAGTAAAACTCTTCTTTCACCAAACCAACCGGATTAATTGACTTAATGTTAATTCCAGCCCGTTTGGCTTCCAGGTAAAGCGTCTTGACGAAAGCCGAGTCGTCAGAATTTTCACTAATAGAGGTTTTTAGGTCCTGCAGGGACCTAGCAAAGTCCCGCACTTCCACCCGTCTGGTCTCAAGTGAGGCCTCAAACTTCTCAAGCGTGATGACTTTTTCTTGCAGTTTCTTGGTGTCTTCTTCAGCTTTTTTAAGCTTTCCGGTCGCCAATTGTCGCTCGGAAGCGTCATCGTATTCAAAAGAATAGAAGTCCCATCCCGCGTAGGCGAGATACCCGAGCAGCAGGACGCTCCAGGGCAACTGATTGATGAGTGCTTTTATCTTTTCAACATCCATGTCTTTTAGATCACTTTCATCAACAAACCTTGACCCACGTTTCTAGCACTTCGCTCAACCACGCTTCACCTCACCCCGCAAACTATTGCCTGATTCACTTCCATCCCGACCGAAGCTCAAAGTCATCGCGTCCAGCCGTCTTCTCGCTACCCTTGCCGCCTTGCTTCGCCAGTTCTGAAGACTCCTTCAGTTCTAGCTCTGGAAAACGCCCTGTTTCTCTCAGGTTCTTCATAAAATCAGAGATTTGATTGTAATCGGTCGCTTCCCCGCGAACGAGAATTTTCCCAGCCGTGACACTGTATTCGGTCAGCCAGGCTTTTTGCGGGATTTTGCTCGAGAGAATCTCAAGCATCGCAACCGAATCGCCCCGACCTTCAATCAATTTTTTTAAAATATCAAGCTTGTTACGAATGATACTTTCATCCGCATCCAGCTCTTTTTTGAGTGCGTCGTAAACCGACGCCTTCTCAAGCTGCTTACTCAGTGCCGTGGCCTTTTCCTGCTCTGCTGCAAGCTCCGCTCCGAGCACACTCAATTGATGACTTTTGTACTGATCAAGAAACGAGTAGACGACAAACGCTATCACCATCGGCACCAACATTTTGTGAAGACCCAGCTCCTGCAAGGCTGCAAAGTTCAGCTCCTTGAGCTTTGCCAGGAGCGACTCCGAGGAGTGAGCACTTTGCCCACTGCCGCTAGATCCCAAGAATCTTTTTTTGGATAACAAATTAATCTTAATCAAGGAGATCCCATTCTGAGCGCAAGCCCAAGCGGGATGGAAGCCAGCGGACCGATATTAGAGATATAGTCCTCGGTAAACACCTGAGGGTCATAGCTGATCGCATTAAAAGGATTGAGTAGCTGGGTCGGGACGTTCAAAAAACTCTCAATCGCTTTCGCAAGCCCTCTGATCTTCGAGCAGCCACCGGTGAGCAAAACGTGACTGACAGCATCCCCCGAAGACGAGGCTTGATAAAAATCGAGTGACCGTTTGATTTCCAGCGCCAGATTTTCAACCATCACCGCCATCAGCTCATTCAGTTCCTGCGGCATCGAGCGGCCATCTTGATCGCCGATTTTTAAGCTTTCCGCGTCGACGTAGGACAAATTAAGGCTTTGTTGGATGTCGTGCGTCAAATTTCTGCCACCAATGGAGGAGTCTTTGGTAAAAAGCGGGATTTGATTTTGCATGATAATGATCTTCATCGAGGAGGCCCCTAAATCAACCAGGGCCACCGCCTCCTTAAGGCTGCCAGGATAATTCTCCTCAAAAATGTTTTGCAGAGCAAAAAAATCAACATCCATGATCTGAGGCTTCAAGCCGGCGTCTTGGATACAACGCGAGTAGGCCTCCAGGTCATTTTTCTTCACCGCCACCAACACTAAATCAGTGGATCCCTCCCTAGTGCGCGACAAAACGTGATAATCCATCACCACTTCTGAGACGTCAAACGGCAGGTATTGCTCGGCTTCCCAGTAGGTCTGACTGGCTAGGTCTTTTAATTTTGGCGCCTCAACCGCCATTCTTTTGATGATCATCGAAGTGCCCGCAAGCGCAGCACACACCACGTCCCCCCCCAGTTTGATCTGGGCTAGCAGGGCTTTAATGCTTTCTGTGGCCGCAATCGAATTAATGATCTCGCGGTTGATGATAATGTCTTCAGCCAGCTGAATGACGCCAAAGTGCAGGAGTTGCCAGCTTCCCCTTAATCTTTTTAACTCTACCAACTTAATAGAGGAGGTACCAACACTCAAGCCAACCACGGTCTCGGATCTACCACCAAGTGATCCTACAAACTGGCTTAAAAAATTAGCAACCCCTTGCACAGAGAAAAGAGAAGTCTCGCTCATATTTCAAATATACTATAAATATTGACTGATGAACAGAACCTACGAACCTAATTCATGAAAATAGCATCAAGCAATCAGCCCAGACTCAACTCAAACTGAACGCGACGCAAAAAAAAAGGAGCAAACCACAGGCTAGTCCAGCTCCATTTCCGCAAGGCTGCCTGAGAGCAGGAGTAGCGAGAGGCGATCGACTCGGCGCTCAGTAAAATCTTTGACGCTCACCACCGCAAACGCCAAATCGTTTGCAGTCGTCGCTTTTGCATCCATCTCCAAACCCTGCGCTCCCACTCTTGCGTCATAGCAAAAAGAATCCACTAACCCGGGTACGCCAAGCTCCAGACCTTGAGCAGGCGTAAGTAGCTGGTAACGCTCTCCGCCAAAAAGCCCCCCGAGCTCAAGTCCCTGCAAAACGCCTTGCTCCAGTCGCTCAACGACCTCCTGGGGAACCGGAGCCGTAGATGCAGAGTGCAGGGAAGGACAAACCGTAAACTTCTCAAGCACATAGAGCAGGGTTTGTGGGCTTGCAGACGCCTCTAGAAACCTGAGGTGCACCGCTCCGCGCTCATGAATGGCGGCACGCTTGACGCGGTTCAGCACCTGGGCAAGCTGGCGCGTGAGATCGCGCGAGGCCCACTTCGGCATTTTCTCAGCAATAATCGGCACGGCTGAGAGCACCAAAAAGACCACGACCGTGCCTAGCATCCAGAGTCTTTTTTGCCGATGAATTTTTTGTTCCGTGATTTCCCACAGTTCGTAATAGTCCCAGGCGGCCTTCGACCAGCGGTCTTCGGCTAGATCGGAATCATGAATTGGAGCCAAGCGCTTCCTCCCCAAAAGTAAAAGATCAAAGCCCCTACCGCTAGAAAAGGCCCATAAGGAATGGCAATTTGCAGCAACTGTTCTTTCTTTTTAGCCTGCCCGCTGCTCAGTGCCAGCGCCAACCCCGCGAAACTGCCTAACACCGAGCTTAAAAAAATGGTGACAAAAACCCCCACAGGCCCTAAAAAAGCACCAAGCATCGCCAGTAACTTGACATCCCCACCCCCCAAACCGACCACCTGCTTCCAGCGATAGTACAATTGCGCCAGACTCCAAAACAGCCCGTAACCCATTAAAGCTCCAGCAAGACTATAAAGCGCACTCAAGCCGTCCGCCTCACCGCCTCGCACCCCTGCCAAGCCCCACACCCCTGACGTGATCAGCCCAAACAACAAGCCCCCGAGACTTAAAACATCGGGGATGATGCGGTGGTTGAGATCAATCACAGAAATGGCAATCAGCAGCATTAAGAAAGGCCAATCCCGGGCATAAACCACCCAATTTGTGCCAAAAGTGGCGCGCGCCGCTAGGAACAGCAGCAAGGTGGTGAGCTCCACTAAGGGATAGCGCCAGGAAATCGGCTTGCGACAAAACCGACACTTTCTCCCTAGCCAGAAAAAACTGACCAGTGGTAGATTGTCCCTCGCCCAGAGTTGCCGATGGCACCGAGCACAAAAACTACGGGCGCGGGCAAAAAACTTACGTTTGGGCACGCGGTAGATCACCGCGTTCAAGAAACTGCCTGCCACCAACCCCAACAACGCACAAAGCAAGGTGGCCAGCGGTTCAGGCGGGGTAAGCGAGGCTGTAATGACGGCAAAAAAACTAATCAGCGACGACAACCACTTCCCCTTTTCTCTTGGATCTTCAACCCGTTACCTTTGCAGGCAACCCAGTTTTTAGCTCTTGCGCTTAAGCCTCGCGTTGACGCACCAGCTGGCTTGCCACCATCAAGAAAAAAACCATGAGGCTTAACGCCGAGGCAAACCCCAGCATAATCTGAGACGCTGGTATCGGTAAACTATAACTGACTTCTTGGGCAAGACTCAAGTTTTCTAAGTTGGGGAAGAAAAAGCAAAACAGTTTGAGCAAATGATGCATCCCGTCTTTTTTCTTCTCTGCTAAAGCCAGTAACTGAGAGACATTGGAGCTGATCATCGCAAAACCGATGCTGCAAATCACCGAAAGTGAGGTGGTAAAGAGCGCCGAAAAGGCCAGCGCCACACTTGCCCAAACCTGGCTGCGCAACACCACGTTGATTAACGCCCAAAACAGCGTCCAAGAAAAAGATAGGAAAAACTCAGAAGAATTTAAACCCACCAAGAGCAAATAGACGCTGACTTGCATCAGCCAGTTGAGGATTAAAACCGCCGAAAGTCCGACAAATTTTCCTAAAATGAAATGATACCGCTCAATCGGATGCGACCAGACAAGGTAAATGGTGCGCTTTTCAAACTCTTTGGGGATCAAGCCTGAGCCGATAAAAATTGCAATCATCGCTGAGGTCAAATCCACCGTCAGCAGGCCAAAATCGAGGACCACTTTTTCCGGGCGAAAAATGTTCAGTTGGGTCGCAAGCATCCCCATAAAGAGCAAAAAAGCGGAGGTAAGCAAGACGTTATATAGTAATTTAT
>JAYTHP010000112.1:0-4358 GCA_043732485.1 Oligoflexia bacterium
CGAGGTTTTCGACATCATCAACAGATCGCCTTTTTCGCCACAACCAGCTTTCACATAGCTCCTCTTAGAAGCAAGCCTAAGCTTGAATCCAACTGAAGCAAGGCTTCTCTTGGTTGAGGTTTGTGAAAAAAGGTCACTGAGACTGCCTGCCTACTGACCCCCACTTTCTCTTTCAAAATATTCATCCTAATTGTCAAAGAACTTCTTCGCTAGAGGCTCTGCTTTCGCTTTGTCTAGCACCGCTTCGTTTTTAGCGCCGGTTCACATCTACTAGCGAAATCTCACTCTCTACGCAAGAGCTAAAATAAGAAAAATGATACTTTTTTTGTTTTAGTGCTTTTTGAGTCCGTAATCCCGCATTCGGCGTAAGAAAGTGGTCTTGTTCATGCCAATTTCGCTGGCCGTGCGACTCATTTGCCCCCCACAATGCTCAAAAGCTCGCCGCAAGAACTCGCGCTCCAGACTTTCTAGGGTTTTTTGATAGTTCAGATCTAGCGTCAGCTCCAAGCGACCTAAGGCGCTTGCGGCCTGAGCGGCAAGCTGTGGAGCTTCCTTGGGCTCCTCCGGAGACGGCAAACTCCCACCCTCGGGAGCGGCACCTGGAAGACCTTGTTCTAAGGATCCTTTATAGTTCCCGACATAGGCCCCTTCATAGCTCCTTAGCCAATCGGGCAAGTCTTGCAACTGCACTTCAGGGGTTTGACTTGCTAACACCACAAATTCCATAACATTTTTTAACTCTCGCAGATTTCCAGGCCAATCGTAGGCTTGCAGACAGGCCCACGCTGCTGGCGAAAACACGCGACGACCTGGTTTACCCACCGTTTGAACGACCTGTTGCCACAACCGCTCAAAGGTCTGCAAAAAGTCCTCAGCACTCCCCTGCTTTAGGGAGCGAAGCGGGAGATGGATGACTCGCAAGCGGTAAAAGAGGTCCTTGCGAAACTCTCCTAAACTCATCGCCTTTTCTAAGTCTTTATGAGTGGCCGCAAAAACACGGACATTGAGTTTGATTTCCCGGTTGCTGCCCACCGGCGAAATGGTCTGGTTTTGTAGGAAATCAAGCAAGCGCGCCTGCAATCTTAAGGGAAGCTCACCGATCTCATCCAGCAAAACAGAGCCACCTTCTGCCAGTTCCAGTTTTCCCACTCGCCGCACGCTGGCCCCGGTAAAAGCGCCCCGCTCGTGGCCAAAAAGCTCACTTTCCAGCACCCCTTCATGCAACGTGGCGAGATTAATCGCTAAAAATGGGTGCCGGTGGCGGGCGCTTTGCGCATGAATCAAGCGCGCCAAACTAGTCTTTCCGGTACCGGTTTCTCCGGAAATTAAGGTCAAACAGTCACTTTGGCACGCCATCTCGAACAGTTTTTGACAATACTCAGGAACTTCCACCATCAACGACCCCATTTGGACCTATTTTTACTCTCCCCCTCCCCTTCAAGCCCACACACCCTTTTGCTTGCAACCCAAAATCCGCCGCTTTTTGACACGCAAGACCCAAACAACCGCACCAGCCCAAGCCTCCTGTTTTTTTCTACTCACTCCCCAGCCATCTCTTCAAAAAAAAATAACCAGCGCCTCCCAGAGCGGCAGATTAAACCTGCATTGCCTAAAAAAATCAGGGTTTTTTTGTTTATAATGCTGCGAGTCAAAAAGCGACTCAATTCTGAAAAAATCCGCACTCACCCCCCCCTTGCTCTCTAGCAGTCCAAAAAAAACCGGCTTCCCGTTTTTTGACAAAAAGAACTAAAGAGAAGCTCGCTAGGCCCCTAAAAAAAGCCACCTTTCCAGCGCGATCGGTCACTAGATGGCAAAAAGGCGCGAACCCAAAAAGCGCAGTGGACATTTCAGGCAACTATTTATAATCTTAAGGATATGGATTACCCGGTCTTTCGTTACGATCTTACCATTCTTGAATCCCACCTTGATTTCTTTGGCCACGTCCATAACTCGGTTTACCTGGAAATTTTAGAGGAGGCGCGCTGGGATTTCATCACGAAAAACGGTTTTGGCTTTGAAAGGATGATGCAACTCCAGCAAGGCCCCGTGATCCTTGATCTCCACCTGAAATTCATCCGCGAAATCAAACTGCGACAAAAGATCAGCATTTTTAGCCAGCTGACCTGGCATCGCACTAAATTGGGAGAATTGCTGCACTGGATTACCGACGAAAAAGGCGATCGTTTGCTGGAGGCAGAGCTGGTGATTGGCTTTTTTGACTTACAAACTCGCAGGCTCACCAACGCACCTGCCGACTGGCTCACGGCCATCGGCGCAGGTGCGACGCTCGCTGTCAAAGAGCCCGCATCCCCTGAACAGTCTTAAACTTACTCCTCAAACCCCTGCGCAAGCATCTTGATGCCCAGCGGATGACCCGTCAGCTTAGGTCCGGCTTCCTTGCGACAAGAAGCCATGGCTTTCTCAAGGGATCCTACTAACAGGTTTTCTTTGGCAAGCAGGGCCTGAAAGATCATATCTCGGCAATAGACCAGGTGATAAATCAGGGGGCCATGACCGGCTTGCTCGACTTCAATCCAGATTTTCTTCCGAGCAGGCGCCGCCTCCACTGAGTCGGCTGGCTGCGTGTTAAAAACCTCAAAGTGACGGCGCGCCATCGCAATCGGCGTTTGCGTGTCTTTGAAGCCTTGAAAGTAAATGACGGGCACCTTGCTGACCAGTTGCGCAGGGTCGTAAAGCCTAACAGGCTGATAACCCTCACACATCCTGCGGTCATTCTCATCCGTGCGACCGGCAAGCATCTCCTGGCACAAGATTGCCCGGTAGGTGGTGCTGAAATCGGCAAGCACACCTTCACTCGTCCAGACCTTAGCCGCAAGCGACACGGGACCTAAGTCCGCTTCCAATGCATTTTTTTCCTTACCCGTCAGCTGAGAATCCGCTGGAGCTTTCGCCACTTGCTGAACGACGCGCTCAAGCTTCGACATCCAGTAAGGTTGCGGGGCATCCTGCACCCAGACGTCACCATAGCCAGTCAGGGCGTAAACGCGGTTGTTCCATTGCCTTAGACTCATTCGCCAAAAACGCGAAAGACGTTGCCAGAGACCAGACAAGCTATACTTACTTAAAACGCCTTCAGAAACCTGCCGAAACTTCTCATTATGCTTAGCAATCGACTCAACAGCGTGCCCCCAAATCCCCTCAATCAGGGTCGCCCGTGGCAACTCCACCACGGGATCACCCGAGAGAGGGTTCAAACGCGACAGCTGATCCACCAACAGGCTTGCCACCACCGTGCCGTAAGAGTGACCGTAAATAAAGTAATCTTTGAGCTCAAGCGCTTGGATCATTTTCACCATATCCGCTGCAATCCAATCACTACGAATCGCCTGGCTATCTTGCTGATTAAACTCAGCTTTATTGCAACCAATCCCGCGAGGGTCGGTGTAAATCACGTCCCAATTGGCAGGAAACATGCGGTAAACGTTGCTGTTCATTGAAGGCTCCCCAGGACCGCCCGGGATCACCACCACCGTGGCTTGCTTGGGCTGCACTCTTGCTCTGACTAGCAGGTAATGGTACTGAAAGTCGCCCCGTTTGGGGTCATCGGCATAGATGGGAACCGCAAGCTGCGACACCGCTGCTGACGCACAAAACGCCCTCTGCTGGTCCTCAGCCGGCTGATCTCTGACATCTTTTAAGGGATTACGCGCCCTCCACGGGGAGGTAGGCTTTTTGCCAACCTGGTGATCCCACTCGCTAAACAACGGATCTTGCTTGCCACTGCAAGCCGCAAGCGTGATCAAACCCAACAAAGAAACCAGCTGAAGCGATGGTTGACGCAAATTTGCACCCCAAGAATTAGCCCGAGGTCACAGCACGCCACCTTGCGCAAGACTGCCTCGTCAATGAGCGAGATCTTCGTGATCCCGACAGCAAGCCTGAGGGCAATCTACACGACACAAGCAATTAATTCAACTTTTTTATTTATTTATTGATCACAAGGCGCTCTCAGAGCCGCAATAGCCCATCGCCGCCCTTCAAACTATCAGGTGTTGGTGCCCTACCAGGAGCAAGCAAGCACGAACGGATCTTGGAGAGAGCAAGGGATGATCTGCTAGACGCTCGAATGAACGCTTGAATGGATGCTCAAAGCCCAGCCCTTGCAGCAGCGATCAGTGACTGAGAGCCGCTTCAAAGCTAAGGAAGAGCAGACTTAAGCGGGAAGACCAAAATAAAGAGGACGCGCTGAGACGCTCGGGACATCTAACCGATTGTTTTTATGCTCTTTTTTCCCTGGTACCGAATCAAGTCATATATAATGTCAGTCAGGTTTTTGACGGGAGGAAAAGTATTGGCAGTGAGATCCCTGGTTGCCCAAAACACTGTCAGTCTGAGAA
>JAYTHP010000113.1:0-4344 GCA_043732485.1 Oligoflexia bacterium
AGGCTCAGCAAGCTTTTTACGCGCGCCAGCGGCAAGTGCTAGGCTCCGTGCGCGGAAAAATCAATCAGTATCTCAAAGGATTAGATGAAAACTATGAGGCACGCTCGCGGTTTCATGATCGGCTCTTTCGCCTTGCTGCAAGCCCGGTTTACAGCGGGCTGAAAGACCTCAGTCAGGCTTTTTCGTTCGGCACCCAGGCCAAGGGAGTAGGCAAGCAGTTATAGTCCGCAGCACTCTGTCCACGGTAATGACGAAGTGGGGCTGGAGCACTCTCTAGAGAGTCGGTCACCTTCGTCAGTTTCGCGCAACTCTTTTGCAAACTGCTTGGGGGCAGTGAAGGTCGCTTGGGCACCAACCACCAGTGAGCTTGGGAGCAGTCAAGTTTTGGGGTCAGCAAACCTGCAAGTTACTTGCGATCGAAGATTTCTTTGGTGATGATCAGTCGTTGGATTTGACTGGTGCCTTCATAGATTTGATAGATCTTCGCGTCGCGCATCAGCTTCTCGACCGGGTATTCTTCCGAGTAACCGTAACCGCCAAAGACCTGAACCGCGTCGGTGGCCGACTTCATCGCCACGTCAGCGGCAAAAGCCTTGGCAAAAGCCGCTAATTTGGTATTGCGCTCACCTTGATCGATGGTCCACGCCGATTTGTAGACCAGCAGACGGGCGGCCTCAATGTCTTTGGCCATGTCAGCGATCATGAAACTCACGCCTTGATAACTGGAGATGGGAGCATTAAAGGCTTTGCGGGTGGCCGCGTACTGGATCGATTCTTCCATGGCGCGTCTGGCAAGCCCCACTGCGCCTGCTGCCACGGCTGGGCGGGTGTGATCAAAAGCGCTCATCGCGATCTTGAAGCCGTCGCCTTCTTTGCCAAGCCGAAATTTTTCCGGGATTTTCACCTCGTCAAAGTTAATGGCGCGGGTATCGCTGGCGCGTTGCCCCAAGTTCCATTCTTTTTTGCCAACCGTGATTCCGGGAGTGTCGGCCGGGACGATAAATCCTGACATCCCACGATGCTTTTGTTCCGGATCGGTGTAGGCGAGCACGAAATACCAGTTAGCGACGCTCGCGTTGGTGATCCACATTTTTGCGCCTTGCAGGACGTAATCAGAGCCGACCTTTTTGGCCAGCGTTTTAATCCCGCTGACGTCGGATCCGGCCCCAGGCTCGGTGACGCAGTAGGCTGCAAAAAGTGGCTCACGAACTAAGCGGCCTAGAAATTCTTTTTTTTGTTCCTCATTGCCTGCCACAATGATGGGGGCAGCAGCAAGCGTGTTGGCTTCCATGGCAGTGGCTATGCCGGTGCAGCCGTAGGCTAATTCTTCGGTAATGATGCAACCTTCCAAGACGCCTAGCCCTAAGCCTCCAACGTTTTGGGGAATGTGGGTGTTCATCAGCCCAAGTTCCCAGGCTTTCTTCGCAATTTCTCTGGGATATTCACCGGTTTTGTCGTGGTGACGAGCGTGCGGGGTAATTTCCTTTTTTGCGAAATTACGGGCTAGTTCTTGAAGCTGGGCTTGTTCGTCGGATAGTGAAAAATTAATCATAGTTACTATTCAGTATGAGATGATTTTTAAAAATTGTAAAGCCTACTTTTGGCAGATGAGGACCGAAAAAAAAGAACGCTTCTGGGCGAGTCAGGAAGAACAACCTAGGCAACATTGGCCCATCCATCCTCTCCTCCACTGACCCAATCACTTTCGAGTGCTCTACTGTTTTTTCGAGTCTTTGCGATCCCTTGGTGTCGGGTCTTGGGAGGCGGGTGGTGGGCTTGAGCCCGGGGGGGGTGTCTGCTGGGCTGTCTCTTCGTCTCTTCGTCTCTTTGTCGTCGGTGGTTGTTAGCCGTCAGGGCTTTGACTCTTCGTGCGCTTGCGATGCCAAATCTCGCTTCGTGGAGCTGAGGTGGGGTCGGGGGGGTGCCGGGCGATCTGGCTTGAACTGGGCGGGCGTCCGCCTCTCTCTCCACCCTACCCTACCCTACCCCACCCTATCTCAGCTTTCCTTTGCTTGCTGCTCTTTGCCTTTGCTTCGGTTGTTGCTCACTTTTACAAGCTCCAGTCGGGGCTCATTGCAGGGGTTTTTGGGCAAGAGTTTCTGAGCGTAGGGTTTCTTACCCCTGGTTTGCTCCCGCGTCTTGCTCTCCCGCGACAGCGACTCCGATCAAACTCTGGGCGAGTTTCATCTCGCGGCTACTGCGAGAGGCCTGAGACTTCGGGTGCGCGATCCGCTGGGGGGCTGCTCTTGGAAGGCAGCAGGGGGTGGCTGTAGCCCATGAGAGCGCTTTGGAAGCTCCTGGTGTGCTTTTCGGCTTGCTATCTACTCTTAAACTGCCTAAAAGCACGGTATGAATGCAAAAACGGGTTTTAAATCGCAGGGGTCACGGGGCGGGGTGGGTGGTGGTGAAAAAGGAAAGCGTGAAAAGGTTCGCCAAGCCTGGAGTAAATTATGGGCCGAGCTGTTTTTAACGCCGGTGCACTTAGACTCGCTGCTGTCGCGACAACATCCAGACTACAAATCGATCCTCGCGCAAATCACTCCCTTGATCTTGTTGCGTCCCTTGTCGCTGGCTGACGCCCTAGGCGTGGGGGTGTCGGCAGGGGAGCCGTGGACTTTGAACTTAAATCAGATGGGGCACTGGAAGGCCGCGCAATTGTTAGCCGAGCACTTGCATCAGCACCTGGTCAACCCGCAGACCTTTGTCGGTGACGCGATTTTAGCCGATTTCCCGCCGCTCTTACTCAATGCCTGGCAGCAAAGCTTCGGGGAGCAGTCGGTCCAGGCCTTCGTGCGCATTCTTGGGCAAGCCGCCCCACTCACGCTGCGGGTCAATCGCGCTTTTTCGCGCGACGAGGTCTTGTTGCGTTTGAAGCAAGAGGAACACTTGTCGGTGCAAGCGCAAGGCACCGTGCTTTCCCCGCATGGATTGCAATTAGCGGGCTATTTTCCGGTATTGCGCACCCCTGATTTTCAGGCCGGGCGTTTTGAGATCCAAGACGAAGGTTCTCAGGTAATGGCGCTTTTTGCCTTAAACCCCGCCGCCTGGGGTCAGGTCTTGTCGCCCACGCCGACTCCCGGGCGTAAGCTCCCCTCCCCGCCCGTGGCTTCGACCTGGGATTGTAAGCAAATCATCGTGGATGCCTGTGCGGGGGCCGGCGGTAAGACCCTGGCGCTTGCCGATTTGTTGCAAGGGAAGGGACGAGTCTACGCCTATGATGTGTCGGAGAAAAAGCTACGAGCGCTGCGCGGGCGGGCAGTGCGAGCGGCAGTGAACAACATTCAGACCTTGCATGTGCAAGAAGCGCTCGGGGAAGAGCAGTTCAAGCCGTTTTTTGCCTCAGCCGATTGCGTACTCGTGGATGCGCCTTGCAGCGGTTGGGGCGTTTTGCGTCGCAATCCTGATCTTAAGTGGCGGCAAAGCCCCGAGACGTTGAGTCGGATGCCCGGGCTACAGCTGACCCTGCTCTCGCGTTACGCGAACTTGGTGGCGCCAGGGGGCCGCTTGATCTACGGGGTCTGCACGTTTCGGCACCAAGAGACCCTGGATGTGGTTCAGCAGTTTTCTGAGCAAAACCCCCAGTTCGTGCCTGGTCCCGGGGGGTTTTTAGGTCCCGGGCCGATGGATGGGTTTTTCATGCAAGCCTGGACCCGCCACAGCTCCTAGGCCTGAGCAGCGCTCAGTGGCTGGGTGGGGTCCGCAGTGGATGGCACCGGTTTGCGCTAAGCATTTGATCTAAATTGCTTTTTTAAAAAAAATAAAGCCCTAGCTGATATCAGCCTAGGGCTTTGATCTGAGCTTTTGGTCTCAGGGAGAACCGATTACTTCTTTTTGCTAGCGGCTTTTTTGGCGGCCGGTTTCTTTTTAGGAGCGGCTTTTTTTTTGGCAGCAACTGGCTTTTTCTTCGTAGGCATGATTTCGTTCCTTCCGTAAATTGGGATCAAAGTAAGAGAGACCCCTTTCATTTTCTATCTTATCTAATCATTTTATTAAAAATAAATAAAGGATTAATTTTCAGTCAAATCTTTGACTTTTGGTGCGTTTGATTTTTCTATTATAAATGCATTTTTATTGATAAAATAAAAGCTCAGGCCCAAAGTTACAAAAAAACTGCCAAGGTCTAGTTGCACGCAAAGCGGTGTGCCAGCTCGAGGGTGAAAGCCAGGCTGTACGAACTAGGCTGTACGAACCAGGATGTAAGAAAATGAAAAGAATTTTTTTGGTCGATGACGATAAAGAAAACATCACAGCGCTGCAGGGGTTTCTGGCCAATGCCGGGGTGACCTTTCAAAGTGCGGGGTCAAGCGACGACGTTTTACATCGCTTTCGGGTCTGGAGCCCGCA
>JAYTHP010000114.1:0-74005 GCA_043732485.1 Oligoflexia bacterium
TTTGGCTCATGCTGCAATTCCCGGGCAAAAATCACCTTCTGCTGATTCCCCC
This sequence comes from Oligoflexia bacterium, assembly GCA_043732485.1. GTDB lineage: Bacteria > Bdellovibrionota > UBA1018 > UBA1018 > UBA1018 > JAYTHP01. The sequence goes on from JAYTHP010000114.1 coordinate 53, forward strand.
CCGACAGTCCCTGAATCGGCCATTCGACGTGCTGACAAGCAATTTGATAGTCCCACAACGCCTGCTGGAGCACCGTTGCCAAGCGCTTTAAATTCAAGATCCCCCAGGCACCGCAGTACTCTTGACGCCAGTGATAGCCAAGTAAGAAATTTAAAAGTACCGATTCCTGCAACAGCAGGCCTTCTTGGTGACGATCCTCACCAATCACCCCCACCCCAAGCGGCCTGAGCCTAGCGCTAGAAAGCTGCGCTAGCGGGCGTTTCAGCACCTCGACTTGCCCGCTCCATTTGCCTTTTAAAAGCTCGGGATGGGTCAGCAAATGCATCAGCTCACTTTGCCCGTTGCCCTCCACCCCGGCAATGCCTAGAATCTCACCTTGCCGCACCTGAAAGCTCAACTGATGCAGCGGGTGCCGGGCCGTAGGCCACGACAAATCCCTCACTTCCAGTAACACTTCCCCTAAGCGAGGCAACGCCGGAGGATCCGCCACCAACTTCACCTGATAGCCCACCATCAATTCTGCCAGTTCCGTGATTTGTACCCTGTCGCGCGCCACTTCGCGCTCAGCGACCACTTTTCCGGCTCGCATCACCGTGACTCGGTCGGCAATCTCCATCACTTCTTTCAGCTTATGGGTCACTAGTAAAATCGTCTTACCCTGATTGCGTAGTTGCACGAGCTGCACAAAAAGCTCAGCCACCTCAGTCGGCGTCAAAACTGCCGTGGGTTCATCTAAAATTAAAATATCCGCGTTGCGGTAAAGCAATTTGAGGATTTCAATCCGCTGGTGGATTCCCACCGACAGATCCTCAATTTTCGCATGCAAGGGTACCACTAAGCCATAACGAGTCGCCAGCGCCTCAAGCTCCCGAGCTAAGGCTTGCCGCGCGATCGGCTGCAGCGATTCCACCCTTTTTTCAAAGCTCGCAAGCCTTGGCGCTGATGACGACGGGTCCCCCGTTGCAAGTTTCTCAAACCCGGCACTTTTCTCAAACCCAAGAATCAAATTATCTAGCACCGTAAACGGACCTGCCAACAAAAAATGCTGATGTACCATGCCAATGCCACAGGCAATCGCAGCCTTGGGATCCCAACTGCTCAGCCCCCCCCAAGGACGTCCGCGAATCCAAATTTCACCCGAATCCGGGGGGAAAACTCCCTGCAGAAGATTCATGGCTGTGGATTTTCCTGCACCATTTTCGCCAATCAAGGCGTGGATACTGCCTGAGCGAATCTGCAGGTTCAGCCCCGAGTTGGCCACCACGCTTCGAAACGATTTACAAATCGCCTTCATCTCAACGGCAACACCCGCCTCGGGCAACGGCCGAGCGGGGACGTTAGACTGAAGCAAGGAGGTAGGGGGGCAGGGGGGTTGCATGCCGCTCACCGTCAGAGCATCCTCCCTTAGCTTTCAGCCAGCCACGGCGCTGGCGCCTGATTCAGGTTCAAGCGTGAGCTTTTAGAGTGCTGCTGCAAACCTTCTTGATAAAAATCAGGAACTTTTAGCTCTCCTGAGATGATTTTTGCCTCAATTTCCTGCAGTTTTTTCCTGACTGCAGCCGGAATGAGCTTTTCATTAAAGTGATCAAACGCCAGCTCCACCCCATGGTTCGCCAAATTAAAGCGACTCACCCCCGCCTCAAACTGACCCGCCTGACTCCGCTTGCAAACTGCAAAAACCGCCTCATCCATTTTTTTGACCATCGAAGTCAACACCGTGCCCGGTCGCACCCCGTTTTGATTAGAATCTACCCCAATCACCCACTTGTGCTGTTCTTCTGCGGCGTCAAAAAGGCCAATCCCCGATGCACCGGCTGCGCCGTAAATGACATCCACCCCAGCCGCAAATTGTGCTAAAGCCAACTCCTTGCCCTTGGCAGGATTACTCCAAGCGTCAGCCGTTACCCCCACATAATTGACCATTACTTTCATCTGCGGATGAATGTAATGCGCCCCCGCCGAATACCCCCGCTCAAAGCGTCGCAGGAGTGGCATCTCCATCCCGCCAATAAACCCTAATTTTCCAGTTTTTGACATCTGGGCTGCCAGTGCGCCTGCTAAAAACGATCCCTCGTGCTCTTGAAAAACAATCGAGTTGATATTCGGTAAATTTAACTGGGCATCTAAAATTACAAAGTGCTGTTCAGGGTAAAGCTTCGCCATTTTCTCAACGGCGCTGGCTTGTGAGGCCCCAATAGAAATAATAAGATCGAACTTCTTTTTGACAAAATTACGTAAAAACGGCTCAAAGGCGTTTTCATCCGTCGCTTCGACATGTTTGATAAGCACGTGCAGCTCGTTTTGCGCGCGCATCGCCCCCTTATAGGCCGAGGCGTTGTAAGACTCATCGTCTTTACCCCCCTTATCGAGCACTAAACCCACCCGAAACGGAGCGGGTTTTTCCGCGTGCGCCGGTGCGTGCAAGGGCGCCTGCGAATCTACCGCCCAAGCCACCGAGCCGCCCACCCCACTGGCTAAAGTACCCAGCCTGGCTGATTGCTGCCAAGAGGAAGAAAACACAACCCGCACCCCAATACCTGCCAAAACGCCAACGACCACGAAAATGCCTACGCTGACTCCCTTCCCACAGCGCTTGCTCGGCGGCTGCTGAGATCGCAGCCCTTTCGTCAAAAGGGCGTTTTTCAAAGTCCTTAAGGTGACACTCATTTTTTTGTTTCCTTCTGCAAAAAGTTCTCCCATATCCCAGGGCTTACTGTCCACTGAGCTTTTGGAAAGAGCACAATTTCCTCTTCCCCACTTTTGCGCCTACTTCAGTTCTCTCTCCTGCACCCAAACCACACCCAGGGTCATCGTTCGCCTTACTCTCACGAAAAAAGCGGGAAATCTCTTAAAAGTTGATTTAACGACGTCTTACGATCAGTTTGAGCGCTGCGCTCACCAATAATCAGCGCCACGGCCACCGAAAACTCCCCCGCCGCAAATTGCTTGAGCGCGGCGCCCGGGATCACCACACTATTTCGTGGCACCCTGCCACGATACTCAATCGGCTGAGAACTCGAATAAACATCTAAAATACGAGTACTTGCAGTCAGCACCACTCCTGCCCCTAAAACCGCCCCCTCTTCCACCCGCACTCCTTCGGCAACCACACAGCGACTGCCAATAAAGACATCATCTTCAATGATCACCGGCTGGTTTTGCAGCGGCTCTAAGACGCCCCCAATGCCCACCCCACCCGATAAATGCACCCGCTTGCCGATCTGCGCGCAAGAGCCCACCGTAGCCCAGGTGTCGACCATAGTGCCGCTGCCAACGTACGCTCCGACATTGACAAAACTGGGCATTAAAATGACCCCCTGATCGATAAAAGCGCCGCGCCTGGCCACCGCCGGAGGCACCACTCGCACCCCCTCTTGCCCCGTCCATTGCCGCACGGCTATTTTATCGACAAACGAGAAAGAGAGCGGGGAACCAGGCGACACCTCAAGCCGCTCGGTAGGCCTTCTTCGGAAATGTAGCAGGATTGCTTTTTTTAACCACTCATGCACCCGCCACTGTCCCGACGCTTGGCGCTTAAGCGGCTCGCTGTGGGGTTCTTTCCCACGAGTTGCTTCCCCCTCGCTTGGTTCATCGTTTGGTTCATCGTTTGGTTCAAAGGAAGCCACTCGTAAAATGCCCTGCTCAAGCCCGTCCATGACCGTGTCTAAGGCCAGCAGCAGTGACTCGTCTTGAAAGATCTCACTTCCGGACTGTAGGTAGGCCTGCTCGATTTTTTGCTGCAAGCTATGGGTTTCAAGATGAAAGTTTGCGGAGGATTCAGGGGACTTATCAGGGGACATAGGGGAGGGGTTCCTTTGGGCTTTCCTTAGTTTTCCTGTGCTTTAACGATCACAAAGACGATCACGAGACGGCAAAGACACGAGCACGAGGACGTTAAAAACCAGAGAGGTCTTCGCAGGCGGGGTTCGCAGACAGCCTTTCAAAGTTCGATCTCTTGAAAAGAAAACTTGCTCCTGAAACCTTCAGGCGCTCTCACCTGCCGCTCTCACCGAAAGACTCTTTTTCTCTTCTTGTCTCCTCTCTAATACTTCACAAACTTTTTGCTTTCCTGCAAAGCCTGCTTCTTCTCAGGTTTTCTGCTTTTTTCTCTCACCACGGCAAAGGCTGCTAAAATGCCCGGCAGATGCTGCTCCAGCAGGATATCCGGCTTCTGCCCTCGCTCAATTTCGTAGGTTAACGTCGGTATCGCCCGCTCGAGTCCCGCGTAAGTCCCGAGACACCCAGGCGTGGGGTAACCAATACTTTTTTCAATGCGGTATCCGTTTCGCGCTTGAATTGCAAGCGCTTCTTCTTCGCAGGCTCCGTTGACGTTGAGCAACGGATACCAGGAATGCAAACTCAGCAGCCAGTGCGGAGGGGTTTTTGCAAGCCATTGCACGAGCGCCTGGGTCTCAGGCTCGCTGTTAGCGGCTGGCCCTGGATGATAGCGCTCCGAGCTCACCTCCGCTGTCCAATCGGCGGTCGGTAAATTGCGATTCAAATCGACGCCGTTGCCGTTGACCCGCCAACTCCCTATCCAGCCATCAGGGTTAAACACCGGGATCAGCGTGATGCGGAGTCCTTCGACCGGGTAAAGCTTTAAATGCTCAATTAAACCCATGGCGCAAATCACGCCTTCTTTTTCATCTCCGTGCACGCCCCCTAAGACCAGCACTTCAGGCGCTGAGGTCACGCGCTCGCCTCCTTGCAGCTTCTGAGGTTCGGAAAAATCAGGCCCAGAAAAATCAAAACGATAGGCTAAAAGCGGCTTGCCAGAGACGCTATCACCTATCTTGAAAACGGTTGGATCGACCATCGGGCTGCTCACTCTTTCTCTGGTCATTTTGACGCAGTTTTCTTCCCCGATTTCTTACCCGATCTCCTGGCCAGGCACAACCCTCTATCTGCCGCACCGCGCTCTTTACCGCGCCAGACGAGACCGCCCATCCAACACCCCCCGCCCCGCCGCCACTCCGCATCAGGCTGGCAAGGGGGATGTCAGCTTGGAGGTCGGGTCTACACCCTCCCTTGCCGCTCCAGCAGGGCCTAACAGAAGACCGCAAGCCCGGGCAACGAAAGCCATTGACTTCCCAGGGAAGGCTGGTAAAAAACCTCGCTATGGGCCTGTTAAAACAAGATTTTTTCTCCCCCTCGTTCCGACCGTCTGAAGCGCAGGAGCAAGCGCAGGCGGCTTTAGGCACTGCTTTGGGCTTAACCCACACCCGAGCGATGGGTCTCAGAGCAAAAGCCCTCTGCAGAGGGTGGGGTTTGCTGCTGACTCCAGCGCTTGCCCTTGCACCGACTTTGCTAATTTTGAGCGGCTGCGGCGAAGCCAAGCAGTCCAGGGTCGCCAAGCAGCGAACCGAAAAGCCCCGCCAGCCGGTTCTTGAAGAGCCTGCGCAACGAGCGCGTCAAGATCTCACAAAACTCCCGGAACTGCAGGCTAGCGAGCTTGAGACTTACGACCGGGAGCACTTTCATCGCTTTGCTCAGGTCTTTGGCGGTTACCAAACGGCAGATCTGTCGCAATTCCTGGCAGCACGGATTAAGCACCCCATTCACCCCAGCCAAGTCTTGGATTACGAACCACCAGAAATAGGTGCTATCATCAGTTCGAGTACGGAATTACCGGGTGGCAAAGGAAAAATTTTAGCCAACAATCTGGGTACTGCGCTTTGGCTATCAGCTGAGAGCTTTCAGGTCCCGATCTGGCTTTCCTACCTCTTTCAAGGGGAAGTGATTCGCGTCAAGTGCGACTCCTCGCGGGTAGGGCTGATCATCCTGCCTACCGATTATGGCAGGGACGGGAGAAAGGCCGAAGAGCGATTACTGACACTCATCCATGAAGGACCTCATTCCGACTGTCCCCAAGGCTGGAGCAACCAACAAGCAAGACGCTACGCCTCGGCGATGCGCTCCGGCGGAAACTCCCCCGGTGAACTGGGTGCTATTATGGGCACGTGCGGTTATCCTCATGCGCTTTGTCCCGAAGACGGCCCCGTCCCCGATCTCGCTGGTATCCCCGCTTGCGATAGGCTGCCCTGGGGGAGTTATGCCATTGAAGCTCTTTTTGCCGACCGCTTAGCCGCCACAAGCCCCTCTGCGGAACAAAGCGCGATCTATGAGGCGGCGTTCTATGAGTGTAAAAGTCGTATCTTGCTGGATTATAACGCTCTCCAAGCGGGCGCCTATGGCAGCCCCAACCTCCAGGCGCGAGGAAGAATTGCCGGATCGGCGCCGCGAGTTGAGCTGCCTCATGACTCTCACCCCCATCCTGCGCACCGGCAGCCGAAAGGGGTGGTTTCAGAAGTGGCACCAGAGGAGGCCCCATGAAGCAGGCCACTTCCAGGCGGCGCCGTTTCAAGTTACGCTTCTTGGGCATGAGTTTACTGATCAGCTGGTTCGGCTTAACGCTCTCCAACCATGCCGGGCTTTTGAATCAAACGGTGAACCTCTCGCCGGGAGACGCGGCCTCCCTGGAGCAGGCGAAAACGCCTCTGGTCTCCCGCGTTGCCCAGAGGTTGCTGCGTTTAGTCAAAAAAAATCAACCCAAAGCCGCAACCGAAGCCTCAAACCCCTTACGGGGTGCGCCGCATCAGCGCTCCGTTCCCGCACTGTTGACGCCTGACGATGAGGGGGGCTTGCCGCCAGGCAACGACGACACGCGGCCGCTTGAAAGTATTGCAGAGACCTTTCAAAGCATCCCTTCGCGGACCACTTTACGGGAGCAAACGTTGGCATATCCCCACCAAATCCCACACTGCGTGATTGAGTTTGCTATCCGCTTGAACCACCAAGTCGAAGCGGGCTTGCAATCCGAAGGGTGGGCCTTAGAGTTAGCAAGCGCACTCTCCACTTATGCTGTGCAAGAGGGCGATCACACCGTTTCCTCCTTACAAGCGTTGGCGATGAAAAAGCTACTTACTTTACAAAAAGCGTATCCGCACTCTGAGAGCTTGGCAGCGGTGGCGTCTGACACCGAACATCGCCTCAAACCCGCCATCCGCTACCTGCTGAAGGAGCGGACGACGAAGGCGACCTCCGAGCAGCCTTGACGGAGAACACGCGAGACAGACGCTTAAACGACTTGCACCAACTGAAAGCGCGCATCAAACTTGCCATGGGCAAACTCCTGACAACAGCGGGCGCAAGCCGATAAGCCAAGCCGTTTGCGAGCGGGGAAGGTTTTTTGGCAAAAGTTGCAGCGGTAAAGATAGCGACTGGCCCGTAAGCGCGGCACGGGATTGTAACGACTCACCCCCATTGCCCGCATTTTGCTATAAAACTCAGGGTTATGGCCATAAGGCCTGCGCCTCAGCCACAACCAGAAATGGATCATTTCATGCCCCAGCGTGTCTTGCACGAGGTGCTCGGCCTCTGGCTCTTCTCTTAAGTAGCTGGCAATTTCAATTTTCGCGGCTAACGGAAATACCAAGCTGCGCCGACCGGGTAAAAATCGGCCCGCTGACGAGCGCAACCGTGAATTCCAAGTCAAAAGGGGGAGGTCTAAGAAGTCATCAAAGTGGAGCTGATTGATTTTTTGAAATAAAGACTCAAGTAGATCCATGCTGGGCTTTCATCACCCTTGACGAGTGGAGCGGGCGGTTGAGTGGGCGGTCGGTGCTTCTTTTCAGCAAAGTGCCTGAAAACCCGACTTGCCGCAAGTCAAGATCCGCGAGTTTGGGCTGAGACCCACCCCGCCTTAAAGCGCTAGTCCAAAGATTTGAAATAAAAACCAAAGGCCCACCCCTGAAATCACCGGAATCGTAAAATTATCATCCCAACCGAGCGGCACCAGCTCAGCCGTTCCGCCCACCATTCCCCCTAAAAACCCCACCCAAAAGGTATTCACTCCCATGACCCCGAGGTAAATCCAAGATAAAGCGATACAAACCACTATGCTCGCTGCCGTCCCCACCATGCTTTTATCCGGTGCAAAAGAAAAACGCGGCCCGAGATGGCCCCATAAAATGCCACACAGCGAGGCGACCGGGTCTCCCACGGCCAGGTAGAGCAGGCTTAAAACGGCAATGGCTTTAGGAAAACAGCTCACCATCAGCAAAGCCGCCAGCAAATACTGCGGAATCGCGCTCATGGTTTGCACCTCATGACGGCGGATCAGTGGCCCCCAGAACTTTAAAATCCACAGATTAAAGCTGGGATAGCGTAAGCGCAGACACTCGGAGCTCACATTCAGCGCCAAGAAGAAAAGTAGCACTCGGATGCCCTGCTCGCGCGTGCAACGGCCGGTCTGGTAAAGCGTAACGATCAACATCCCCATCAAAAAATGCCAGCTTTTTCGCAGCAAATGCAAATCACCCCTACGTGCAAACCCCAAAACCCCCAAGTCACTTTGCAAACAAGCCGCCGTACCCGTCATCACCCCGCCGCTTGCAGGTGAGAGCCTCATCGCTGGCGAAGGAGCTACTGCCACCGCCCAATTCAAGGTTTTTTTCATAAGTTTCCTTTCCTACCCCCCCCCCTTTATCAATCCCCACTGATGGTTGTCCAAGTTCCAAAGACCTGCTTCAAAGACCCGGGGGGCGCGTTCCGCTTGAACCATTGCGACGCTCACCTCGCTCGCTTGACGACTTTCCTGTGTCGCTTTTGTTGGTAGGGATAAGCAACCTCGGTGCCATAATAGTTGACCAAATTTATTTTTATTTTTTTTTATTCTCCCATCATTTAAAGGACTTAGGAAGCACCGAGGACCCGTCAATGGCCTGGCGCAGGGGTTTTCCTGTGACCAGAGTAATTCATTACCCAAACTGACTTTAAAGTGCGTAAAAGATTGCGCACCAGGCGTTCGACGAACCCTCCCCACCGCCCGACTTCTCGCCCGCTTATCAGGATTGAGAAATTTTTATTGATTTTATTTCATTTTTTTAAGCCTCCGGCCGAAGACTCTAATGACAGCATTCGGTTAATATCTACACACCACGGCCCCCGGGGCCCTTTTGAGGAGATCAGCAGCAGCCCCATCCGCAAAAAACAAAGGGTTGCCATAACGGGTAGCAGTGGGAAAAAAAGCGTTGCGTGTGTGCGCATACCATTTGAGGGAGAAGGCGTTGATTCATGGAGCAGCAGCAAGAGCAGGCCGTTAGAATGCCGTTTGACCCGCTGAGTGAGGCAAGCCTTTTAAGGCCTGTTTGCTCTCAGCCGCCTGCCGCCACGTCGCGCGTGCGCGAGACGCTGGCCATTGGTGGCGGTAAAGGTGGTATCGGTAAAAGCCTGATTGCCTCAAGCCTTGCCATTATTTTGGCACGCCGCGGCTTAAAAGTCGTGCTCGTGGACCTTGATTTAGGGGGCGCCAACCTCCACACCACCCTAGGCATTGATCTCCCGAAGCGCTCCTTAAGTGATTTTTTTAACCACCGCATTCAAAACCTCTCACAGTGCGTTGTTCCTACCGGGATTCACAACTTAGGGCTGATTAGTGGCGCCCACGATGCGGTGAACGTTACCCAAACGAGCCCGCATCAGCAAAACGATTTACTGCAGAAATTGCAGCAAATTGATGCCGACTATCTGGTTTTTGACTTAGGCGCAGGCACGGCTGCCAGCACCATTGATTTTTTTCTCGCCAGCACCATCCGCATTATCGTCTTGTTGCCGGAACCCACTTCCATTGAAAACAGTTACCGTTTCATCAAAAGCGCCTACTTCAAGCAACTCTCCAGAGCCCCGGCGCTTGCCGCTTTACACCCGATCATCGGGCAAGCCATGGATGCCCAGGAGCAAAGCGGCATTACCACCCCTGCTGATTTGTTTCGCGAGGCCAACCGCATGAGTCCGCAATTAGCCCTTCATCTAAAAGCGGAAATCGCCCGTTTTCAGTTAGAATTGATCATTAACCAAGTCCGGACACAAAACGATCACGACATCGGCACGGCGGTGAAGGTGATTTGTAAGAAGTATTTTGGTATTGAATCCAATTACGCAGGCTCGCTTGATTACGACAACAATGCCTGGCAGGCCGTGCGCCGCAAACAGCCGTTACCGCTCGCTTTTCCCCATTCCAAGTCGACCCAAAATCTTGAAAACATCGTCAATTGCATTCTTCCTCCAGGAAAAAAATGACGCTCTACAACGAAGCCACCCTTTACGAAATCCTTGATATCCACAACACCGCCTCCTCGCAGGAGGTCAGGTACGGCTATCTGAAAAGCAAATCGGTGTTTCAAAAAGACAGTCTAGCCACCTACACCCTGATTTCCCGCGAAGAACGCGAGCAGGCGCTGGCCAAAATTGAAGAAGCCTATCTCGTCTTAACCGATCCCAAACTGCGCCACGAGTACGATCATCGCTGTAAGTTCTTAGAAGAAGAGGACTTCTTCACCCCCCCACAACCAGAAACTCAGCTCGGACCCTCAGGCCCGCTCAGTCATCCCTTCGCGCTTGCGTCAAACCCCGCGTCCGCCGAGCCTCGGTCGCAATCCTCAAGCGCGCTGACCGTTCAAGACCCCTTTAGCATCGGTGATTTTTCGCTTGCCAGCTGCCAACCCCTTTCCGAGGCCTTCCTCATTGCCCCAAGCACCGACGCCAACCACTTTCCTGCCATCGCACCCCCGCCCTCGGTGTCCCTCAACGACAGCGACAGCAGCAGTAGCACCACCACCTATCCCGCCACAACTCGGCCGCCGCAGCATCCCACCTCACTCAGTGCCTACGCATCACCCTACAGCGATGAGGGTGATCAAGCGTTTGCTCGCAACTCCAAAAATTTCTCAGAGCCGTTCCCCACGCAAACTGCTACCGCCACCACCGACAACGACGACTCCCCCTTTGCATCGGCTGCGGCTTCCTCCCCGGTCCTGCCACCTGCTTTTGATGCCAGCTTACCTTGGACCGGCAACCAACTGAAACTCAGCCGCATTGCCGCCAAATTATCGGTCGAAGAACTCAACGCCACCACCAAAATCCCGAAACACTATATCTTGGCGCTAGAAAATGAGCACTTCTCAAAGCTCCCAGCCAGGGTCTATGTGCGGGGTTTTGTCATCCAAATTGCAAAAACTCTCCGCCTACCGCAGGAAAGAGTAGTTCTTGAGTACTTATCGCGCTATAACCCAGCTTGAGATGACTGAAGAAACAAAAATACTGACTTGGATCGTTCCCGCCGCAGCCGGCCCTGAAACCCCCAACGCAACTGGAGAAAACGACCCTCCTCCTACGACAACGACGCCTCCCTTGCGCGCGGATTTAGCGCTTTTTCAAGCCTTAAAACTTCCTTCCTTGCTGGAAGAAACGCACTTCAGTCGCAATCAACTGAAAAATTTGATGCTTGCCCAGAAAATCACTCGTAACGGGCGTCCCCTCAAGCCCCACCAACTGCTAGTGCCAGGTGACGTGATTCGGCTGGAAATTCCACCGCTTACCTCGCTGACGCTGATCCCCGAAGAAGGCGCACTGGACATTCTCTTTGAAGATTCCGACCTACTGGTGATCAATAAGCCGCCAGGCCTCACCGTCCATCCCTCCCCCACGCAACTCACGGGCACCCTAGTGCACCGGCTGTTGTACCAAATTCACGACTTAAGCGGGATTGGCGGGGTCGCACGCCCGGGGATCGTGCACCGACTGGATAAAAACACTAGCGGAGCGTTAGTCATCTCCAAGTCCGACCGCGCGCACTTGAAACTATCGGCCGCTTTTGCGGCCCACACCATTGAGCGCAAGTACTGGGCCTTATGCTACGGCGCGCCCTCGGACCCGGAAACCTTCAAAAAACCACTCGAAATCCGCACCCAAATCGGTCGGCACCCCAGCGAACGCACCAAGATGTCGATCCACCCAAAAAACTCGCGCAGCAGGCTTGCCATCAGCCAGGTGCAATCGCGCCTCCATTTTGCTTTACCCCAGAAAAAACCCTTTGCTTCCTGGCTGGAAGTCAGCCTGCAAACCGGCCGTACCCACCAAGTGCGGGTACACTTGCAAAGCGCCGGACACGCGATCCTGGGCGACCCCCTGTACGGCACGCCCACGACGCGTGATCCGAAGTGGAAGCAACTGCCGCGCGCCATTCAAGAAGCCATCGAACAGCTGCCCGGTCAAGCGCTCCATGCCCGGGTGTTAGGCTTCGAGCACCCAGTGAGCGGCAAAGCTCTCCGTTTTGAAGCAAGTCCACCGGCTGCCTTCCAAAACCTCCTCACTTTGTGCCAGCAGTTTATGTGAGTCTGCGAGAGCGTGAGAGAGCAAGCGCGAACAAAAGCGATCTCAAGATAAGGGATTGAGGCAGAGGAAAACGCGGGGTCACAATAGGCCCTTGCTAGGCACCAAGGTAGGGCGAGAGATTGCCGCTCCTGCCTAGATGCAGATCGCGGAGATGCACATCTCATGCCCCACACTATCCTAAGGATCTCCCCTCCCCAGGAACTTGCAGAAAATTAAACAAATAGTATATTATCTACAATGAAGAGATAAGTGGTGAAAGAGACTCCTAGCATCAATAACCAGCCTCAGAAAACTTTAAAAGTAAGGGGTTGCAAAAAAAGATCTTCTTTTGCGACCTGAACACAAGCTTTTTGGCTTTAAGAAATGATCAAGTAGCCTGGCAAGAAGAGGTAGCTGAGCGTGCACTGTGGGACCAGACGCTGCTTGATGGTCAAAAGTAACCAAGAAAACCGACAACCAACCATGAAGCACGCGCTACCGCTGGCCCTTAAGAGTCGAGACTTCAGGGTTCTGTCGGGCGGCCAAGCCAAACAAGTGGCAAATGCCCCCTTTCGATGAAGAGGTATGGATTGAAGGTGTGTGCATTGATGAGAGCAAAATTTTGATCTTTCAAGTGCCAAACGCGCCAAGAAGCACCCTAACCCCTTGCGGTTTCTACTGGCTTTTTTCGCCCGAACCGGCGATCACTCAGCACCAGTATGAGAATCCCGACGCTTCAGCACCCTTTGCTCCATTTTTTTCTCTGCCTTCTCGGCGTGCTCACCTTACCTCAACCAGTCGAGGCGGGCGCGACCTTCTCGCAGCCTGACCCGCGACCGCCGCCCCTCATTCATCTACCTACTTTTGCAACCCCAGAAACTCACGGGCTAGGTACCGCTGGCAATGCCTTGACTGAAATGCCTGGAAACCCCTTAAGAAACATCGCAGCCTTCTTAGACCCGCAATCTTTTATCCATCTCACGCTTTGCTCTTCGCACTTTCCACAGCAACTGACCCTCACTCCCGATGATATTATCTACCGCAGACGGCATTGGCTAGGACCAGCTTTTGGACGTGCGACAGTTGACCTACCCACAATTTCTCAAGCAAAACTTCCGAGAACCTAAGAAAAGGCTGCCTTATTGCTCAAACGCCGTGAGACTTTAGCTCGCTGACCTGGCAGAGCTCGATCACTTCCTACAATCCGAGGCAGCAGGGCATTTTACCCGGGTGGCCTTCCGCTTTCAGGCTCACCCCGCCCCCGCAATTCCTGAAACAACCTGGAATCTTTTTCCACGCCTCACGCATGCCGTGGAATTAGACTTAGCCGTGAACCAACCTGGACCCGCCAGGGCCAGCGGACTGGCCAAAGTCCTCCCCCAGAGGGCACTGAAGACCCTTAACCTCGAAGGTAACCGGATTGGCCCCCAAGGAGCGCAAAGTCTCACCTTGGGCTTACCACAGACAGCTCTCACAGCGCTCAACCTTACCGTTAATCAAATCGGCACCCCAGGCGTCAAAGACCTCTCCCGAGAGGCTCTTCTTGACGCCTCTGCAATCGTTCAATCTCATGGGTAACGCGATTACCGCCGCAGGTGCCACCTTCCTTGCTCAAACGTTAATTGCATCTGACCTCACCGACTTGAACTCAAGGTTCAATAATTTGCCGCTTGCAGTCAAAAAAATACAGCTCAGAGCTCTACCCCAAACAAGAATAGAGAGCCCTCCACTGCTGTCGATCCATCCTCCCGAGATCCATCTACCCAAGGAAAAGCTACTCAACGAGTGCTCTGATGGCAATGATGATGGATCTTTACCAATATCGAGACTATTTTTTTACTCTCTATTTAAGTTTTAGCCGCCTCAGCCAGAGCGCTGCAACCCAACTGACTGGCCAGTTGCGAAATTTACCCCGTTTCCGCTATCTCAATTTTCAGGGTTGCCGATTTCAGGGCAACGGCCTGAAATAAATGATTCAAAAAATCGCTGACGTACCTCTTCTCAGGAGCCTGGATTTAAGCGAAACTGGCGGTACACTAGACGAGGTCTGCTTATTGATGGAGCGCTTTTCAGGGACCCACCCAGCGTTCGCGCTTGATCTTGCTGGGAACGGACTTAGCCAGATTGCCCAACACTTCATCAGGCGAATCGCGCCTCCTCACTGGCACATCACCTTTGAGTCTTTATTTTGAACCGCACATCCTCCTATTGCCGCGCTCGCCCTCCCGCCCTAAACCGCAGCCAATTTTCCTGTGAGTGCAAGACTAAGAGCGTAAGGACTGTGAGTGCTGGGGTGCTGCTTCAACGTCACCCCCTCAGAATTGCTGCTCTGCCTGTCACAGGCGATGCCTTTTTTACGCCCTTGCTTGTGTTGACTAACAGCGTTCGTAGAAGACTCGCTCGCGTGTCGTCGTCGTCGTCGTCCTATCCCTTTCGGGACAAAACCCCGGGCATCCCGCGTAAGCCCTTGACCCTCTGACAAAGCCTAAACTTAGGCTGCAAACAACCATCTGTTGCCCTTCTCTTTCTTCTGGCTTTTTGCGCTCGACTCTTCAATAATAAAAATATAAATTTACTTAAACTTCAACAGCCCTTGCTTATTTTTTGCCTCAGCCTGGTCTATACACTTAGAGTCTTGCAAGCCGCCTAAGCAGGGGTAGCATTCTCGCAGCCTAAATCCCAGCTTCCGGCAAACCCCCTCCCGCTCGCTGGAGTCACTGACTTGACTCAATTACCTGGAGCATTGCTCAGAGCCCTGGCGGCTGACTTAAACCCGAAATCCTTTCTCCATCTCATGCTTTGCTCTTCGCACTTGACACAACAACTGACGCTAGCCAATCCCGATATTGCCTACCGAAGACAACATGGCCAGGAACAGCTCTCAGATGTGCAATAGTTGACCTACCAGCAATTTCTTAGGCAAAACACCCGTGCCCCTACAGCAAGGCTGCCTTATTTCTCAAACGCCGTGAAACTTGAGTTCGCTGACCTGGCCGAGCTCGATCACTTTTTACTATCCGAGGCAGCAGGGCATTTTCCCCGGGTGGCTATTCGCTTGCGAGCGACCACCGACGGACCCGATGAGATCCCTGAGGCAACCTGGAATCCTTTTCCTCGCCTCACGCACGCCGTGGAATTAGACCTAGCCGTGAATAGACTTAGAGCCACCAGGGTCAGTCGAATGGCCAAAGTGCTCCCCCAGATGCCATTGAAAACCCTTTGACCTCGGAACTAACCAGAAGAGGCCGCAAGGAGCGCAACATCTCGCCTTAGCCCTGCCGCGAACCTCGCTCACCTCACTTACCCTTGACTTCCATGAAATTGGCGATGCAGGCGTCAAAGACCTGTCACGAGTACTTTTCCTGACCCATCTCCAATCGCTCAATCTCCTGCACAGCGGGATCACCAAAACAGGGGCAACCTTCCTCGCTCAAAGCTTGATTCATTCAGAGACCTCGCATCCGTGGACTTGCGGTGGAATCCATTTTCCCATGCAAGGACACTCTTTCGCTAGCTGCCGCAAGTAAAAACTGGCTGACCCACCTTGCAATTGAAAGATTCAAGGGCTTGTCTACCAAATTTCCTCCTCCCCGCACGCGCATCGAGGATCAAGAAATGGAGCTAATCAGCAAGCAATCTAAATATGCAGATCGTGATTTGATCGTCTCCCTCGATCACTGTTTGATCAGTCAAAAATCCGCAACCCAACTTGCTAGTCAGTTTCTAAATTCACCTTTTCTCACTGGGCTCAGTCTAAACGATAGCCGCCTGCAAGGTAACGGCTTGCCGAAAATTAATAAAAAATTAAATGACATACCTCAACTCGTACTGCTCTATTTAAACAATGCTGGGATTACGCTTGCTGAGGTAGATTTATTAATTGAGTGCTTGCGACTGCCCCACTATCTCCTCATCTTTTTGCGCCTTGAGAAGAACGGCTTCAGCCCGGCTGAGCAATTCCTCATTCGACGAGCCGCGCCTTCCGATTGGCAGATCACTCTTTAAAGCGTCGCCACTACAAAATCACCTTGCCCGACCACCCGCCTCAAACCGCGCTCCCTGTGAGCGCAATGACGGAGAGCTGGCGCTGCTTTGACAGACTCCCCGGCAAGTGAGTAGCTAAGTCAACAGTAGAATGATTGCTGCTGCTTGCCACGACCGTCTGCTGCTGCCCTTGCCTGCGATAACTGTGATAGCGGTAGGCGCGCTCGTCGTTTTGCGCTCCCTCCTGGGGATCGTGATTCTGGCGCCCACCCTCGCTGCCCATGGCGTTGCCGCTGAGCCTCCTACTCACCACTGCTCGCTGTTTCGTGCAGCACGTGCACTCTGAGTTCACCTCCACTGCCGCAAACCCTATGCGACGCAGTTGCTCTGCCTGAATAGCGCGCAAATCCAACCGAAAACCCTGCTCAACCTGGGCAGGCGGCTGGACCCAGGCTGGGAATTGCGCATGAAACTGATAGAATAAGTCTTGGCTCACAACGTAACAGCAAGGACCAATGGCAGGGCCTAGGGCCGCCACAAAGTTTTTCGCTTGAAAGCCTTGTTGCTCGAGCTCTGCCCAGACCTTGCAGGCAATCTGAGCGAGCGTCCCGCGCCAGCCGGCATGAACCGCGACCACCGCTTGAGCCCGCACGTCTGCAAGCAAGAGGGGCACACAATCCGCAGTCACCACCGCTACCGGACAATACACGCGCCTGCTCCACAAGGCATCGACTGTCCCGCACTCCTGCCGACTCTGGGTCACTTCCACGAGCGCCGTGCCGTGCACTTGCTCCCAGCTCGGTTTGTGCTCTGCCCAGAACATCGGATCCATGAAGGGCGCAAGTGGACGGGGCAGCGGTTGTTGGAGGGTGCCAAAATAGTGCTGCACGCCCGGGATCTCCGAGAGCAGCGGACTGGAGTAAGACAGCGCAGGGGGACAGTGGGGTGGGGAAGGGATCGTCAGCACGGGGGGCTTCTCCTTGGATTCTACTTCTTTTGGTTCTACTTCTTTTGGTTTTCAAAGCGGCGTCTCACGACCCGGCCCCTGAAGCGCGCAGCGTGGAAGCTCGCCCCGATCACGGGTCTTGAGCAAACGTTAAGTGCTCGAAATCCAGCATCCCAAAGGGGTTCAGCTTCAAGTTTTCAATGCGTTTGGCCGCGCCTAGGGTTTGGACGTAATGATACAACGGCACGACGATCGCCTGCTCGCGCAAGATCTGTTGCGCTGCCTGAATTTTCTGCACTCTTGCTGGCCCGGGCTCAAGGCTTGCGACTTCTTCCACCAGCTGATCGTAGGCGCTGTTGGACCAGCCTGAGAAGTTATTGGGATTGTGGCTGGTAAAGACCTGTAAATGAGACAGCGGATCGTGAATCGGCGCAAGCCAGGCCATGCGATACAAGGTCGGCGGATCGTCGGAGGCCAGTCGCGCCAGATAACTCTTCCAGTCCCAGTGCTGCAGCGTGATCTTCCAGTGCAATTCTTTGGCCAGGTCGGCTTGCACTTTTTCCATGATGCGAGAATTGCGGGCAGAGGAATCAAATCCCGCCACCAGCTCAGGAAAATTCATTCGCGCGGCTGGGGTTTGCGCCATATCGTGTAGCGCTTCGTGCGCCGTTTCGTGCAAGAGTGACCGCCAGGGTGCCTCGTTTTGATAGCCCTCCAGGCCTGGTGGGATCCAGCTCCACGCCGGCAGTTCTCCTGAGCCCAAAATATCGACAATTTCTTGACGGTGAATGGCAGACGCGACGGCTTGGCGCAGCGGCAACTGATTCATGGGGGCTTTCCGTACGTTGAAGCTCAGATAAAAGGTCGCAAAAAAGGGAAAGACCCGCAAATGACCGTCCTGGCGCAGACGCGGCAAATCAAAAGCAGAGACCCGGGTCATTAAATCGACCTGCCCTTGCAGGAAAAGCGCCATGGCGGTGGTGTCCTCAGCAATGACTTTCAGTTGAATTTCGTCCATTGCTAAGCCAACGACACCCGCATACAGCCGATAATGGGGGTTGCGCCGTAAGATAAAGTTTTGCTCCCAACGATGCAAAACGATCTGAAAAGCCCCCATCACCGGTGCCTCTTCAGGCCAAAGTCCTTGCGCTTGCTCAAGAATCGCTGGACGCAGCGGAAAGGCAGGCGGCAGGGTCAGGGCATGCAAAAAAGACGGCTGCGCGTGCTCCAAACGCACAATCAGCTGATCGTTTTCTTCAAAAACCCCTAACGCCGAAAGCGGCAACTGACCCGCCCGAATGGCTTTTAGCCCCTCAATCACCTCAAACAGCGGCAACAGCTTACTCACCTTACGACCATCGGCAAGCCTTTGAAAAGCGGCAATAAAATCACTGATTTGCAACCCGACACCGTCCGACCAGCAAGCACCGGGCTTCAAACGAAAGGCGTAGCGTTTGCCTTGCTCACTGACCGAATAATGCTCAGCCAACTCGCGGCGCAACAACCCTGCGGCGTCATAGCCCACTAGCCCTAATGAAGTGAAATGCAACATCTGCAAGGCCACGCCGTCTTCTGCTAACAACGGATCTAAGCTCACCGGCTCGTAAGGAATCTGGATCCGCAGGGTTTTTTTCATCCGCTCGGCTTGCCCCGACCACCCTGGAGCGTTCCACCAAGACAGCGGCCACGGCTTGCGCCCTTCCCACCAACGCCCACCGCCGACGACGCCGCCCACACCCAAGATCAGCAGCCCAAGCAAAACGAGCAGCCGCAGCGTTCCAGACCCACGACCACCCCCCCCTGGGGCTAACGCTGCTACTGCTACTGCTGCTGCCTGATTTTTTCCGGGGAAGCCCAGCACTTTCGCTCCTCTTTTTATGCCAGCATGGTATGTTTTAAAAATATGCTCTCCCTTACTTCTTCGGTCATGCAAAATTTAACGGATAACCTCACCCATCTCCTGCAACTCGATGGGCAAATCGGCGGACAGGCGGCCTCAGGATTCACGCTCGCCCAACTCAGCTTGGCGATGGTTTTCGCCTATGGTGGTGGTATTCTCTCAAGCCTCACGCCTTGTGTCTACCCCTTATTACCCATCACTCTCAGCATGATAGGAGGGGTAGAAAAGCAAAGTTGGCGTGAGATTGCAAGCCGCAGCCTGAGTTATATTTTAGGGATGACGGTGGTTTATGCCTCTTTAGGGGTTTTAGCCGGGCTGACGGGGAAGGTCTTTGGCAGTCTCACCCAAGGGGCGACCAGTTACTTCCTCTTAGGGATCATCATGACAGCTGCCGCCCTTTTGATGCTCGAAGTCCTAAGCTGGGATCCCTCGCAGTGGGGGAGCAAGCTGCTGGCACTGGTGAAAGCGCCGTTCACTCGCAAACCCACACTCACCTCACCTGCCGCCACCCCCCCCCTCCTCCTCACCCCCAAAGGTCCTGCAGGGAAGAAGAGCGTTTTTCTGCTCGGTTGCTCCTCAGGATTTATTGCAGCCCCCTGCACCACCCCGATTTTAACAGTGATTTTAAGCTTTATTGCCAAAACCCAATCCGCAGTTTTTGGTTTTCTCCTGATGTTTGCTTTTTCCTGGGGCTTAGGCACGATCTTGCTTGCCATCACGATGGTGGGCGGCGCCTTGCACATCTTGCCCCGATCCGGTCCATGGTTACAAACCTTGCGCATCGGGAGCGGGCTTTTACTGCTCTTTTTTGCCGAATACCTGTTCTATTTCGCAGGCCGCATGGGAGGCGTGGTTCAGTGAAGTCAGTAGCCTCAATGCCGACGACCACCCTCTCCACCACCACTCACCTGAGACTGATTGGCATGCTGCTCAGCGGCCTAGGAGCCCTGCTTGCGGCTTTTAGCTCCTGGCACTTTTATGCGGTGCGCGGCGGCACGGCCCAGTTCCAGTCCTTTTGTCACTTTGGTCAGACCTTAAACTGCGATCAAGTGGCCGCCAGCCGATTTGCCGAGCTTTTTTGGGGCCTGCCCCTTTCCAGCCTAGGCTTAGGGGGGTTTTTAGGCTTAGCTTTTGCGTTTTTTTGGCAAAAAAAGCCTGATTGGCACAAGCCCGCAGCCCGGTGGATCCTGCTGCTCACCCTGGCTTTTTCTGGGATTTCTTTGCTTTATCTCGTCTTGATGCTGACCCAAATCAAGACCCTTTGTCTGATGTGTCTCTTGATTGACCTGATCAACCTCACGCTTTTGGGGGTGGCCTGGCAACTCAACCGAAGGCAGCAGGCCAGTCAGCCGTCTTTTGCCTTCAAGCCCTGGGGAGCGATGGCAACTACCACGTTTGCCTGGATTGCACTGTCCTTGTTCGGATTGCACGCCCTGCTTGCGGCGCCAGAAGACACCACCGCCATCCAGCGTTTGGTCAAGGAAATACTGGCTACGCCCCGCTGGCCAGTCAGCTTGCCTGAAGCGGTGCTCGAGCGTCAGCCGACAGCGCCCATCCAGGTGGTGGAATTTAGTGACTTTCAGTGCCCTTATTGCAGCGTCGGGGCGCTGACCCTAAACGCGGTGTTGAATCACTATCCCCATAAAATTCAAGTCTTTTTTCGCAACTATCCGCTCGATCAAAGCTGTAATCCTAAAATTCCTACCACCTTGCATCCAGCCGCCTGCGAAGCTGCCAAGGTTGTCCTTTGTGCGCAAAAACTCGGCAAGTTTGCGGACGTCTACCCATCGCTCTTTGAGCAGCAGGCAAGCTTTGTGCCGGGGTTTCCTACCCAGCTTGCAGCCCGCTTGCTCCCGCAAGCTGACTGGCAAGCCTGCTTACAAAGTCCACAAACTGCTGAATTACTGGCCTTGGACCTACAAGCGGCTGAGAGTTTACAAGTCAAGTCGACGCCCACCTTCTTTATTAACGGCTACCGCATGGAAGGGGCCTACCCGGTGGCAGCCTGGATTGCCCTGATCGATCAGCTCTTACAAGAAGCGGATCATCACTAAAACGTGGGGAAAGGCGGGGGAGTCCTCTTATGAGTATCAATGACCAGCAGCAGCCGTCTTCAGCTTTAGCCTCCTCCTCTTCCTCCTCCTACCCCCTGCCGTTCATGAACTGCAGTGCGGCTCAGGGCCCGCAAATGCCCAAGAAAAGTAGCCGCGTCCTATGAGCTTTGCCCCAGATCATCCTCAACAAGCGAGTCACGACGCGAGTGCTTCTTCTCGTGACTCGTCTAGTAAGGCTTGCTTCCCTCTCATTGACTCACACTGTCATTTGTCGCATCCCTACCATAGCGGCGTTTCACCCGCCCAGCTGATCCAAGAGGGGTTAGAAGCGGGCGTGCAGTATTTTTTGAACGTCGGCACACAATTGTCAGACCTCAAGCCGTTAGCGCAACTCTCAGAGACCCACCCCGAAGTTTTTCACTCAGTCGGGATCCACCCGCAAGACGCCGCAGAAATTCACCAACCTGACGCCCTGGCTCAGCTGCAAAGTGCCGCCCAACACCCCCGCTGTCTGGCGATCGGTGAGATCGGGCTGGATGCCGCTTACCCACAACCCCCGCTTGCCTTACAACTCGAGGCCCTCAACCGGCAACTCGAGCTAGCAGTGGAGCTCGAGTTGCCGGTGATCATTCATAGCAGACAAGCCGAAGAGCCTTTACTTGCGGCCCTCACTCAAGCTGCAAGCATGGCCGCTAGTCGTCACCGCAGACTGCGCGGAGTGATTCACTGTTTTAGTGGCACGCTGGAGTTTGGTCAGGCGTGCATTGACTTAGGGTTTTACCTGTCGTTTTCAGGCATTCTCACCTTTAAAAAGGCCGAGGAGGTGAGGACTGCAGCCAAAGTCCTACCCTTGGCACGCCTGCTGCTTGAAACCGACTCACCCTTTTTAGCCCCCCTCCCCCATCGCGGCAAGCCGTGCCGTCCGGCGATGATTGTGCAAACTGCGAAAGTCTTAGCCGAAGTTAAGCAACTGCCGCTTGAGGAAGTTGCCAGGCGCACCACGCAAAATAGCTGTGAGCTGTTCGGTCTGCCTGCTGCCGCCTTCACTTTTTCACCTGCCCTGTCTCCGCCACCCCTGTCTATCCCCTGATAACCGGAACTGTTAACCCGGGCACGCAAAACCCGCTTACCCATGAGGGCAGTCGCTTTTCTAGGTCTTTTTTTTGGTATTTCACCGCTGAACGCAGCTTTATTTTTTTCAGTAAATTTATTTAAAAAATAGACTGACTATTTAGCTAGTCAAAAGATTGATGATGTGTTAGTTTCAGCTCCAAGCTATGAATTTAGGACTCAAAAATTTTAAATTCATCAAACAAACCTCAACCTGAGCGCTGTTTTGTCTCAATCTGCCTGATGATCTCATGGTCTTTACTGATGGTCCAATCGTTTTGATAAACGAGGTGACTTATAACTCGGTGACCTGGAACATGTCTCTTGCTGAGCTGCGGTTTTTCCAACAAAACGTCCTAACATGACGGTTTTTTCCTTTTGATGGCGAATATTTAAGCTCAACTCAACATGAAAGATTTAAGGCTATGGGTGGTGTATTTTTTTCTCTTTTTGATGGTCCGTCAAGCAAAAGCCTAAAATTTTTAGGTGTTTTGAAGAGTAAAAATGCGCCTAAGATCTAGACAAAAATGGTGCTCCCAACCCTTAGGAGTACCCTTATGCAGCATTTTAATGAACTTCAATTACCCGATCCTCTTCGTAAAGCGATTGCCATGATGAATTATCAGATCCCTACCCCGATTCAGGCGCAGGCGATCCCGGCGATTTTAACCCACCGCGATGTCATCGGCTGTGCCCAGACGGGCACTGGCAAGACCGCCTCTTTTTGTATCCCGATGATTGCAAGACTGATGCGCTTACCCCAGAAAATTGCCCTAATTCTGGTGCCAACCCGCGAGTTGGGCTCACAAATCCTAGAAGTGGTGCAGCAGCTGACGGCTTTTTCCCCGGAGTTGACCGGCAATTTACTGATTGGTGGCGTTTCGATGCAAAATCAGCTGCGGGCGATCAAAAAACGTCCTCAGATCCTGATTGCCACCCCAGGCAGACTAGTCGATCACCTGAAGCGCGGGACGGTATCTTTGTCAGCCACTGAGATTTTAGTGCTCGATGAGGCCGATCGCATGCTGGATATGGGCTTTGCGCCGCAGTTGAATGAAATTTTACGCTTCATCCCAAAAACCAGGCAAACCCTGTTTTTCTCAGCCACTTTACCGAGCGATATTGAGAAACTGTCGAGTCGCTTCTTAAAAGAGCCCATTCGCATCACGGTGGGCGCGGTTTCGCAACCGGTGACCTTGATTCAGCAATCGGTGGTTGAGACGACGGTGGCAAAAAAGAACGACACCTTAATGGACCAGCTGAATAGCCGTCAAGGCTCCGTGCTGGTCTTTGCTCGCACCAAGTCACGCACCGACCGCGTCACGCGCTATCTTGAGTCCTATGGACACTTAGTGACCAGGTTGCACGGGGGTCGCAGTCAGGGTCAGCGCAACTTAGCGGTCGCGGGTTTTAAAGAAGGGCGATTTCGCATTCTCGTGGCCACCGACATTGCCGCTCGCGGAATTGATATTTCGCTCATCGCGCATGTCATTAACTATGATTTGCCGCAAGCACCGGAAGATTACATCCACCGCATCGGACGCACGGCGCGAGCCGGTGCAACGGGCGAAGCAGTATCCTTGTTGACGCCTGAAGATAAGTTACAGTGGCGCGAAATTTCAAAGCTTTTATCGAAAAGCAACACCCCACTGCCAAGCCTTGCAACCAGTGCCCCAACTACCAGCAAACGTCCCCTCAAAGCGCCAGTTGCAGGCAAGCTACCGCAAATGGCGAGTGCGGCGAGTAACAACCTGCGTCGCGTGGTAAAACCTAGGGGCTCAGACGAGAGCGGGCATCCTGAGCAGCCTTTACCCAATTTGCTGCGTGGCGCGTTGCCGCTTACGAAATAGCGCTAGCAAAGCGATGGCGCACTGACCCTTTTCCGCAACAACAACGTCATCATCCGCAAAAAATAACCGTGTCAGGAGAGAGATAACAAGAGAAGAGGAAGCAGACGGCGCTTGCCTCTTAATCTCCTGACGCTTTTTTTACGAGCGGAAAAGAGCGCCCGAAGAAATCCTGGCCAAAATCGCGCTCACCGCCTGGATGGAGGTGGCTCACAAAGCCCACAACCTTGCTGGGAGATTGTTCCTCTAGCGGCAAACTTCGCACCTTATAATAGGTTTCACTCGGTTGACCCTGCAGTAGAAAATTTTTCTCAATGATTTTAAGTTCACTGCTGCCTGCGGCATCAAAAGCCATAAACTCCAACACGTTTTTGGCATACTTAATTCTGTGATCGCTGGTAAACCCCAGATTGACGGTGAGGCGGGGCCCGCCAATATACTCAACGCGCGAAGTTGATCGCAGGCCGGATTGCAGCCGGAGGCTAAAACTAATTCTGCGGTCACCATTATTGCGGGTGGTGGTCCACTCTTTTTTGTCATCCGCCACCGGGCTTACAGCTTCTTGCCACAAGAGCGGGTAAAAGCCAAACGGATGGCGAACCAGGTGATTGCCTAAAAACTTGGCAAGCACGACTTGCAAGAAATCAAACTCCTTAAACTCCACCTCTAAATCAGGCTCGCACAAGCTGCTCCAATCAAAATTGTTCAACGGGTAGTACTTTTTCGCTAAAGCCGCTTGCGTTTGCACAAGCAAGCGGAGTGGCGGGCGGCCGGCCTGGAGCCGGCACCTGGGAGCCGCTCTCACCCCTTGCAAACCCACTCTGGCTGCGGCAGGCGGTGACATCACGCGACCACTCACAGCGGCTGAGGCGGCCCCCCCAAAAAGTAGAAAAAAGCATGAAAAATGAATACTTACTAAGCAAAAGCCTATTGATCGTTGAGTCATGTACACACACTCTCTTTCTTTCTTTCTCCTGAGTGCCTGTGCCACCTAAACATTGACACTGCCTCACGCCACCGACATCCCGCTCCACAGCAGACGCGTTTTTTTTGCAAGCTACGGCTGCCAAAAAGAGCTCTGTGTTCCTTATTCAAGGTTAGACGAATTGGCAAAAAGAGCCAACTATTAATTAAATTAATAATTTATGTTTTTAAATAATCTGGATTCGCGAACTAACAAAATCGGGATAGGATCAACTTTTGCAACTTTTGGCAAAAAGAAATAAGGAGGAGTTCCGAAAAAAAGAGTGCACTGCCCTGAAGTTCACTGCAAAGTCTGCACGCTTACAGCTCACCCATGGCTTGCGGCGCAGCCGGCCTTGCGCCAAAGAACTTACTCTGGCTGAGCCAAGCGATCAGCCTGGACCAGAGCGCTGGAAAAAATGAGGGTCCTTGAGGGGGAGACGGTGCAACGTCAACCACACCGGCAGGCAGCGCTTGATCAAGCGCTCCCGCTGCACTCGGTAAAGCCTCCACAATCGCTTGCAGTAACCCTGGCGCCCGAAACGATCCCCAACCCACCGAGTCATTATAGGCGTCCTTCTCAGCTGGAAAGAGTAAGTTGTTGCTTTGGTCACTGACTGAGTAAAACGAGCGCGAAAATGCGTCAGGCGCCTGTCCTAGTTCATACAACAACGGGTTAAAATAGCCCAAAGGCCCCCGGTGTGCGTCTGCCAACGCCTGATTGACGCAAGCGGCAAAGCCCGCCCAGATCGGAGCAGCGGCACTCGTCCCTCCCACCCCGGTCCACTGCTGCACGCCACTGCCATCGGTAAATAACACTAAATACGGAGTGGCGGCGTTTAAAGCCACATCAGGCACGTTACGCCGCTCACTGGACACGCGGTTGTTTGCGGTGGCTAAGCCTTCTTGAAACTGAGGCAGCGGCCAGTAACGACTCACCCCTCCTCCGCCTCCGCCTGCTCGCCCATTCATCTGACTAAACCTGCTACCATCGCTTTGTCCCGTGCTCGTCAGACCCCAGCTCGATTCTGAGCCATAAGTGCCATCACTGTTCAGAGTGAGGGTGGTGCCGCCCACGCCTGTGACATAAGGCTGGCTTGCTGGCTCATCCACCGTTGGCGTGCTGGCTGCTTGATCATTACCATAAGCTCCGTTATCGCCTGCTGCCGCAAAAACCGTCTGCCCCTGCAACGCCATCCGCTTAAAAATCGCTTGCAAGGCCAGCGCAAAGGGAGTGGGTCCGGCTGCGCCTACCACTTCTGGCGAACCCCACGACGTGCTCACCACCGAGGCGCGGTGTTCAGCGGCGATTTGTCCATAAAGCGCAATAATATTAGCGTTGGATCCGGCCGCAGCCTGGTAGACTAAGATTTCTTTCAGCCGAGGCGCCGCAGCTAAAGCCAACTCAATGTCTAAGACCACTTCCAGCGAATTTCCTCCAGACGGCGCCTGCAGCGACCGGGGACGCACCCGGGTCACCCGCGGGTACGGCTTGGGAAACGGCCAGACGGTGTTGGCAAGATAATCTTGGATGTCTTGATCGGAGTAATCCGCCAGCTCAAAGAGGGCTAAGGTCTGACCTGCGCCTTGCTGTGCTAACTGATCGAGGCCATAAGCTTTTCTGAGCACGGGCGGTGTGATCAAGCCAAGACTGGCTGACGATCCCTCAAAAGCGATCGCATCGGCTGGAGCGGTAAACGGACTTTCACAGCTCGACGCAGGCTGCGACTCAGTCTGCCCCTGGGACTCGAAAGCCCACCACCCGCGGCGCCTCGGCACTGATGACGCAGTGGAAGAAGGCGCAAGACATCTCCATTGCTCATCACCCTCGTCATCTGGTCTCTCTGCTGCCTCTCCCCCCGCTGCTTGTCCTCGCACGCCTTTCTCACCCACTTGCGACTCTTGCGTCTCTTGCGACCTTTGCAAATGATGAGAGGATCGTCTTTTGATATGGATGGGGGTTTTTTGTAAGCCTCCCATGCGCCGGTTGGCGGAAAACTCATTCAGCCCGACAATGGCATGAATGAACGGAGCGATCACCGCTGGAACCGAGGGCGCGTCTTTGATTCCCCGCACCAGGCGAGGCGTGCGAGGCAGAGCGCTTGTTGCCTCAAAGTGATAGATCTTGCGATTTTGATGCCCCAACAGCAGTTGATGCTGCGGAGTTTTCACTTGCAAGTGATGCGAATCCGATTCCTCCAGCACCTGGTAATCAATGACTGGCGTTAAAAAAGTATCTTCGATTTGCTGCGGTGTCCCGGCAAACGATAAAACCCCACTGTGCGGGCTCTCTTGCGGCAGGTGCCTGATGCCGTGCGCTGTCAGGTGCTGAATGACGAGCGCCGTTTCACTTTCCCTCAGACCATGCTGCTCATGAAACTGCTCGGAGCTCAAAAATTGCCGAAATTGCGACGAACGAGGATCCAACACCTCAGCTAAGTGCCGATCCAACCCCTCAACGTCGCGATAACCGAGCACCACTGAGAAGTGCATTTCCTCTTGCAGCCCCTGCTGGGTGAGACCTGGCGTGCGCTTGAAAGAAAAGCGACTCATCACTGGTTCCAGTCGACCAGGAAGGTAGGCTGCCTCATGGTGCTCTGCTAGCTTGACAAAATCACCTGGAGCCAGCAAGTCGGAGGCGGCGGCGGCCAGGGGCGTTACACCAGATGCGCTCAGTAAACCTAGAGCAAAAGCGGAGACAGCGACGTAATCGCGCCAAACTACTCTTTGCCTGATGCGCCGCCGCCTGGTGGCTTGCGCCCTGCTTGCTCGTTGATACATTCCCTTCACCCTGCTCTGGCGTAGTTGATCACTCATGAGACTCCCCTTACCCGCTGCAATTTTTTTTTAAATTTTTTGACCCTGTCACCACGGTCGCCCCACACGCACCCTCGCCCTGAGCTCTACCGCTCAGGATCCTCCGTATTAGGCCATAGCGCATCTGCCGCCAAAAAGCTGACGACACACATGACTTGCAGTCCTTTTTTTCTTGTTCTCTTGTGCTGTCTCCTCTTGCACTCAAGCTTTCCCAAGCACTAAGGACTGGGGGAGATGATGGACAGGGAACAAAAAACCCGACGCAATCACAGCACCCAAGCGCTCTATCTCCTCCTCTACTCGTCTTTAAAAATATTTGTTCCCGCATGCTATGTCAATTTTATTTTTATTTTCCTCAATCCTCAAACCGTGCGCACTTTTTTGCACACCCTTGAACCAAGAAGGTGCGCTTTTTTAGGCCCGCGCTGTTTGTATCCTACTCCTACTGCTGCTACCACTAGCACCTCCCCCACCCACGGCTATCTCGTTGGCAGAGATCGGCACCCCCGACGATTGAGTTCGCCAACGACGACGACGATACTCCACCAACGAGGCACCCTTTAAGTTTAAGGAAACGGAGACCAGGAGCGCTTTGGGTGCTGGGTGCTGGGTGTTTTTAAAAAGAAAAACTTACTAGTCTATGACTAGCCAATAACCCGCGATGAGCAGAAGACGAGAAAAGGAAAAAACCAAAAGCGAAAAAAAAGCCTACTCAAGAGCGGAGCAACACTGCTCACGCCCAAGCCACAAGTCAGCTTACTTCAACCTAGCGAGCTGACGACGGGTTCTGCTCCCCCTCAAACCACTCTTTTTGCACAACCAAAACCGCTTAAGCAAAGTTAAACTGCTCCAAGCAAGCCCCCCCCCGGGGAACCCACGCGCGCTCTTAAGAGTGAATCTGCCTCTGATTCACGGCCATCGCCGCTTCCTTAACCACTTCCGATAGTGTCGGATGGGCATGCGTCGTGCGCGCTAAATCATCGGCGCTCCCGCCATACTCCATAACGAGCACCCCTTCGGCAATCAAATCGCTCGCCCAAGGCCCGACGATGTGCATGCCTAAGAGTCGATCGGTCTTAGGATCCGCTAGGATCTTCACAAATCCTTCGGTCGATTGAATGACCTTAGCGCGGCCGTTGGCATTAAAAGAAAACTGCCCTACTTTATAGGCGACACCCTTGCCTTTTAGCTCTTCTTCCGTCCAGCCACACGACGCCACTTCAGGCCAGGTGTAAATCACGTTGGGAATCGCTGGGTAATTGACATGCCCTGCTTGCCCCACCATGCACTCCACCGCAGCAATTCCCTCTTTTTCCGCCTTGTGGGCGAGCATCGGTCCTGCAATTAAATCACCGACTGCAAAAATTCCGGGCACTGCCGTTTGAAAATGCCCATCGACTTCCAGCCTACCGGCGGCATTGGTCTGCAAACCGACTTTCTCTAAGCCCAAGCCCTCAGAATAAGGCTTGCGCCCGGTTGCAACCAGCACATGACTGCAAGCAAGCTCACTGACTTGTTGCGTTAATCGATCTTCCAGCTGCACTTGACACGGCTGCTGCCCGTCGTTACCGCCGTCCCCCCACTTAGCGCCTAAACAGCGGGTGTTCAGCAGAAAATTTAACCCTTGTTTTTTAAGCAACTTCATCAACTCGGCTGCAAGCTGCCCATCCACCCCCGCACAAATCCGCTCCTGGTACTCCACTACGGTGACTTTGGCACCCAAGCGACTCCACACCGAGCCCAACTCGACCCCAATCACCCCACCACCAATAATCACCAAGTGTTCTGGTACTTGGCTAAGCGACAAGGCACCCGTCGAGCTGAAGACCCGTTTTTCATCAAACGGCAAAAACGGCAACTCCACAGGCACGCTGCCGGTGGCAAGCAAGACTTTTTTAGCCTGCACTTGACTCACCGCACCATCTTCAGCGAGCACTTCCAAGACTTGGCCTTGCGCACTGGCACTGAGTAAACTGGCCTTCCCGCGCAGCGCGGTGACCTTGTTTTTCTTCAGTAAGAAGCTGACTCCGGTGACCAATTGCTTAACCACTTCACTTTTTCGCTTCATCATTTGGGCTAAATCAAGCTGCACTTGCGGGAGTTGAATCCCGTGCGAGGCGAACTGCGTTTTCGCCTGCACGAAATGCTCACTCGATTCCAGCAGCGCTTTGGAGGGAATACAACCGACGTTCAAGCAAGTCCCACCCCAAGTCGCGTCCTTTTCAATGGCAGCCACCTTGAGTCCAAGCTGCGCTGCTCGAATCGCAGCCACATAACCCGCCGGACCTCCCCCCACCACCACTAAATCAAATTGCTCTTGCATGGACTAATGCCTCTTTCGTTTTCCAAAAAAAAACGCTTTTTTTCGCTGAATTATTTTTCAATGTTGCTGCTACTACTACTCCTACTTGCGCAGGCACGCGTACACACGCGCGCCCAACCCCCGCTACCCTGCAACCTGTATCACAGAACCCAACTTCTCCGGATGCTCTAACCAATCCTTCAGCGTCACCAGAAAAGTCACAGCCCCTTTCCCATCAATCAAGCGGTGATCATAAGACAGCGCCAGATACATCATCGGACGAATCTCAATCTGGCCTTCTACCACCACCGGACGCTCTTGAATCTTATGCATCCCTAAAATGCCACTTTGCGGCGGGGTGAGAATCGGCGTGGACATTAAGGAGCCGTACGTCCCGCCGTTTGAAATGGTAAAGGTCCCGGCCGAAAGGTCTTGAATCGATAACTTACCCTCTCGCGCCTTCACCGCAAGCCCCGCAATTTTTTGCTCAATCTGCCCAAACGTCATCAACTGCGCACCTGCAATCACCGGAACCACTAAGCCGCGATCCGTGCCCACCGCAATCCCCAAGTTCTGGTAATCGTGATAAACAATGTCACGCCCGTCAATGGAGGCGTTGATCTCAGGAATCAGCTTTAACGACTCAATCACGGCGCGACAGAAAAACGACATGAAACTAAGATTCACCCCAAATTGCGCCTTAAACGCCTCCTTGGACTTCGCACGCACCGTCATCACCGCCGTCATGTCCACTTCATTGAAAGTGGTGAGAATCGCAGCCGTGCGCTGCGCCTCAACCAAGCGTTCGGCAATCCGCAGCCTTAAGTTCGAAAGCGGCACCCGTCGCTGACCCTCTTGCGCTACTATCGGCTTTTTCTCAGCTAAGACCGCCGACGAACCAGGAGCTGAAGAAGTAGCCGGTGTCGAGGCCGGAGGCGAAACCGCAAGCGACGCCTTCGCCTGTGCCAGATCCCCAGGCGTCAATCGACCGTCTTTGCCAGATCCAACCCCCCGTTGGCTCAAGGCCTGATCAGGCGTTAAGCCCATTTCTTGGATGATCTTCCTGGTGCCCGGCCCAGGCTGCTGGCCGCCACTCACTGGTGCTGCTACCGCGAGCGCAGGGGTGGCCAGTTTTGAAGTCGTAGTCTGCGCCTGCGCATCATCGTCAATCCAGCCCATTTCCGTGCCAATAGTGATGCGCTCGCCTGCTAAAAGCCCAATATGCAGCAAGCCCGCATGTTCTGCCACAATCTCTACGGTCGCCTTATCCGATTCCAATTCCACCAGTAAATCGCCTGAGGCGACCTGGGCTCCCTCGCTTTTTGCCCATTTCAAAATACCGACTTCCGTGACCGACTCACCGACGCTTGGAGCTGTAATCTTATGTTTCATAAAAAAGCTTTCTCTAGAATCATTTCTTGTTCATGCTCATGCAACCGATGCGAAGCCACCGCCGGAGCAGCCGCAACGCCTCGACCCACATACTCTAACCCACGACCCCCCACCTGCGCCTGAAAGCAAGCTTCCTCCTCACCCCCACTGCCACACCACTGCTGATGCACGTAACTCCAAGCCCCCATGTTGCGCGGCTCCTCTTGCACCCAAACCAACTTGGCACTCTCGGGATAACCGGCTAAGACTCGCTGCAACGCACTTTCCGGCCAAGGGTAAAGCTGCTCAATTCGCACGACTGCGACCCCACCACCACCACTGCTTGGAGCAGACTTTTGCTGCTCCTGCTGAGCCTTCTTCAGATCATAATAAATCTTTCCACTGCACAACAGCACCTTTTTCACGCTCGCTGCGTTTTTTTCATCACCCGTGGTGCTTGCAGCCTGGACACTCGCGTGACCCGACGCCAACGCCGCTACCGCCGTCTTTGAGTGCGCCGGATCATCCAAGACCAGTTGAAAGCCCTGCTCACAAAACTCCTCCCGCTTTGACACAGCAGCCGGGTTGCGTAAAAGACTCTTGGGCGTCATGATCACCAGCGGTTTCCGAAACGAGGCGTGCAACTGCCGGCGCAGAGCATGAAAGAACTGCGCAGGGGTGGATAAGTTACAAACCTGCCAATTCTCCTTGCCCGCTAACTGCAAAAAGCGCTCCAAGCGCGCACTCGAATGCTCAGCCCCTTGCCCCTCATACCCATGCGGCAAGAGCAACGTCAAACCACTCATGCGCGACCACTTCGATTCGCCAGCCGCGAGGAATTGATCCAAAATCACCTGCGCACCGTTGGCGAAATCGCCAAACTGCGCTTCCCATAAAACCAACACCTGCGGATCCACCAGCGAGTACCCATACTCAAACGCCAGCACCCCGGTTTCTGACAAATGACTGTTGTAGACCTGGAACGAACCAGGAGCGAAGTGGGCCAGCGGAATCCGACTCGGTCCGCCTGCAATATCAGCCCAGATGGCATGACGATGACTAAAGGTCCCGCGCCCGGAATCCTGCCCCGACAAGCGCACGTGGTAGCCTTCCGCCAGCAAGGAGGCAAACGCCAACGCCTCAGCATTGCCCCAATCCATGCCCACACCCTCTTGCACCGCTTTTTCTCGCGATTCCAACAACCGCTTCAGCTTCGGATGCACGTTAAACTCGGCAGGCACTTGGTTGAGCTGCGCCGACCAAGCTGCCAACTGCTCCCCGCGCACAGCGGTTGCCACCGGCGCTAAAAGATCAGCCAGCGAAGGCCTACGAATCTTCGCCCACAAGCCTTGGAGGTGCGATAACACCGGCGAGGGCTTTTGGGTTTTAACCGTCACTTGATCCGCCAGCAACTTCTCTTGCGTTTGCGCGATCCAAGCCGCGGCTTCCTCCTGCGTGACTCGCTGTTGCGTTTGCACCAGCCAGGCACTATACTGCTCGCGCACCGAGGGATGGGTCTTAATTTTTTGATAAATCGCAGGCTGGGTAAACGCCGGCTCATCGCCTTCGTTATGCCCATACTTGCGGTATCCCACTAAATCAATGAAAACGTCTTTTTTAAATTTCTGGCGATACTCGATGGCAAGTTGCGCCACCCGCCACAATTCCTCAGGCGCATCGGCGTTGACATGAAAAACGGGGGCCCCGATGGTCTTCGCTAAATCCGTACAATAGCGAGTCGAGCGCGTCTCAGCCGGCGAAGCGGTAAAGCCCACTTGATTGTTAATCACGATATGGATCGTCCCGCCCGTTTGATAGCCTGCCAGTTGGGCCAGGTTCAAGGTCTCATAACAGACCCCCTGCCCGGCAAAGGAAGCATCCCCGTGAATCGCCACCGGCACCACTGCCGCAAAAGCCACCGCTAACTCTGACCCGGCGGCTGCTGCCGCAAGCAGCCTTGCTTGCTTGGCCCGCGTGATCCCCTCAATCACCGGGTAAACGAATTCTAAGTGACTGGGGTTGGACGCCATCGTCAAATGCAGTGGGTGACCTTGCCGGGTTTTAAGATCGGTGGAACACCCTAAATGATACTTCACGTCGCCTTCCCCCGGAACTGAGTCCAAGGGATATTGATCTTCAAATTGCGTTAAAATCAGCTCAACTTTTTTCCCCAACGTTTGCGCTAGCACATTGAGACGACCGCGATGCGCCATCCCCAACACGAACTCCTGCGCACCCAGCTCAGCCCCTTTTTCAAACAAGGCGTCTAAGGCAGGAATGAGCGCTTCTGTCCCTTCTAAGGAAAAGCGCTTTTGAGCGACATAGCGCGTGTGCAAGAACCGCTCAAAGCCCTCACTTTGTGTCAAACGCTTAAGGATAAACCGCTGGGTTTCCTGATCTAAGGGCCCTGCCGCCAGGGAACCTGCCTCTAACTTTTGTAACCACCACTGCCTGGCCTCCTCATCCACCAGGTGCATCACCTCGCAGCCCACCTTGCCACAGTAGACTTGCTTGAAATGCTCAATGATTTGACTCAGCAAGTGTCCCTCAGGGAAGCGCAACTGCTCGTCGGCGAGCTTCAACTCAGCCTCTCCCAAGCGGTAACGCCCCGGCTCTAAAACGGGCGGCAGCGCGGGCTTTGCCTCCAAGGGGTTCAGCTCGGCGGCTAAATGCCCCTCTTGTCTGAAGCTTGCAATCCACTGCCCGGCACGAAACATCACGTCTGCTGTCGCCTGGGTTGCGCCACCTTGCGAAGAAGGAGATGCAGACGGCTTCACGCCGGGTTTCGCTTGCGGCGCTGCAGCCATCGTGCCTTCGCTGCGCGCCAAATAAGTCAGCCCATCAAAAAAATGCTGCCAAGAGACATCCAGCTCCGCAGGCAGGCTTAAGCCCTGCTGCTGATCCAAATACTGTTGATACAAACCTTCCAAATACTGGGCGTTAACGCCTTGCAAATAGCTAAATTGTGACACCACTCGAAATTCCTTATGGCTTAGGTTGTGCGCACTCACTTCTTTCGTTTTGGCGCGCATCTCGTCAATTGCCTATTGAACCGCTTGTTCAAGCGCTTATTTGCTCGGGGCCATGACTCTTGCACTCCCCCTTTGTGAGGCTTGCACGAAAGCGGCAGTAAGAGCCCAGCCAAAAGCTCTTACGCGCGCGCAGGTCAATCAGCGCCAAACTTAAAAAAGTGGATATGGGTTACTCTACTTCCACTCTAGCATTTCTGCCTTGAGATTCAAATTACAAACTCAAAGCAGCCACTTGGATCTGAAAAAAGAAATCCGACACCCCTCCTAGGGCTCGATTGAAGCCCTTATGGTAATCTAGCCCAAAAAGCACTGGAAAGTAAAAGAGCTCAGTGGAAAGCCTTAAGCCTGCCCCCACCGCAGGCAGCCCTTGCTGCCCTCCCCGCTCACCTGCAATCAGCGTGTGCTCTAAAAACACGTTCAGATAAAAGTTATCAGCAAAAAGTGGGGTGGTCCCAAGCCCTTGAAAGATCCGCAGCAAGGGGATCTCGCAATCCACCGCAAGCGTTGCAGCCGCCCGTCCCCAAAACAGCTGGCCTGGATAGCCTCGCACCGACAGTTGATTGACGTTATTGCCTAAAAAAGGACTGAGCAAATTCAGGGTGCGCCCCTGAACCACCGCACTATTGAAGGAAAAACTCTCACCGGCAAATGAACTCCAAGCCAACCGCGCCGCGGGCGACAGTACCAGATGCTTGGCCAGCCGAAA
This sequence comes from Oligoflexia bacterium, assembly GCA_043732485.1. GTDB lineage: Bacteria > Bdellovibrionota > UBA1018 > UBA1018 > UBA1018 > JAYTHP01. The sequence goes on from JAYTHP010000114.1 coordinate 35,238, forward strand.
GTTCTCCGTATTTTGCGCCACCAGCTTCCAACTCGCGTCCCGCTCCAAGCCATAATGCGCGAGCACCAGTGAGCCTGCCCGGTCAGCCTCGGGCGCTAAGGCAAGCGGCGACAGCTCTTGGTTGGAGTAGGAAACCCCCCCGACCACCACCGGCATCCATGGGCTCATCCCGAGCAACTGGCTGCCGCCCGCTCCGCTAAGGAGCTGATAAGAGCCATAGCGATGCACGCTGACACTGAGCAAAGGCGTCCAGTGGGAGTAGGTTGCCACTTGTGGAAAAGACGCCGAGCCTGAAACAAAGAATTGACGATAATACAGAGCCTGCGTGCCGCCGCCGCCATCTCCGCCGCCCACCGGCACCCCATCAGACGGCTGCCGCCCTTGAAAAGTCGTCAGCACCCCCCCTTGCAGCGTCAAATTGGCGGCAAGGCTGCGGTTGGAGTAAACCCACACCGCATCGGGCCTTTGGATCCCAAACTCATAACTGGCAGCCAGTAAATAGCGATGCACATCTAAGGCATCAAAACCTAGGACATAAGCCCCCACCGCACTCCCCAGCCCACCAAAACTCATCACCGGCAGCCAGGCGCGCGGCCACAAGGTGGACCAAGGAGAGTAGGAGGTGGCGGTAGAGGAAGCGGTGTCGCAGGAAGACAAGGAGGCCGCAATCCCAGGGTCAGGCGCAGGAGCAGAGTCATGACCTCCTGCGGCTGTTGCCACCTCTACTACCGGTGCCGCGGGCTGGAGAGCTGCTACCGCACGGACCTGCTTCGCCTGCCGCTGCCAGGACACCTTGGAAAGGGCTGCGCCTGAGGAGGTAACGACGCTGGCTAACAGCTCACCTGCGCGGTTAAAGCTAGGAAAGCGCAGACCGGTGATTAAATGCGTGACCCGCTCATGGGTTGCAAGACGGTAGCGAAACAAGTTATCCACGCCGGTTTGATTGGAGACGAAATACAGTTCACCTCCTGGCCCGAGGGCCGGGTAACGATTGTAAAAGCCATCGGCCACCAGCACCCGCACTTGCTTGCGGCTGCGATCCAAAGCCATAAGCTGCTCGGCTGCAACCCCAGTGGGATGATAGGAGAAATAGATCGTCTCGCCGTCTGGACTAAAAATCGGGTTAGCCGAGTGATCATAGAGTTTTTCAAGCGGAGCCAAGTGCAGCTCCCCCAAGGCGACGCGCTGCTGGTTTTGCGGGTCAGGGAGCAACTCAGCCCAGGCAATGCGAGTGATGCCAGCCTCAGTCAGGGTAAAAGTGATCAGCTTGCCATCAGGCGAGAGTGAGGGGTCACGCGCACGCAGTCCCTCACTCAAGGCATAACTGGTGCCTTCGCGCAGCGAGTACACTCTGAGATCAGAAAAATTGCGAAACTGGTCTAAAACGCGAATTTCGCTGTAAACGAACGCCTGGGAATCGGGAAAAAAGGAAATCCCCACGCCCTGGCGCTTAGCATCCAGCCTTTGTGTTACCCCCGTGGGCAAGTGTTTTAAGTAAAGCCCCGGCCGTAAGTCCGCGGAACTCAGGGTGTAGGCCCACCACTGCCCATCCGGCGACTCCACGAGCGACAGACCATCATAGCTCACCTCGTGCTCAGGCGACAGGATCGGACTGACTTGCGAAACCGGCCCTTCTTGCTCAAGCTGCGCAATCTGTGCGCTCATTTGGCTGCGGGTATGGGTTAGAAACAGCTCCCACAATTCATACCAATTTTTCCCCACCAACTCAGCCAAGAGCGTATTGATAAAAAAAGGCATTCGGCCGCTGGATTGCTCAGAGAGCACCCCAAAAAAGGCCTCAGCGGAACGGTACTGAGCCCGAAGCGTGGGTGATTCTTGCAGAAAGCGCGCCAGTTCGCTCACCAAGTGATAGCCAAACTGATAGCGGGTATCCCCGCCTGGAAAGTAAGGATTGCTCCCCGTGATGCGGTTGAGCGTCATAAACCCCTCCCCGCCAAAGCTGCCATCATAGACCGCAGCCCGCAAAACCGCCTGATAATAGGGATTTCTTCCCCGCCCACCCTGAGTGAAGCGCGTTTCGTTGTAAACCGCCAGCCCCTCCAGCAACCAAGGCGGCCACGCGGAATTGGGCAACAACACGTCACCCAGCAGGGGACGCAACCACAACCAAGGCCCGGCCCTGGCATCGAGGTTGTAAAAATGGGTGGCTTCATGGAAAATAAGCAAGCGCAACCAGTCGTCGTAAAACCCCAGCTGATCCCAGTTCTCAGGCGGCGTGACCCACAAGGTCATGCCGATGCGTAACGCCGCAGCAGTCACGCCGTTGGGAAAATCGGAGTTGTCGACTAAGACCACGGTGATCGGTGAGAGCGGCTGCCAACGCATCAGCGGCGATAATACTTGGTGGGCCTCTTCTAAATACTGGTGGGCGCGCGGCGCAATGGCGGCAAGCGCCCGAGGAAAAATCACCCTAAAGTGCTCACTCTCCCGCTGTTGCCACTCCAAAAAAGGCGAAAAACCAAAATAACTGGTGTCTGCAAACGGCGATCCGCTGTAAAACAAGGCGCTCGCTGCGGCTTCACGCACTCCAGCCACCCTAACCCCACCCTCTCCCGCCAAAAGACCGAGGATCACGCTTGCGGTTACCCAGCCGCAAACCCACCCCCATAACCGCCGAGGAGCCGCTAAAGCACTTCCCCGCTCCAGCCCGCTGCTGCGCCCCGCACGGCAAGCCTTACGCCTTTTTTGGCCTGATTCTTTCTCACACACGCTAGTCCCTCCCACCCCATGACCCCCTGCTCCCCCGCGCGATGCAACCCATCAACACCAGCACTAACGACGACGACAACCGTGGTCAGCTCACCCACGGAGCTACTCTCCCCTGCGCCGACTTCCACCAATTCACTGCCTGCCTGAGGTGGACTCGCGCCAGCGGAGGATAGCGACCCGGCAAGACGCACCAGTCGGCGCGCCGGAGCTCCTAAGGTGAGCGTTTTTTCAATCACTTCTTGCCCTGGATAACACCCCTTGGCGCTGCTAAATAATCCCGAAAGCCCCACTTCCAGAGGATTGCGATTTTGCGTGATCTCCTGACCCAGCCAAGGCTGAGTGGCTGCCACCCGTGCACTAGCCAGTGCGTCAGGCGTCAGCTGTTCTAGCGATAAACGGGCGATCTCACCCTCGCTTAAAAACTGCAAGACTTGCTGCAAATCAGCAGCACTCCCCCAAAGGCAGCACCCCAGGCGCGGGGCAGTGTGGCCGGGATCTCGCAAAAACTGCAACTCAGGCGACACGCGCACCTCAAGCTCAGACCAGCTAAGCCAGCCTCGCTGGAAATCCCCCACTTGCCAGGCGCTTGCCCCCCCAGGCCATTGCGCAAGCGTCGGCTGATCGAAAAACACCCACAGCGCTTTGGGGCTGTTTTTTGGGGCTTCGGGCGGCTCTCCCCACTCTAATTGCTCGCGAAAAGTCCAATCTTCAAACACGGCTCTGAGGGAACCTTCGGAAAACTCCGGGCGGGCGGCGTCCCACTCTAGCACAAACTGCTGGACTGCTTTGCGCCACAAGGTGAAGTAAGCGCGAATCTTGCCTTGCGGGGTCAGGCAACAGCACGTGGTGCCACGCCCCACCGCCAGGGCCGTGACGTTTGCGGTGGTCACGCGGTGCAAAAAATCAGCGGCGTCCTCGCCAGCGAGCGTCACTTGCGTCCACAGCACGGAGCCTGCGTCTCGGGTGAGACCGGTGGTGGGGTCAGCTGGGCTTGGATGCGCGGGATAAAAATAAGGGAGTAAAAGATTAGTCGGCATGGTTTTGATGAAACTCACTTTTGACGCTAACATAGCTCGTGGCAAATTGGCAAAAACTGATTCTCCCCAGTCGCGCCTTTCCCCGGGGCTCACTTTTAGCGTAACTATTGGTAGACGTTCTATGTTACTGAACGTTCTCCATGATTCAAAAGAAAACTCAGTTTGTTCAAGACCTGCAAGAAAAAAATCTCGTAGCCTCTCCCTTTCTCGTCAAATTTTGCGCGGTGGTGACCGGAAAAAACGGTAAACCCTACGTAAACCTGATTTTGATGGATAAGACCGGCGAAGTGGAAGCCCGTATCTGGGATCACGTGGCGGAGTATAGCGGTCATGCCACCAAAGGAAATCTTGTTTGGGCTGAGGGGCGTTGCCAAACCTACCAAGGCCGCAAGCAACTAGTCGTGCAAAGCCTTAAAACCCTCAGAGAAGATGAGGTGGAGATTAAGGATTACTTGCCAGACAATCACCTTGAGCCGCAAAAACTCTATGACCAACTGCTGGTGCTCGTCGATTCCATGCAAGATCCCTTTTACCGCGCTTTAGCCGAAGTCATTCTCAAGGAAGACTCGGAAATTGTGCAACTCCTGAAGGTGGCGCCGGCTGCCAAAACCATCCACCACGCCTACCCTTCAGGCTTACTCGAGCACATCCTTTCCGTCTCCACTTTGCTGAGTCGTTGCGCTGAGCATTATGGTGCGATCGTCAACCGCGACCTCTTGCTGATTGGTGGTTTCTTTCATGATATTGGCAAAATCTGGGAGCTAAGCTTTGACCGGGTGACCGATTATACCACCGAAGGCAAGCTGATCGGTCATCTCACGATGGGAGTCGAGCTGTTGGAGCGCAAAATCCAACTGCTCGACGCTCAGCCGGGACGGCTGCCGGGGGCTTTCCCGCTCGAACAACGCCTGTTAGCCAAACACGTTATCCTGGCCCACCACGGCAAGCTAGAGTATGGCTCCCCCAAGGAGCCTGCCTGCTTGGAGGCACTGATCATTCACATGATCGACGATCTGGACTCCAAGGTGAACAACATTCATCGCTTTATCCTGGCCGATCAGACGCCCGGGCGCTGGACGGGACTGAACCGCAACTTTGAGCGCTTTTTCTTCAAGCCTGCAGCCCCCAAAGGATCGCTTTAATCCGCAAAAGCATGCCCTGTAAAAATAAGCACATCCCGACCGCGGCATTGACTATTTCTCACTTGCATCTCCCTTGCAATCGGAGAAAATAGAAAGCAGGGAAGAGAAGTATGTGTGTGTGTGTGTGTGATTACGTCTGCTGACGTAATCGGATGATCTGCTCAGATGAGATGACGCGATCATCCGCTCCCCAGCAGTGTGAAGGCCACTGCCTTTCCCCTGGCCTTGAAAATGACCCCGGACCCCCCCCGAGCGAGGTTTGTTGCTGTCTGCACCTAATCGCAGCGACACACAGAAGCCCTTGACCCTCACCCAGGCAAGATTTACCCCTCTCCTCGGTTTTTTTAAAAAAACTATGAGCCACCTTTGGACCGATAAAGGATCACCATGCCACAAACCGCCCGCGCTTTAAGACTTAACCACCACCGACACTCCCAGGCTGCCGCTCTCCCCTCTCAAGCTGCAAGAGGGCGCTTGAGCGCGTTCGTTTTAGCCGTCGTCGGGTGTTTTGGGGTAGCCGGCTGCAGTTCGCATCCCTACCGCCCGTGCTCTGAGGGCTTGGCAACCGGAGACGACGCACCGGTTGCGGCTCCCAGTAGCCACCCCTTTCAGGGCACTAAGCATTGTTTTCAAAAACAAGATGAAGAGGGCAAATTACTCAACGAGGGACAATACCGCGAATTGTACCCGGAAGATACGCTTGCCGTGGAAGGGGAGTACCATTTAGGGAAAAAAACCGGACGTTGGATCACCTATGATCCAGCCGGCAACAAGGTGAAGGATCAGTACTTTTTAGACGGTAAACCGATCCCCAGACCCTAACACTCCTTGCTCCTCCCTTCAAGCCAGCTTCCGTCCCTTGCCTGAGCGACGCCGACGTCACGCGACCTAGGGGGGGACGACTCTCCAACCCTGCGCCTCGCTCTTGCGGCTGCGACCTCAAGCAACGAAAAGCAAGGGGAGGGAAGAGGTGCAAAAGAGTTCTTGGTGTTGGCCTCTCTGCTTTAAAACTCCAAACCAAAGGCGATGCCACCAAAGAGGCCACTCCAGTTTAAGACGCCCGGGGAGGTCAACACGCTGGCGTTGCCGGTTGAGCTGATGCCAGACGAAGAGAGTAGGCGATAGCCGCCTTCAAGGGCAATATTAAAGAACGAGGAAAAACGCAAGCTGACATCCACCACAGCTAAACCCCCATAAATATTACCCAGCAAAGAGCCCGAGGTGCCATCCGCAGTGTCCGTAACCGTCGCGTAAGAGTTCAGTGCCGCAGTTCCATAAACTGCTCCGTGAAAGGCAAAGCGCCCAACCGAGCGGCCGACTCGCACCCCGAGAGAAATAGGAGTGACCCCTAATTGCAGCGCATAGGTAGCAGAGGTCGTCAAATCCGTCAGGAGCAGGGGCTGCCTGATGGCCTCAACACGAAAAGCAGCCCCAAAGGTGGTCCCTGAAGCCATGCGGACAAAATTATAACCTGCCGTGGCTGCAAAGTAAAAGGTGGCTTGGATGTTTAAAGTCGAAACCACCCCGGTCATGCCTATCAGTTGCGGTCCCGCCGAAACTGACAACGCAAAGCGCTTGGCCTTGGGCACCGCTTTTGTGACTGGAAATCCTGGCTCAGGCACGACCGGTTTCACGGGTTTTACCTCCAGCTTCGGGGCGGGAGTGGGCGCGGCAGGAGCCACCGGCTTAGTCACCCGCCCTTGGACTGGTTTTTCACCTGGTAAGATAGACATCGGACCTAGCAGCAGCTTGCCTTGCTCTAAAAACCCAATCTTGCGCGTCAAGGTGCGAACCTTGTAAAAACCACTTTCTGATGCGTTACTGGCAGCAAAGTGATCCCCTTGATGCAAGACCTCAAGTACCGTGCTGGTGGAGTCGGCCTTTGCATATAAGTTAACATCCGGGGCATTAACCGTTCCCGAGCGAGCCGCCCAAAGAGGTTGACTCACCAGCACTCCTAAGACAAGAACCCAAATATTTCTTTTCATGACACTATCCCTCATGCATGGTCCAGCCATTATTCTTTTACCTTGGACTGACCTCAAGCCCTCTTATCTCGCAAAACTCCGCCAAAAACTCCGCAAGCTGAGATCACCCGCTGCAACACTCACTCCACCCAGTCTTCCACTCACACACTTCTACCGTGTTTTTTACTCTCACGACCGACCGAAAGACCGTCCACTGTTGCCCACTTTGGATCCCCCAAGCCCCCCTCCTTCTCAGCCGCAAAAACGAGAAGCCTTTTAGACGATTTTTGCACACTCTTACGCCGGGTCTCATTCGCGCACACGGAGGTTTGCCTTAAAACTTGGCGCCTACCCCTCCACCGAAGAAAAAACCACCCCAATTTAAACCGCTCGTAGCCGCAAACAGACTAACATTACTGGAAGGCTTCAACACCGGCGAGCGCAAGAGACGATAAACGCTCTCTAGGAACACGTGAAAAATCCGATTCACCTGATAACTTCCCTCAAACTGCGCTAATCCCCCGAAAATCGTGCCACTCACGCTGCCGTGGTCTTATCCCCCGGCCAGGCAGCGTCGCTGAGGAATGCAAAGCCGTCGTGAAAAACAGTCCCCCGCGCAGCGAAAATTGCTTCATCCGGCGCTGTGCCTGAAGGCCCAGGGAAAGCGGAATCGAACTCAAGGAGGGATCGTAAATGTAACCGGTATTGTCATCCGTCAAAGAAGCCGTTTGCCCTATTCGCTCCACACGCAAGGCTGCGGCGAACATCCCCCGCGCCAGTAAACCTTTCGAAAAAAGTCCGTTTGCAAATGAGTCATTGGGAGCAAAAGCCCCACTGAGGGCAAAATAGACGCTCTCATTAATCTGCGTCACAGCAAGCAGGTCAGGCATATTGAGGAGCTGTAATCCACCAGCAGGCTCTAACTGCAACACTCCTGGGAGCAAACTTTTTCGGGAAGGCGAGAGCTCAAAAGAAGCCGACGACGGCGCCTCATCCCACAAAGTCTTTACCTGCTCTACAAACCCAATTTTTTGACCCGGAGCCCGCACCTTGTAAAAACCCTCACGACTGCTCCCTGCAACCTCGAGTAGATCACCAGGCTGCAGGCTCTCAAGCACCGAACTAGCAGAATCTGCCGCCCGATAAAGCTTCACGCGCTCGCTGCCGCAACTCTCGTCTTTTACCCTAGCCGTGCTCGCTGTCGACCACGCTGACGAGGAAAGCGCCACGACGCAGAGTAAACCGCTCACCATCCAGGCTCCTACGCCCACCTTTGGCAAAGACTTAAAAGCGAAAAATCGTTGGAAAATATACTTTCTAGCAACTTTAGGATTCATTCTAAATGTCTGTCCTTCGGAACTATGTTGAACAATACAGCATACAACCTGTCACACCTACGTAAGTCCAGCCACACACCCAAGCCCCACCGATACAGCTTGACCCGGGGGCTCTAGCGGGCCAACCCAAATCACGAAGTGATAACTTCGGTGCTCGCTTTAAAAAACCTCGTGCTCACCGGAAATCGCGTCCAACTCATTGCAGCCCTCGACCACCCAGCCCGCAGCAAGCTTCTGCTTGCTTACCCCCAAGCGATACTTTTGAACTTTCGGCCTTACAAGCACGCATCACTGCCTCTTTAGCAACACAAGCCAAGCCTATCTATTTATTCCCTAAGTTTTATTGTATACCCATTACTATCTAAAAAAATAGCGCAAAAAGCTTAAAAATTTTTCAAAGTTAAAATAATTTAATAAATTTTTTTTACTTAACAAATGCCCAGCTCATCAATATCAGCTAGTTAATCCAGGCGCATCAGACACGGCAAAAATTGCCCGTCATGACCCGTGGCAGCAGGGCAATAAACCTGCGCCCCCCCGGCACTCAACATTGATGCCTTCTTGACTCTTGTATTTTCTGCCGCCTCTTCTGAGGAGCAAAAATACGAGCGTAAGAAACCATCGGAGCTCGCACCCCTTGCGGCCTCTTCCAGCGCCACTGGCTGCGATGGAAGCGACTCACGCTCACTTATCCAAGTCAAAAAAAGCGCTCCATTAAAGGCATGATACCCATACGGACCGCACACTGGCCTGAAGACACAACTCATTCGAGGTCAGCTTCGTGCCACTCTCAAGCACAGCTCAAGCGACCTACCCGCCCAGCCCTCAGATACCACTAGCAATGCAACTAACTTCTCGCGCGTTGACGCGGTCAGCCCTCAGAACTCCGCGGTTAAACCGCCACCGATAAAAGGACCACCCCAGTCTAAGAAAGCCGTATAATCCAACAAGCTGGAGTTACTATTCGAATCAAGGACGCGTGACCGCAGGATTCGGTAACCGCCTTCAGCGAAAACGCTTAAAAAAGAATTGACCCGGTAACTACCCTCCACCTGCGCCAAACCCCCGTACACGTCACCAGAAACCTGACCTGTGGTGCCATCGTTCACACTCATCACAGAGCCGCTTCCCTTGAAAACCGCGGTAGCAAACAACCCCCCATGAAAAGAAAACTTGCGACCGGAGCGCCCGACCCTGATCCCCACCGAAATGGGGGTAGCAGCAAGCGACATATTATAGACGAACGTCGTATTCGCATCGGCAAAACTGACGGCCTGGCGAAATAACTCAACCCGCAAAGCGGCTGCAAGTAGGCCTGGATTAGGCAGATTGCCCCCCGGCTTAAAAGATCCCGTCAGCGCAAAATAGGTACTATTTTTGATATTCAAGATCGAAATCAGGCCGTTCATGTTCACGACCTGCATCCCGCTTGCCAGACTGACTTGAAAGCGCCCAGTTTTGAGCGGCAATTCTGCCACCTCGGGTAGTCCTGACGCTTGCGGTGCAGCACTATTCGTCCAATTTTCATAGCCACTGGAACTGCCAGGCGCGGACGGTTGTCCTTTTTTTGCCATACTGGCATCAAGCGCAGCCAACGAAGCGGAAGCCGCAGGCGTCGCGTTTGAGCTTGCCGCCTCCCCTAACTGAGGCGAGGCAGCCGGCAGCGGCTCGGCTGTCGGATCAAGCAAAATCTTTTCCTGGGCAATATAGCCAATTTTCTTACTAAAAGTTCGGATCTTAAAAAAGCCCTTTTCAGCCGCCGTTAAGGCTTCAAAATGATCGCCCTGATACAAAATCTCAAGCACCGAGCTTGCGCCGTCCGCTTCTTGGTAAACCTTCAACGTCGGGGTATTGACCATCCCAGCGGTTTCAGCTTGCAACGCTTTTGAATTAGCCAAGATCATCGCGGCAAGCCATAACGTTGCAACTAGCAACCCACGCCAGGAACTTTTCGCGTTGATAAGTGGTCGCGTTATGCCTGCAACCGACTCTGGCTGTCTTTTTACAGCTGCTACTACTGCTACTGCCTGTTCTTTTTGCTGCAATCCTGACTCATTCATTTGAACACCCCAACTAAATCTAAAGGATTCACTTTCACTGCATTCACCATCGCGCCCCAGTGTAAATGAGGCCCAGTCACCCTTCCAGTTTTCCCAGAAAGCGCTATCTGTTGATATTTATCGACCACGTCTCCTACTTTTACTCCAAAATGATTCAAATGACAATAAATCGTCAAAACACCATAACCATGGTCGATGATGATCGTATTACCCGTAAAGAAAAGATTTTTTGCCAAAACTACTTTTCCTGCTGCGGAAGGAAAAACCGGAGTATTCATTGCGGCTCGAATATCAAGCCCCGGATGAAAACTCTTCATTACTCCATTATACACTCGCTTGGTGCCATAAGCGCTAGTAAAAATATCACTAATCGGTAATCTAAAAGAGCTATTCCAATATTTTTTATCTGTAAAATACGTCCGACGATAAAGTGACGCTAATTCTGCCTGCTCAGCATGAATGCGCGCCAAATCCTGAGGCCTTTTCGGCTCCACTCGCCGGTGGTCCACCCGAATCTGCTCAGAGGTAAATTCGCCTTCTACAACCCGGAAACTTTTGCGCATCACGGAAAGCCCAAACTTAAATTCCACCTCCGTCACCCCCAAAGGCGTTTCAAAGGGCACCGCCAAAATACTGTCAAACACCTGTGCGGAATTAAACGCCACAGGCTCAAGCGCGATTAAATCGGGAGGCGACGCGCTCAAGGGCGCATTCTCAAAGCTGGGCGAAGACGGCGGTGGCAAGGTTCCCGCTGTATTGACATCAGAACCTGCCTCTGAGAACGAAGAAGAAGAGGCGGCATCAACTAAGGTTGATTCCTGGGCACTCACAAAAAATCGCAGTTTTTGTCCCTTCCACTCAGCCTCCAGATCCGGGCGCCCGCTTTTTAAAAGCGCCACTGAATAAGCATAGGGAACGCGCACCCGCAGCAGGAGCAATGAACCCGGCACCACTCCTTTTTGCTCTGCGCTTTGCGGCACCCACTCCAGCTTGACCACATTTTCAAGCGGCCTTGCCGCATCAATCTGGGTAAAATCAAAACGCGAGGAGTCAAACGGATCCTCAAGCGTTCGAGTGGCACACCCTATCAGCCCCAAAAGACCAAACATCATCCCGAAAACTACTTTTTTCATCATTTTTTTGTCACTTCCCCACACCCTCACAGCTGGCCATCACTTTTTTTCTCACCCCATGTCCCACCGACTCAAGGCCTGGATCCTCTTCTCTCTTTTTGAGAGAGTGTCAAGATCCAGCTAGCACTTCCACCGTCCGCGAGCCATCAGCAAAGATCAGCTCAAGCTTTTGTCCCCCGTAAGTCTCAGTCGCTTTTTTCACCACCCCACGACCTGACGACTCTCCAGCCTCTTTTACCAAAACATAACCCCGCTCTAGGACCTTGAGCGGTGAGAGCGCTTCCAGTTTTCCGGCCGCTTGCCACCACCGCGCTTGCGCCTGCTGCAAGCGGCCCGCCATTGCCCGGCCTGCCCGCATCAGCAATTCATCGACTTTTTGGGCCTGCTCCAAGCAACGATCTTTGGGACTAGTTAAGCGCGCCTGAATAAAGACTAACAGCATTCTTTTTTGTTGCAAATCTTTTTGTATGAGTGCAACTAGGCGTAAACGCCAATCGGGCAGTTGCGCCGCCACTTCCACCCAAGCCTGACTTAAAATCTCAGCCGCCGCCGAAGGGGTGGGCGCCCGAAAATCCGCCACAAAATCAGCAATCGTAAAGTCAATTTCGTGCCCCACTGCCGAAATTACCGGCAAGCGCGAGGCCGCAATCGCCCGCGCGAGACCTTCTTCGTTAAAACAACTCAAGTCCTCAATGCTCCCGCCGCCGCGAGCAAGCACGATCAATTGGCCGTCTAGTTGGTTAGCCCGCCCTAAGGCTGCCAGCAGTTCGCCTGCCGCCCCCTCACCTTGCACCTTCGCTGGAATCAGCCGGATTTGAATATGCGGCGCGCGGCGCTTTAAAATGTGCAGCATGTCTTGCAGCACAGCACCGGTGGGTGAGGTGATCACCACAATCCGACTAGGAAAACGCGGCAATTTCCGCTTCTTGTCTGGCGCAAATAAACCCTCAGCCCAGAGCTGGGCCTTCAACTGCTCAAAGGCCAACTGCAGGGCCCCCGCCCCTAACGGCTCCATGCGATCAATCACTAACTGATAGTTGCCGCGCGGGGGATAGATGGAAACTTTTCCGCGACACAAGAGCTGTAAGCCGTTCTTAAACTCAAACGTTTGACGCTTTGAGCCCCAGCCAAACGCCGCAGCCGCAAGCGTTGCCCCTTGATCTTTTAAGGAAAAGTAGAGATGTCCCGAGCCCGCCGGACGATAGTTGGCCACTTCGCCTTGCACCCAGACCTGGGTAAACTGCGGCTCCAAGACACCGCGCATCTTTTGCGTCAGTTCGCTGACGCTCCAGGCCTTAAGGGGTAACTGAGAAGCTGAGGCCCCTCCCTGCCGTTCCACTGCACCTTCAGCCGCCAAAGCAAAAGGCGACAAGGCGGGCAAAGAGGAAGACAAAGCTTGAGAAGCTGGGTGGGTCGTGGTGGGATTTGTCATGATACGCTCGCGTTACCCCTTAGCCAAGCTTATTCACTTTTTTGCGGTTCCTGCTTCGGGGATGCATTTTTTTGCGCTCCCTCAGAGCCAGGGACCGAAGAGGAGACGGCCACCGGTTCGCCGGCCTTCGTAAAAGCTTCAAAGGATTTTAGCGCAATGAGAGCCTGCTTCACCTGGTAATCCTCTTTGGGATTCAAGCGATACGGCGTCATCTCATCGGCTTCTTCCTTAGCCTTATCGCCAGACTTGTCGCCGGCTTTTTCCTTCTTGCGGTCCTTATCGCTGTCCCGTCCGGTCTCTTTGGTGAGCGCCTCTAACTCCTCTTTTTTGAAGTCTTGTGCAGGCTCTTCCGTACCATCCGTGTTCACCATGTGACCCTTCAGATCGCGCTCCCGGAAACTATCGTATTTGAGCTTGGCAGCTGAGAGCAGCTTTGAGTCAAATTCATCTAAAATCACGTCAGGCGCCACCCCTTTTTCCTGAATGCTACGACCGCTCGGCGTGTAATAGCGGGCAATCGTCAGCTTCAGCCCCATGTCGGGCGGCAAAGGAATGACGGTTTGCACCGAGCCCTTCCCAAAGGTCGACTGACCCATAATGATCGCACGGTGATGATCTTGTAAGGCTCCGGCCACGATCTCGGCAGCAGAAGCGGTGCTAGAATTCACCAAAACGGCCACGGGAAAATCCTTAAACGCCATGCCGCGGTGAGCGTATTTCACGTCCTTTTGATCGCGGTTGCGGCCAATCGTCGAGACAATCACCCCTTCATCGATGAACAGCGAAGCCACTTCCACCGCTTGATCTAGTAAGCCTCCGGGATTGGTGCGTAAATCAAACACTAGGCCACGAATTTTCTTCTTGGCTTGCATCTGTTCGATCGCTTTTTTGACATCCTGCGCCGCATTTTCGTTAAACGTGGTGAGCCTGAGGTAGGCAAATTGTGGCTCTAAAAGCTCGTTTTTCACGCTTTGAATGCGAATCACTTCGCGAGTAATTTTAATGTCTTTGATCCGCTCAAAACCATCGCGGTAAATGGAAATCGTCACATCCGTCTTGGCTTTGCCCCGCATCTTCGACACGGCTTCCACCAAATTCATGCCTTTGGTGCTTTCCCCGTTGATTTTTACAATCCGGTCGTTCGGCTTTAACCCTGCGCTCCAAGCGGGCGTGTCTTCAATCGGCGCCAGAATCGTCAAGATGTTATCTTTCATCCCGATTTCAATGCCTAAACCACCAAATTTTCCGGTGGTGTCAATTTGCATGTCTTTGAACAAATCCGCCGGTAAAAAATTAGAATGCGGATCCAAGGTCTCCAGCATCCCCTTAATGGCTCCTTCAATGAGCACTCGGTGCTTCACCGGATCGACGTAATTGGTGAGAATAAACTGCAAAACCCGGTTAAAAAGCTCGAGATTTTCGTAATGCTCGGCGTGCCCTTCCACCGTCTGCGCCCCGGGGGTGGCAATGGCGGAGCCCACTTTCGCGGAAAGCGAAGCGCCTAAACTCCCCCCATGCCTTGTGAGACTTTGCCCGACCCCGACGCCTGCAAAGGAAACCATTAAAACGGAAGCCACCAAAAAACAGTTCTTTAAAAAATGCACCATAGGTCTCACCAAAGTAAACTAATTGAAGATCCACTGCAATGGATTCACAGCGACATTTCGCATTCTAATCTCAAAATATAGTGGAGTCTTTTCGTCTGTCTTTAACCCAATCAAGTCTCCGACGTTCACCTGCTCGTTGAGCTTGCGTGAAATTTGATCGAGATGACCGCTCAGGGAGAAAAAATGCCCTCCGTGATCCAAAATCACCACTTTTCCGTAATGCGGCAGCTGACCGGCAAAAGCGACTTTCCCTTTGAAAATGGCTTGAACCGACTGGTGGGGGCTTGCAGTAGACGGCGGGTGGGATGACGGGAGCTGAATTTCAATCCCTTTTTTAAAAACCATCAGCCCCGACTGCGGATCAAAGCTGCGGCCAAACTGCGACACCACCTGCCCGCCGCGCACCGGCAGGGGTAATTTGCCTTTCGAGTCGGCAAAGAGCGTAGGAAAAAGGCCGCCGTCGCTGGTGCCAGCCAGTGGGTTAAAGGCTTGTTCTTCCTGCGCCACTTGCGCAAGCTCCCGCTTAGCGCTAAAGTGGGCAGGGCGCGAGCTCCTGGCGTGATCCAGCACGTGATCCATGATTTGGTCCAGTCGCGACTCGGCTTGCTTGGTTTTTTGATAATACACCCACTGATGGAGATGGGTTTGCAGCGGTGGCGCCCCTTCTGTAGGCCTCGCATCTTCCGACGGCGGAAGGGGAGGGGCAAGCCTGTCAGGCGGTTGCAAACCTGCTGCTGAAGCAGGAGCTAAAAAGGCCCGACTGCTACCCTGTTTTTGCTTACGCGCACCTGACGCTTGCCGCACGCGCGCGGCAAAATCATGGGCCAGCTTCAGGTTCAACTCCACTAAGCCCTCTTGTTCTTTGGTTTCTTGGATGAGGCGACTTAAATCTTGCTGCTCTTGCTCGATTTTTTCCTGTAAACTGGCCTGCTCCAGCGCATGCTGCCTTAAGTCGTGCACCTCTTGGACGCTGTGCCGAATCAGGCGCAAGAAGACCTTCTGCTGCGGCGTGTGGAACACAGCCGGAGGCGGTGGCAAGCCATCTAACCGCCCCGCAGGCTGCTCAGGCTCCTCCTCATCAGGCGACTGCGCGAGGGAGAACGACCCCAGCGATTGCCAGGCTGTGACTAAGACTTTAAATTTGCTGCGAATCGTGCGATTTTGCTCCCTCAGTTGCTTTTTCAGTTGCAACTGCCTACGCTCCAGCTCCTGAATGGTCCCGGTAAGCTCGCTCTGACGCTTCAAACTCACACGCTCTTGTTCTTTTTGCAAATCAATCAAATCATTGAGTTTTTTCTCCTGCTCGAAGGCCTGCTGGGGACGTTTCAAGGGCTGCAAAAGTAACAGCTCAATCCTTTTTTGCAATTCCTGAATCTGCCAGTTCAAGCCCGCCCATTGCTGCTCAAGGGTCAACCCCGCCGCAGACGAAGAAGTCGAAGAAGAAGTCGAAGAAGAAGACGAAAGAGGGAGAAGAGGGAGGAGAATGAGTTCGACGCTGCCCGCGGCTTTTTTGCCACCCCTGACGGCTCGTTGCAAAGCCGCCGCGGCCTGCTGGTCTTGAAGACTCGTGCGCGGTGAGGCGTGTAACCCGAGACGGCGAGGGTCATGAGGAGAATCGGGAGGATGGTCTGACACAAAAGCCTGCGCCAAACCTACCCCACCCCACGACCACCGGGGGTTTACAGGCGTGAGGCCGGCGGCTCTGCTTCCCCCCTGCATTTCCAAAGTGCATGCCAAGAGCACCCCTCCTAAGTGTGACGCGCGCCTGCCTGCCTGCCCCCCGGGCAAACGCCTTCCTTCCATCCCTAAGCCTTGGCGACTCTTAGACAAACCTGAAACTCTCCTGCGCGTTGCCTTGCACCAGGCGACTCATCACCAGGCGACTCATCAGGCCTGCCACGCCACCTAAGAGTAACCCCAGCGGGATCACCCAAGGCTGAGGCGCTTGCAGCGGGAGTACCTCCAGCAGTGGAGAGATTTTTTTCAGATGCTGCAACACCCCCATCCCTAAAGCTAAAAAACCCGCCCAAGCGAGGCAGCCGCCTAGCCCCCCCATCAGCGCACCTGAGAGAAAATCGGGCGCAAGCAAGGTTCTCTTGCCCGCCCCCCACAGTTGCAAGATCGCAAGGGCCTCTTGATGCAAAGCGCCGTTCATCTGACACCAGTGGAAAAGGCCAATAGCAAGTGCAAACAGCAACCCCAGCAGCATCATTTGCAGGATTTTCTTTAAGGCCCCCAAGGACTTTGCGAGCTCCTGGTGCAAATTTTTTTGATGGTCCAAGGACTCAATGCCTGGTATTTGACGAATTTGATCCAAAATAGCCTGCGAAAAGAACCCCGCAAGCGTCAGATAGCGTGGCACCAGCGAGGCGAGCAGTGAGCCTTCCAGCTGCTCCAGTTCGCCTGCAAGCTTAGCGTCTTGCAGGCGCAAGAGCCGCAAAAACTCAGCTCTTTTCACCCAAGCCAAGGGACGCGATTGCGGGGCATGGGGTTGCGCCGCAAGCAGCGCTTGCACCTGGGCCACGACTTTGCCCTCTTCACTCTCAGACAGCTGCTCTTCCAGATACAAAGTCACTAGTTGTTCGCCTTGTAAGCGCTCAATGGCCTGGAGCAGATGACTCTGCAACGACCCCACCAGCATCGCTAAACTCAGTAACACCCCGAGGGCTAAGGCTGAGGCCATTTGCCCAAGCGGACTTTGCAGCCAGGGTCTCAGCGCTAACTTTAGTAGGAACATAACACTTCCTCAAACGCCAAATGCCCGCGCTTCAAAATCGCACAACGCTTGCGTACTCGCCGGACGATTTCACGGTCATGGGTGGCCACCACTAGCGTCGCTTTTTTGACGTTCGCTTTCAAAAATAAATCCATCAACAACCAGGTATGATCGCGGTCTTGGGCACCGGTCGGCTCATCGGCAATCACAAACTCCGGATCGCGCACCAAGGCGCGCGCCACTGCCACCCGCTGCGCCTCGCCCCCTGATAAATGCTTGGCCAAGGTCTTGCGCTTGGCATCTAACCCCAAACGATTGAGCAACTCGCTTAGCCTTGCCTTGGCCTCAACACTGGCTAAGCGCAAGCCTGAAAGCGACAACGACAAAGCCACATTATCCACCACCGTGAGATCAGGAATGAGCCCAACGTTTTGGGGGATATAGCCCACCGACTGGCGAATGGCCCTTAAGGTGAGACTAGAGGCTGTAGCAAGATCATAGCCAAAGAGTTTAATTTGCCCCGAGCTTGGCGTCTCTTGGGTGTTCATCAGGCGCAAAAGCGTCGATTTTCCGGCGCCTGACCCCCCCACCACGTAAAGAAAATCGCCCCGTGCAAGCGTCAAATTGACCCGGTCTAGCACTCGAGCTTGATTAAAGTAACTCTTTGAGACATCAGTCAGCGTCATGGACATAGATACTTTTAAGCATAGCATAACTTTTAATATTAAATAAAATATATTAAATATATAAAAACCAACCCTTCCACTCAAGCTTTCTGGCGCCCGCACTTTTTTGCCGCCCGCCTATTCGCTCACCTCTCTCAGCGCCACCCGCAGCAGCTGCCTTGCAGTCACTACCACCCACCGGATTTCGACGCCCGCCCGCATGTCCCCATCCCTCCGTCTCCTGGGCAAGTCTGCTCCGTCCGTCCCCTACCCTCCTTTTTTTTTCGAAAAAGCGATCTGAGGCTGCGATCTTGGAAGCGGCGAGTTGACAGACGAACAAAAAAAAACTACCTTGATAGAAGGTGGAGCAAAAAAACAGAAGGTTTTAGGGGGCGGTGCCGGCTGACGCTGGCGAGCTTGCAAAGTAGAGCGCCTAGGTCCGGTCGTTTTCTTTGCCAAGCGCAAAAATCCAGGGCTTTAGCCCGGGTCTTCAAACAAGGAGCCGATCCGATCGTGAGCGTTTCTTCCTCTCAAGCAGCAGCCGGTGCAGCAGGCGCTTCCTCCACCTCCGCTACCCAGCACCATCCCCACCCACTTTCTCAAAAAAGCTTTCGCTCCCGAGGAGCTAGTGCGCTCGCAACGACACTCTCGCCCGCAGTAGCCGCTTCCTCTTCTTCTCCCTTAGTACGCCTACAAGTCCTTGAAAAAAAAGCTGATTTTTCTCATAGCGCTGCCAACCCCTTGACAAACAACCCTCACAGCTTGCTCAAGCCCGGGCTATTTTTAGGCGGTTACTTGGCCTGGGTTTTTGCTTTTAAGTTACTCATTTTATCCTTAATGACCTACGGCAGCATGACCAGCTCCGCAGGCGACCACCAACTGCAGGAAATCAGTGAGCTTTACGAGAGTAATGAAATTGGGGTGATGGCACTAGCGACGCTTACTTTTTTAGGGTTTCTAGGCAGTCTTGGCCCCTTGTCCCAAACCAGGCTTTCCGGAGTTTTTCCGCGCGAGGAGATGGAGCAGTATTTTTTGCCGGGCTTGTTAAAAGGAGTGCTACTCGGGCTGAGTTTCGTGGCTTTATTTTTATGCGTCGGGATTTACGGTTACTTTGGCCCCTCAAGCTCCCTGGAGGAGGCGCCGCTGACGCTTGCTAACACCATTTTACGGATGATCGCGCTTTTTGGCTGGGTCATGGGGCAAGCGTTTATCTTTCGCAAGAAAATCCTCCCCCCCCTGCTTGAGCACACCTCCCCCAAGGTGGCTGCCCATGGCATCGCTCTGCTGGCTACCCTGGTCCAGTGCCTGCACTTTAATTTAAGCTGGATGCACTTTATCAATCTTTACTTATTGAATTTAAGCCCGCTGTTACTCACACCCTCGCCGCTGGCGCCGACTTTGCAAGCCAAGCGATTGCAAAACGCTCCCTCTTTAGCCGCTGGTTTAGCCGCTGGCCCGACTTTTATTCCTGGCGCCGCTTTTTTATCAGGGCTACTGATCGTTTTGCATCCGGTTTTTAGCTTGCCGATCCTGGGGAATGATTTTTCAGGCCTCCTTTTAGTCAAATATCAGCCAGAATGGACGACGCATCTCCTAGCGCTTTACCCTCATGGGCAGGGGTGGCTGCGTTATATCCACGGTGGCATGGGAGGACCGCTTGCTAGCCTCGCTTTGAGCCTCTTGCTGACGGCCTGGCTTGTCCTGAGGGCCCTGAAAGTCTCACTTTGGCAAGCGTATCATCGCCGTAACGCCCGACGGCAGCAGGCCCGACGCCACCAGAACCGCCTGACGCTTGCTGACCCCGCTCATACCCCGCTCCTGCTGGTTCCAAAACCCTTAGTGGCCGCAAGCGCCGTGCCGCTGCCCCTTAAACGCCCCTCACCTCCCACGGGCGCACTCCCAAAATCTAAACCCCAAACCCAAAGGAAACCCTAACTCATGAATCCCCTTGCTGCAGCCCCGCTTCAAACCTTCGATCTTCTCCTCCATGCAGGCTTTATGGCTTACCTGGTGCTGGCGTTACTCTTGATTGCCTCCATCGGCTGCTGGGCCATCTTTCTTGGGCAAAGCAAGCTACTGAAGACCGCTCGCACCCAAAATGACGCTTTTTTGCGAGTCTTTCAGCAGGCTCAGACGTTAGAAGAGATTGTTTTAAAACTGCACCAGTTCCCGGACTCCCCGGTGGCTGCGATCTTCAAGAACGCGGTGCTGGATCTTCGTAAAATGGCTCCCGAACCGGACGAACCCTTTGCCGCACTCGAGCCCGACACCTTAGAGCATCTCAACCGCACCTTGGCGCGGTTTACCCAAATTGAGATGGCCCCTTTTGAGCGCTATTTGCCTTGGCTAGCGAGCACGGCGTCGGTAGCGCCGTTTATTGGCCTTTTTGGCACGGTTTGGGGTATTATGACCTCCTTTCAAACGATCGGCGCTACGGGGAGCGCCAATTTGGCGGTCGTAGCACCCGGCATTTCTGAGGCGCTCATCACGACTGCGGCAGGGATTGCCACCGCTATTCCGGCGGTGCTGTTTTATAACCACCTGAGTGGCGCACTCAAGACGATGGGCTTAACGCTTGAGGGTTTTCATCAAGACTTCATCCAAAGTCTCTCACGCCAAATCTTGATTGCGCAATTTGCGCCTGCCAGAGTGGACGAGGGTGACTCGCCCCGCAGCCACAGCAAACATCCGACGAAATAGCGCGCCCAGGCAGAGAGTCATGATCGCGCCCGCAAAAAAGACCAAGACCTAGCAAAAAATGAAAAGGAGTGCTTCTTGTGGCTCATCTCAAATTGAACAGCCGTTACGCCACCTCAGGATATTTAGCAGAAATGAACGTCACCCCGATGGTCGACGTCATGCTGGTTTTACTGATCGTTTTCATGATCTCAGCCCCCCTGATGCAACAGGGCATGAAGGTCGATTTACCCAAAGCAAAAGGCGATGCGCTGAGCGCCAAGGAACCGCCCCTGATTTTAACTGTGCAGGCCTCCCGAAAAATGTTACTCGGCAAAAAAGTGATTGCCCCAGGCACCCTGATTGCCACCCTAGCGGCGCTCGTGAAAGAAAAGCCGGGACTAGAAATCGTCATTGAAGCCGACCACAAACTCAACTACGGCGTGCTGGCTGAGATCATGAGCGAGATTAAGACCGCAGGCATCCAGCACTTGGGACTGGTCACTGAGCCTCCCCCCCCCACCTTGAGGCCGCAACCCTCATGAAGCGATCCGCCGCAAACTCGCACCTGACGACGAAGCCTACTTCCCCTCCTCTCAATTTCCAAGCCTCAGCCCTCGGGCATGGCCTCGGATTACTGACTTTCTTGCTCCTCGATTATTGGGGCTGGGACGGCAATCGGCGCGTGCTAGCCCCAGTCACCTTGCGAGTGGATCTCGTTGGGCTTCCCCGCCAAATCAAACCTGACGTCGATGCTCCCAAACCGGTTCCCACCCCTGAACTCACGCCACCGCCTCCTACTCAGACTACCCCGCCCCCGCCAGCCCTGCCTTTCAAGACTGCTCCTGACCCGACGACGACGACAACGGAAGAAGGCCTAAGCCGGGCTGAGCGCAACCTCAATCGCCTGAAACGCTTCCAAGCCCTTGAGACTTTAGAGACGGCGGCCGCGAAAGAAAAAAAGCCCCCAGCCCCACTCTTTGGCAACCAACAATCCCCCGGGCGCAGCGTGGCTGGCAACGCGAAAGAACACTCCGAAGTGCCCTACCCAGAGATGATCAGACAGCGCCTGCAAGAATATTGGCGCCTCCCGCGCTGGTTGCACGACTCGAAGCTCAACGCTCAAATTCGTCTATTTATTGCAGCCGACGGCGACTTACTGCGGTTTGAGTTCTTGAAAAGCTCGGGTCACCCTCAATTTGATCAAGCCGTGCAAAAAACCGTGCAAGAGGCCGCACCCTTTCCGCTGCCGCCGCAACGCGAAACCCCCCACACCATGACCCTGGACTTTGGCTTTCCGTTGTAAGCCATCCGCGTCACGGCTGATGCCCCCCCTACCCCACCAGTTCTCCCGACTACAGCAGCTGTAAAAACTCTCTAACTGGCAAAACCGTGATCCCCTCCCACTCCTGGCGCCGCTCACCGCCGTAAATCCCCAGAGCCCGAACCCGTTTTGGCCGCATTTCCGCTTGAAAACGCTTTAATCCGCGGTTAAAGCCGGCCTGCCAATGGGCGGCAGACTTGATCTCAAACGCACACTATCCTTGCGCAGTTTCCAGCACCACGTCAGCTTCAACGCCGTCAGCTGAACTCCAAAATGCCAAGCCATCGTAAAGAGATCGGTAGGCAAGGTAAGCTCTGAGCTCATGCAAAAGAAAAGTTTCTAACAGAAAGCCTCTCTCTGCCTCCTCAACCGATAGACGCACGCGCCCCTGAAACGCCCGCACCATTCCGGCATCAACGACAGAGAACTTCGGATGAGCCAGCTGTTTGGTTGCCCCTCGTAACTTCCAGGCAGACAACCAGAAGCCCAACAGGGTATCCACAAGGATATCAAAGTAGCCTTGGACGGTTTGTCTTGCCACTTGTGCATCGCGAGCGATAGCGGCAACACTAGTGATCTGGCCATTTTGTCTTGCTGCCACGTCTAGAAACCTTAAAAAAACCCCAAGGTTGCAAGTCAAAGCTTCAGCCTGAAACTCCTCCCGCAAATACAGATCAACCTAACTTGCAAGGAAAGCATGCGGATCAGCGCCAAAAAAAGCCGACGGCAACATGCTTTGCGTGTAGGGCTGCTCGTGAGCCCAGTGGCAGCCGACCTCAGGCGAAACCAGCGAAAAAAACCGCTTCAACGCCGCTCGCCCTCCCACAGTAAATTGCTGCCAGGGCGCTTCAGCTTCTGAAAACTTCAGCTGATAAGCACAAAAGTAAGTGATGGTCCACCATTAAACGCTGAACTTCATTGAGCAAATCAGGCACCCGCTGGATTTCATCCACAACGACCCCAGACTGCGGAGCAAGCGCCTTTAGCTCCTAATAAAAAACCGAGGAGTAACGGTTCAAACGCAAGACTTCCGAGAAGTTGCGTAGGTCATAGTGGCGTGAGGCTGAGCTGCTTGCTGCGAAGACCTGCCCCCTCCAGGTGGTCTTTCCCGCAGCCCGCGGGCCCACCGGGAAAAAGCTAGTTTCAGGTTGCTCAAAAGTTCGTCTGATCGCGAGGACATATTGACCGGCAATCTGCCAGGAACCCTAGCATTCTTTAGCTAATCCCCCGATTAGATTGGAAAACCGCTCGTGCCGACATCCTAGGCACAGGTCTCAGTACTGACAAGAGCCACGTCCGCAGCCCGATCATCGTGACTATCAGGAGCCTGCCCCAGCCCATTCTTGAGAAAGGCAGTTCAAGTTAGCGTGTGCCCTTGGCATAAGGCAGGTGGCGCACTAGCCTGTCGAAATGGATGATTTAACACGGTCTCGCCTAAGACCCGTGAAGGAAGGGGGGACTAATTTTACGTTAAAAGAGTCGGGTATTGTTTTTGGCCCCTCTGGACATCGCCGCTCCCTTCAGTTCAATGAGGCTGTAGCAGCGCAAAAAGGACCCCGGTAGATTTATTTATTAAATTTATTTCGACAGGCTCGAAGCGTTGTCCCTAAGATTTAAGTTGGCAAAATGGCCGGCGAAAAGAGCCCATGGCGAATGCTGGACTGTTTCAGTTTACTGTTTCGGTTTTATGATGTTCTGCTGAAAGACGGCAAAAAACAACAACTCGTGCTGAATCCACGGCGGGGCCTAAGATTGAGTCCAGTCAGGGTCCCTGGTCCAGCCTCAGCGCCCCCCCATGCTACCCCCTGGGAGAAGATAAAATTAGGCTCCTGTTGGAGCCGGCAAAATGCCCAGATCTCAGTGCCGTGTGGTGATCACTGACACCTCCTGGCCTATCGCTGAGGTCCCGCTCAATTGCAAAGCACTCGCTTAGGTCCAATCAAACAACTTGGGGTCAGGCTGACACAGGCGAGGGCGCGCAAAAGACTTCAAATCCTCCAGGACGCTCACCACGCGCACCCCCTTTTGATCAAACGATCGCAGACCCTCTGGCGCACCGACGATTTAGGTGGCAAAAAGAGGCTGTAACTTTTTTTGATAGCAGAGGATCGCAGGGCTGATCGCTTGCTTGCTCCCTTTGACTTCAATCAACTTCACGGCCTTCCTTATCCCGCAGATAACGTAATTCGTAACGAAAAACATCACGGTCCTGCGAAAAATATATCCACTTTTAACAAGTGGGTGGCCACTAAATGTTCATAGCAGGCGCTTAGGTCTCCTGCGACATCGGCATTGTCAAAAAAATAAACTTTAGGAGGCTTCATCACAGCCCGAGGCAGGTCGTTAGAATAGGGATAGACTAAAAAAATCAAGTACATACGCTCTAATGCCTCCAACCCATGTTTCACCGTCGGTTGAGAAACGTGCAGATCTTCCGCTAGCTTTTTAACCACCACCGGCCCACCCACCCGGGCACGAAGTAGAGGAACCAAAAGGTCTAACGTCCTCAGGTCTCGAAGGCTTTCTAAATCTGGAATATCATTACCGAATGACGCGGTCGAGTCGTTCGGCCCGCCACCGCCTCACTTTATCCTCACTGCCACTCAGGAAAGCCCCCCACGCTCAGCAGCCGCCCGTAAGCTTTTTTTTCTGAGAGGGTTTCCGACAGATTCAAGGGAAGCTCCGACAAAGTAAAGGGGTGCAATCGCCAATAAAGGTAGCGCCCGAGCATAGAATCCCCACCACGCCGGTAAACGGCCATCCTAGCGCTGCCTGTCACGAGAAAGGTATGCCGTGCATGTTAGGTATCGTACAATCCTTTTAGCCGTTTTTTCCAGCGCTTGAATTTATGCAACTCATCAAAAATAATCAGCCGATCACTCACCTTCCAGTCTCTTTTTAAGATTTTATTTTTTTTCAGCTCGTCATCCCAATTAAAATACACCGCTGATGAAAAATCCTGCATCAAACTTTTCGCTAAAGTGGTCTTCCCGCATTGCCTGGAAGCACTCATAAAAACCATCCTCTTTTCAAGGTCTTTTTTAATAAAGGGAGTGATTGCTCTCATCTGACCCATATAAAGCGTTACTTTCCTTGAGTCTTGACTCAAGGAAAGTAACGCTTTATATGGGTCACCGACTGGTTTCAGGCGGGGCTTTCACTCTGAGCGGGAGGTGTCTTGCCAGTGGAAGTAGCGGCGGGGTCCAGAGGGGTCAAAAACAATACCCGACCCAATGAGTAAAAAAATTAGATCCTGTCTTCAAGATTCTCAGAAGGGACCGCTGACACCGCGTTCATACGTCCGTTGCAACAGCCTTGGTGCGCACCTCTTGCGAAAAAAACCACCCGCTCTCGTTGCAGGCAAAAGAGCTCAATTGGCGCAAGCTGCCTCCCGAGCGGGGGTGATGTCATTCGTGACCAACAGCCGTAGTGTTTGCTGTGCACTGCTGTCTTTTTGTATGATCACGGATCGCCTCCGTTACAAAGCTCGCCAAAATAGCTCGATTAGCCAGCACCGCACACTCCCCCTTCCCGCCCGGGTCATGATTTTGTGTCAATTTTGGGTCACTAATTTCGGTCGTGAGTAGCAAAAATGACCCATCCCGCCACCCCTATCGAGAAAAGTGTCATCCCAAGTGCTGTCCATCACCAATCCATCCGGGCAGTTTTTCCTCTGTGGGTTCAAAACGACCCCATGCCATAGAAAACCAACGCGCCCGGCCCTTCCCCGGAGCAGACCCACATCAAATACCAGGATTCTCCCTCTTACGTGGCACACAACGACTCACGCCTAGCAATGGTTGAGACCTGAACCGATTGCACGGCGCCACTGAGACAACGCTTAGCATCACTGCGCTCAAAAATTGATTGCTGCGGCCTAAGGAGGCGTTGAATTAACCCGCCCCCAACAACCCTTCCATCTCTGCACGGGATTGCCCATGCCTGCTGGCGTGAAGCGAAAACCGCTCATTGCAGGACCACAGCCCCGCAGCGGCAGGAGAAAGGGGAGGAGCACTCCTCTATCTCACGGTTATTGCTAACAGTTGCTCTAACGATTGCTAAAGATTGCTGAGTCTGCCTTCGCTATTGATGATTCATTTTTGATTGTCACACAAGCTCCCTAAGCACCTAATTTAGCTTCAGCTCAGAACTTTTGGCTGGCTCACCTTGATCGTCACCGCACACCCCCCTCAGCGTTCCTGAAGCGTGACTCCGTGGCTCGATGATCCGCAGGCGTCAAATTCTCAACACTCTATTAGGATGCAGGCGTAATGGGTCTTGCCCTGATTGTTTTGAAGCTTAGCGCCCCCCACCTTGCCCCAAAAAAAAGGTGAGCGCGCGCAAAAAAAGACGTCACCCTTTGGGCTTTTTTCAGGTTAAGATTCTTTAGTGGTTGAGAGACTCGCGCGACTCTCTTAACCACGAGCCCCCCCCTCTCTGGCTTCGGCTGTCTCAAGGCTTTAAGCGGTGAGCGACCCACGCAGCTAAGCTCACCTCTTTTTTTTCTGAAGTCAAGGATGGAGCTTGCAGCGGGGTGGAGTGTGGGAGGGATTTTTTTAAGCTTGACACCAGACAATACGAAAAACACCTCCATTCATGCTGAATCACGCTCATCAGGAGCACAAGCCCCGCTCCCACGTAAGACCAAAAATGACCTCAACAAACGCGTTATTTTTCATCTAAAAAAGGAAAAAACTATGCCGCTGCAACCTTTGAACTGCGAAACGTCCCCACCGCTTGACGCCTTAAGTTGCGCCGCCAACGCTACCGCCGCTACCGCGCTGACCACTCACGTACCCCTGTCCATAGCCAGCACCCGCCGCTCGCCTCGATTGCCTCGGCTTACGGCGCCAGTTGCGCTCCCTCAGTGCGTGCTTTTGCTGACGCTTGCCCTGAGCCTGAACCCTTGGCACAGCGTTGCTGACGCCGTGCCCTACTTACCGGTGGGAGCCGCGCGTGCCAAAAAACCGCTGCTGTCATTTCCCCGCGTCCAGGCGGCTGAGGGGCAACCCCAGCGAGCGTTGGCCCTGCCGCTAGCAGAAAGCCTTGACCAAACTCTCCGCAATGATCTGGTTTTTATTGATCTTTTTAAGCTAACGGAAGAGCGCCCAGCGATGACGGCAGCAAGCGCCCTCAGCTTACCTGCACTCTCAAGTCAGGATGTGAGCGACGATCCCTTGTTACCGCCAACTACCACCCAGAGAACGACCTCCTCCGGAGGAGGGGTCAAGAGTCCGCAAACCCCCGAAATTGACTTTGCAATCCAGACGTCTCTCAGCATGGTGACCTCCGTGCCGCCACCCCCAACGCCGACGGTGAGCGTGGATCTCACCGTGACGGATGAAATGGCGCACTCCGTGGCGCTCAAGCGCACTTACGTGGCAAAACTAGGGGACGTCAAAAACCTGGCCCACACCTTAGGCAATGATATCCTGACCGCTTTAACCGGTACGCCAGGGATTTTTCACACGAAAATCAGTATGAGCTGCAGTAAAAACGGCAAAAAAGAGATCTATTGGATGAACTTTGATGGCAGCCACGTCGAGCAAATTAGCCATCATCACTCTTTGGCTTTAGCGCCTGCCTGGAGCCCCAACGGGCAACACTTAGCTTACTCGCTGTACACTCAGCACGCGAATCAAAGTAAAAACCTCGACCTTTACGAGTTTAACCTCGCAAACAACACCCTCCGCGTACTCTCGCACCAGCGCGGCATTAATAGCGGCGCTGCCTACTCGCCAGACGGAAAAACCCTAGCCTTGACGCTCAGTTACCAAGGAAACCCTGAAGTATATCTCATGAACCTAGCGACCCATGCGCTCACGCCAGTCACGCATTCTTTTGGCGTTAGCGTCGATCCGGCCTGGAGCCCTGACGGTCAAGAACTCTATTATGTCTCCTCGCAATCAGGCTCCCCAATGATCTACAAAGTCCGTTTGCGAGAGAAAACCCCGCCCGAGCGACTCACCTACGCTGGCAGCTATAACGCTACCCCCAACGTCTCCCCCAAGGGCGACAAGGTGATCTTTGCGGGCTGGCTTGACAAATTCTTCGATCTCTTTATGATGAACCCGGACGGTACTCACATCGAGCGCCTTACCGCTGACGCCGGGAGCAATGAAGACCCTGGTTTTAGCCCAGACGGTAACCTGATTGTGTTTAGCTCGAATCGCTCAGGCAATCGCAACATTTACGTGATGAACCGGGATGGCAGCTTTGTCCGAAGACTCACCTATGGCATGGGAGATTGCGCTTCCCCCAAGTGGTCGCCGCCCCTTCCCGCAGGAGAACTTCCATGAGACTGCAAAACCCCCATCTACCGCTTATCCACTCAACACCAACGGCGACCATGACAACGCCACACCCAGCCTCCGCCACCGAGATTGATGAAAGACTGCGCAGGCGCTATCTGGATCGCTTGGAGCTCAGGGTCAAACGCCTGAGAAAGCTGCTGGTGGAGCGCGCCTGGGAAGAGTTGCGCTTAGAGTGCTGTCAAATTTCCCACAGCGCCGAGTCCTTTGGCTTCTCCTCCTTAACGGCGCTCGCCTTCGTGGCACAATCCGCCATTCCGGCAGGCAGAATTCTCAAGGCCGCCACCCCCTTGCACGCTAAGGCAACCACCGAGACGCTGATTGCCTGCATCGATCAAATCTTGATCGAATACAAGGCTTCCCCAGTTTAAAAGCCTGTCTCCCGCAGCCGCCATCAGCATCAGCCCTTCCGCTGCGCCAGAGGCTAGGGGAAAAAATTAAAAAACAAGGGGTCTGTCCTTTTTTTAGTCTCCAGTCCTGCCATCTGCTCGTAACAATCCGCTAGGAATCCCGTAAGAAATTCCACTTCATTTTTTTCATCTTGCAATCTCCCCTGAAGCTTGCTTTGATAGAAGAAAGCGATCCTCAAGCGAAGAGTGCAAACGACTGACCCCAGTGACTGCGACCCCATGACTCTTGACGCGTCAGTCGAAGGAGTCCTCAAGCAACCGGGACGCAAACGAGAGATCAACACAGGAGTGAAAAGCAATTATATGACACTGCCGCGCGTAATGGTGATGGGGGGCGTTCGGACTCCTTTTGTTCGTGCCCGATCGGTTTTTCAGAAAATGCCTGCCTCTACCCTGGGAGGAGCAGCCTTGCGCGAGCTAGTGATGAGAACCAAGCTTGATCCTCATCTCATTGAAGAAATTTACTTCGGGATTGTGAGTCCTCCAGCCGATGGCACCAATATCTCGCGCGAAGCGCTCTTTGATTCGCAATTACCGCCCACCATTCCTTGCACCACCATCAACCGCTATTGCGCCTCTTCGGCTGAAGCCGCCTCGGCTATTGCCGCTAAAATCCAGGCCGGACAAATCAGCGTCGGGATTGCAGGTGGGGTGGAATCGATCAGCACGATTCGCGCCTTATTTAGCCAGCAAGCGACTGATTACTTTCAAGATTTTGGCAAGTTAAAGACTTGGCAGCAAAAACTGCAACACCTTGCCCGCTTCACTCCAGCCTTACTTGCCCCCTCAGCTCCAGCCATCAAAGAAGCCACCACGGGCTTGACGATGGGGCAGTCGGCGGATCTCATGGCCCGAGAATTCAAGATTAGTCGCTCGGACCAGGATCTTTTTGCCATGCAAAGTCACGTCAAAGCCCATGCGGCGCAAAGTAAGGGCTTTTATCAAAGCCACGTGATCCCGGTTGCCACCCCGGATGGCAAGGTGATCCATCAAGACACAGACATTCGTCCCGATTCCTCGTTTGAGAAGCTCTCAAAGCTCAGACCGGTTTTTTATCCAGACGGCACGATTACGGCTGGGAACGCAAGCCCGCTGACTGACGGCGCGTCGGCTGTGTTGCTGATGAGTGAAACCAAGGCTTCCGCCCTCAAAATGGAACCCTTGGGGGTGATTCGCGCGGTGGCGGCTGCGGCCATTGACATTCAAAAGGAGCCGTTGCTGATTGGGCCGGTTTTTGCAATCCCACGCGCACTGAAAGCTGCAGGTGTGACCTGGGATCAGCTGGATTTGATTGAAATTCATGAGGCTTTTGCGGCCCAGGTGCTTTCCACCACCCAAGCCATTGCTTCGCCCAGCTGGTGTCAGAAAAAGCTCGGACTCACCAGCGCGATTGGCGAGGTGGATCCGAGCAAACTGAACGTCAACGGCGGCAGCATTTCTTTGGGCCATCCTTTTGGCGCCACAGGCGGTCGGATGATTCTACAAACCTTGCACGAACTGCGCGCCCGCAAGCAAAAACTAGGCTTAATTTCGATCTGCGCCGCCGGGGGCTTGGGCGTGGTGATGATCGTGGAAGCGCTGTAAGCGAGCATTTGACAGCAGACCCTAAAGTCGGTAAACTGGGCAGTGCTATGTTGGACTTGCTTACCCCAGACACTCTTCCTCATTACAACCAGGGGCTGCACAAGCAGGGGCTACAGCTTCGGTTCTTAAATGAGATCTCTACCCGTCTGCAAAGCCTGCTCAAGTCGCAGAATTTTTATCAAGAAATCCTCATTATTATTCAGAACTATTTCAACTACTACTCCATCCAGATCTGGAGCGTAGGAGTGCATGGGGGTTACACGCTGCAAGCGCAAGCCGGATCGTGCGGGGAGCTTTTTAAAATTGGCCAAAGCGTCAACGACTCCTCTGGCATCATCGGCGCAAGCATTCGCAGCAAGCGCGCCTACCTGGCCAATGACGTCAGCTCAGACCCGCTCTACTTGCCACCTGCAGCAACAAGACCCGGCAAAGGCATTGACACCCAAGCTCAGTTAGCCATTCCCATTCTCAATGGCAACAAAGTGATTGCCGTTTTAAGTATTGAAAGCCTCAAGCTCCAGGCGTTTGATGAAACCGACGTGGCCACGCTCGAAGCCGTCAGCTCGCAAGTGGCGGTGGCAATGACTAACCGACAACTCTACCGCGAAGCCACTGATTTTAATAAGAAATTACAACAAGCCATCGAAAGTAAAATCCTCGAACTGCGGCGCGCGCATCAAAGAATCCTGGAGCAGCAAAAACTGCTGCAAAAAGAAAACCAGGCACTCAAGACCCTGATGCATCAAGATCCCCGCAAATCGGAGATCATCGCCCAAAGTCCGCTGATGAGCCAGCTGCTTGGCATCTTGGATAAGGTGGCTCCGACCCAGGCTCCCATTTTACTGCAAGGCGAAAGTGGCACGGGCAAGGAGTTTCTTGCCCGCCGTATCCACGACAAAAGCGAGCGCAATTTGCAGCCTTTTTTTGCCATTCATTGCGGCGCCTTGCCCGAAACGCTGCTGGAAGTGGAACTCTTTGGCGCCGACGAACAAGCACCCTCGTACCCGACGAAGATGGGGGTTTGCGAAGCGGCTGACGGCGGCACGCTGTTTTTAAATCAAGTCGGCGAGATGCCGCTCAACACCCAAGCTAAACTGCAGCGTTTTCTAAAAGAAGGTAAATTCTATCGCTGCGGGGGCCAACTGGCGCTAGAGTCGAATGTACGCATCATTAGCGCCACTTCCGGGGATTTAGAAAAAGCGGTGGGGCAGGGGCACTTTCGTGAGGAACTTTTTTATCGCCTTAACACCATCTCGCTTTCCGTCCCGCCACTTAGAAAACGCAAGGAAGATATCCCGCTATTTGTTGATTTCTTCTTCAGGCACTCCTCCTATGCTTTGGGCTCCCATTATGGGAAAATTGACGCCAAGGCGCGGTTATTTTTTCAAGAATATGACTGGCCTGGTAACATCCGTGAACTACAAAACACGGTGGAGCGCTTAAAAATCTTAGCCGAGCATCAAGAAATTACTTTGCAAGACCTCAAGCTGGTGCGCCAGACCCCGTCGTTACGCTTAGAAAAATCCTGGGAGTGCTGGGATCAACCGCTTGCAAGTGTTGAGAAAGCTTATATCTTAGGCGTACTGAGTTTCCATCAGGGCAACAAAAGTAAAACGGCCGCAAGTCTTAGGATTACCTTAAAAACGCTCTATAATAAGCTTGAGCGCTATGAAGCGGGAGCGGGAGCCAGCGCAAGCTCCCCTTCTTCGACCCTTTTTGCCAGGCGACAGGGCCTCGTGCAGGAGGGGGCAAATGCTCACGCAAGCAGCAGCAGCAGCGGCCAAGCGCTTGATCCTGGCAGCAAGCAAGAACATCCTCATCGTTTACGAGACGATACTTTCACTCAGCTTTGACAAGCTTAACAACCGTATTTTACAACCGCAAACACACGCACACACACAAAAAGGAGCCCCTTCGATGCCTAAAAAAGAACCTAAAAACCAGTTAGCTGCCGACTCTCACCTGTCCGCCACCGCCATGAGTGACGCTGAAGCAGGCGACGACACCGCAGCCAAACCCAGCATGAAACAAACCAAAGCCAAAGAGTTTGCCCATAAGACCAAAACCCCACTTTTGTCACAAAGCATTCCTGCCTCAGAAGCCCCTGACGTGGAAGATGCAGAAGACGAAGAAGAGCAAGCTAGCGCCTCGGAGCGCACTGCTAGCAGTCATTCCGCAGCACTGGCTGCTGCTAGTGGTGGCGGAGAGATGTCAGCGTCGTTTAAGAACTTTAGACACCACCCGGATATGGAAAACTTTTATCGCTTTATCTACGAAAACGACTTGCGCCATGAAGCGCTCATGATCCTTGATTCCATTATGGCGGAAAAATTGGCAAAAAAACCCCTTAAAAATAAATAATCCCACCCGCACCACCACCAGCAGCAGGAGAGCAAGAGGCACAGCAGTTTTTCAGTCCCAAAAGTAAGCAGACTAGCGGCGGGTGAGTGATTGGGTAAGCGGGAGAGACCTGGAGCAGTCTTAATCGAAGAGGCATTTTCGATCGCTTTCTTGAGAAAAGTTAGCTATTCTTGAGTCTGCTATGCAACGACTTGCAGCCCTGCTGCTGATGATGACGATCTTGTTCTCTACTGCCTCCGCCTTCTTCGGACTGAGGCTTGCTCGGGCGGGCAGTGCGCACTCTCAAGCGCACTGTCACGCCTATGATCATGACGCGGACTTGAGCAATGATCAGCCTCCTCTTCTACCCCCTCCCCCTCCTCACCACCAGGCGGTCATGCTGATGACCCTTCACGCCTTACTCCCGCAAATTGCATCCCATCTTGATCCTCGCTCAACCGTAAAACTTGCGGCCTGCTCGAAAATGACTTGGAGTTTACTGATGAGCCAGCCGCAGTTTATCAGCTACAAGCGGCAGCAGAGTTGCGACCAGCTTACAGACAGTGATTGGTTGGATTATCAGCAATTCTTGCCAAAAAGTCATCCTGCACGCACTCCTCGTACCTCAGTTTATGCAGTCCCCTACCTCTCCAATGCTTTAAAGTTGCGCTTTGTCGATGGGAGCGCTTTGCAGCACTTTCTCGCATTACCGGACGCCGCAGACTTTACTCAAATTGCCGTTGATTTTCTCAGCCCCCAGGAGTGGCGTGCTGAGAACTGGCAAAACCTCCACCTCCTGAAAAATGCTGAGAAGATTGAGCTTAATTTAAATCACTTTCATTTAGGGGACCTCGGTGCAGCCTGGCTTGCGCAAGTACTGGCGCACCCCAATAATCGCTTAAGCGCTCTGGGGCTGCGATTTAATAGTATTACCGCCGTGGGCGGCAGACAACTAGCCCAAGCACTGCGCGAGCCACATAATCGGCTGAGCGCCCTGGATCTGAGCTGGAATCACTTAAGCGACGACGGTGCCAAGGAATTGGCACTCACCCTCAGGCACCCGAACAATCAACTGAAAAGTTTGGATTTAAGCTGGAACGACTTAAGCGCCACAGGTCTGAAGGCTGTGGCCTTAGCGCTGCGCAATCACAACAACCGACTGACCGCTTTGAATCTGCACCGTAACCGGATGCCAGAACTGGTGGCCCAGACTTTGGCGCGCACCCTGACCCATCCGCATAATCACCTCCACCACCTCAATGTGAGTTGCAACCAGCTGCAAAGCGCAGGGGCAATTGCCCTGGCCGCTGCACTGCGCAGCAATTTGCACCTCAGGCACTTAAATTTGAGTCGTAACCACATTAAAACCACAGGCGCAATCGCCCTGGCTGCAGCCTTGAAAGAAAACCGCCACCTCAGGCACTTGAACTTAAGCGATAACCAGATTCAAGGCGCAGGGGCAAAAGCCATTGCCCTTGCCCTGCAAGCCAATCCTCAGCACCAGCTCATCTTGCTGAACCTTACGGAAAACCTCCTGATTCCAGCCTGCTTGCAAGCCGAGCTCAAGGCCGCAGTCCTGCACTGTCACTTCATTTTTTAACGGGGCTCAGCGGCGGATCTTAGAGTACGACACCACTCCGCTTCGATTTAAAAAAAATTGAGGAAAAAATCGTTGGCGAGTCATTTTTTATTTCATTTCTTCCTCAAAAGGACGTTTACTCTTCAAAAGAAGTTCAGTGTGCTCAGTTTACCAAAAACAATGCCGCTTGTGGGTGCACGAAAAAATGGAAGTGAAAGCTGAAAAAAAATTATGAACAAAAACAAGCCCTTCTATTGCTTCCCACGCAATCACCTGTCTGTGGTCTTACTGAGCGTGGGTCTCCTCTCACGGCTCGTTATTCTTTTCTTCGTTGTCATTGACGGAGGTAGCCGCGCTGTAACCCCTGACAGTTCTCAGCACTTCCGCCCGCACCTGAACCGCAGATTACTCCGCCACTCTTGCCCGTGGTCACTCCACTGACGCAACTCCCAGCCGCTTTCCTCTCAACGCCTGTTGTCCCGTCGCCTCAGGTTTAGCCAGCAACCCTCCGACTCAGGTTGCTTTACGCATCATTAAGCCTGTGCTTGCCTTGCGAGGGATGGGCTGTGTGTGATGTGCCACGCGCAGATCCAATCCAATGTCATTACCGACTTTGGAGCGGGCGATGACGTCGTGTTCATGGGCGGACCCCCCGGCCCGTTAAGAATCATCGTTTTTTTACCGAGAGCGATGGTGAAAACGGCCACTCGCGCTGGGATACGAATCTCTACTATTCTTGGCAAACGGCAACCATCAAAGGCAGCGTTTACGTGCCGAACGTCAACGTACCCTTAAATACCCTTTCCAGCCTGCAGCCGGTTACCTCACTCGGCGACACGCAAACGCCCTCACCCCTTTGGCCGGCCCCTTATCCCGCAACCGGCATTCCGCTCGCAGCCTTGCTGACCACCCTCTACGTGAGGCCCCCCGATGCCTGGCCCTTAAATAACGGCACCGTCCCGTTCAATCAGCCCCGGTTTCTTTTGGCATTACGCCACTGCAAGCCACAAGCGCCGCGATTCATAGTTTAAGCCAAGTCACGATTCGCGCGCCGTTAGCCTCTGAGATCTTAAGCATCGCCACGCAACCGCTGCAGTCCAGCGGCTTTCAGACGTTTGATGGTCGCACCGCAGGCTTGAACTGAAAGACCAATTACATCACGGCCTCAAGCTTAACCTGTTACGGCGATGTGGTGATCAACGGACCACTCTTTTCAAATGCCCTATCGGTAACCACCGATTTTCTCACCTGCTGCTCAATGCCCCGGTCGTTGAAAGCCGTTATCTTGGTCAATTGCAAGGCGTGCTGATTGCTGAGCTGGCGCAATTCCGGCTCGGGCAATTTAATTTCATCTTTGATCCGATGTTTGGCGATGCTCCTATCTTCCCGCTCCTCCCCACTGACATCCTAGTCGCGCAGTGAGGCCAGACGACCCTGATGATCTCACTCTTGCAGCAGCAAATCGCCTCAATCGTTTTTCCGGATGCCAGTCTTTAAAAAGATGCCCCCCCAGGTGCACTTCGAACTTGAGCAGGGGGCTGATCAGGCAGTGAGCACGCCAAAATCCGTCTACCTTGCGGTAATGCCTAAAAAATGCAGCTTTGATGGCAAAGCGAACGACGGGGTGGCAAGTCAGGGTGTGACCCCACTGCATTGATCCTACAAAAAACTGAGAAAAAAGGCCCAGGGTGTCATTTCTGATTTCATTTTTTCCTCAAAAAAGACGATAGCCCTTCAAGAGGAGTTCAGTGCACTCAGCTCACCAAAAACAGTACCCTTTTGGGTGCAAGGGGAGTGGAAGTGAGAAATAAAAAAAATTATGAACAAAAACAAGCCCTTCCATTACTCCGCGCGCAATCACCTTTCTGCGGTCTCACTGAGCTTGAGTCTCCTCTCACAGCTGGTCATCATTTTCGTCGTTATTATCGGCGGCGGCGGGTGTAACCCCTCACAGTTCTCGACGCTTCCGCCCGCGCCCGGGCCTGAACCAAAAATTACACCACCACCTTTACCCGTAGTCACTTCCCTACCCCAACTGTCAACGGTTGTTCCCCCACTTCCGGTAGCCTCAGGCTTAGCCAGTAACGCTCCCACTCAGGTCGTTTTACGCACCATTAAGCCTGTGCTTGCCGTGCGAGGGATGGGCTGTTTGATGTGCCACGCGCAGATTCAATCCAATGTCATTACCGACTTTGGAGCGGGCGATGACGTCGTGTTCATGGGCGGACCCCAGCCCGTTAATAATCATCGTTTTTTTACCGATGTCAGCGGTGATAACGTCCACTCGCGCTGGTATACGAATCTCTACAATTCTTGGCAAACGGCAACCATCAAAGGCAGCGTTTACGTGCCGAACGTCAACGTGCCCTTAAATACCCTTTCTAGCCTGCAGCCGGTTACCACACCCGGCGGCACGCAAATACCCTCACCCCTTTGGCCGGCCCCGTATCCCGCAACCGGTATTCCGCTTGCAGCCTTGCTGACTACCCCCTACGTGAGGCCCTCCGATGCCTGGCCCTTAAATAACGGCACCGTCCCGTTCAATCAGCCGGTTTCTTTTGGCGTTACGCCACCGCAAGCCACAATCGCCGCGATTAATAGTTTAAGCCAAGTCACGATTCGCGCGCCGTTAGCCTCTGAGATCTTAAGCATCGCCACGCAACCGCTGCAGTCCAGCGGCTTTCAGGCGTTTGATGGTCGCACCGCAGGCTTGAACTGGAAGACCAATTACATCACGGCCTCAAGCTTAACCTGTTACGGCGATGTGGTGATCAACGGACCACTCTTTTTAAATACTCTGTCGGTAACCACCGATAACCAGGGCTGTCGCCTCTACGTAACAGGCTCGGTGTTCATTCAAGGGCTGATCACTTTTAACGGGGACGAGACCCTCTACCCGAAACAAAACCTGCAAATCTCAAGCTCCCGGGCCATCGTGATGGGAGTTGGTACAAGCGAATTGCAAAATCGACTGGTCACGGATAACCGCGGCATGTGGACGCGCAACGGTAACTGGAGCGACCGCGCCGCAGAAATCTTAGCCGATCAAGCCGCCATTGGCAGAGTGATCATCGATGCCACCGACCCGGGTAACCCGGTGGTCGATCCGAAACTCAACTTTTCTCACCTGCTGCTCAATGCCCCGATCGTTGAAAGCCGTTATCTTGGTCAATTGCAAGGCGTGCTGATTGCTGAGCTGGCGCAATTCCGGCTTGGGCAATTTAATTTCATCTTTGATCCGGTGTTTGGCGATACTCCTATCCTGCCGCTACTCCCCACTGACATCCTCGTCGCGCAGTGAGGCCCAAGTCACCCTAAGCTGAGCTTGGCCTCTTGGCTTCCGCTTGCCCTCTTTTCCGCCCACACACCCCCGCTCCTTTTGTCGGGTGGCGCCCCGGCCATTTTCTTGCTTGTGCTAGGCGAACCCTTGGTCTAATCTTAAAGGCGCAGAACCTAGAGCGCCCCCAAAAACCAAACAAGATCGGCAAAAAAATCAGATGTTTTCCCCTGCTGTTTTTCTTCGACCTGTAATCTCTCAGATGACCTGTCATGGCGCAACGTTTTGCCAGCGGGCATTGAGCCGCAGGCGGTTGCTCGTTTTGCCACTCCTGATACTGGCACTTCACGGGCTTGCGGCCGCTGATGTGGCCATTACGGTGGGTGCTGATTCGGAGGCTTTTTTGGGTCAATTAGCCAGTCTACAGCTTCACCCAACCGTCTTGCCGACACAAACTGGCCATTTTCCGGAAAACACTCAAAGTTTTGTCAGACTCTATCACCCAACTCTCAACCCGCGCACCGTGAGCGTGGTTCACCAAAAAGTCTGGATCCAGGTTCCCGCAAAGCTGACCTATGATCTTTTAATGGAGCTACTGATTAAAGTTCGCTCCGCGCAGACTTTTGGCGCAGCAAGCATTCATGCTTTTGCTCCCTGCCCCCTTGCGCAAGTCGAGCTGATCCCACCGCCAGGCGACCTGCCGCCTCAAACAGCTCTCTCGCTGGAACACTTACTGATGCAGGCCGGCTGTCAGCAGGTGTGGGAAGGTAAAAGCTCGCGGTGGTTGCAAACCCCAGTCAGCTCTCCTGCGAGGGTAGCGGCGGCTCCTGCGCTTCAAAAATCCTCAGTCGCGGCTCCCTTTTGGATTGCAGGTCACTTGCATACCGCCTTGCGCGATGAAGTGGCGCAGCTGCTCGGACAAACGGCCTATGCGTTTGCCGAGTTGCAACAACACCCTGAGCAATTACTGCATCAACGCATCTACTGGATTGCCTCAGCCATTCCCCCCGTCAATGACACGTTTTTCACCTTGCTTGCGCAAGTCCATTTTTTAGTCCAACACGGAGCCGAAGTCATCTGGATTGCTCCCTATCTCCCCTACGCTCGCTCGGATAAGCCTGAGTTTCAATGGGGAGTCGCCAGTGTCGGTAAATTAGCCGCTGATTTGATGGAAGGCAGCGGTATCCAAGGCATTAAAGTGGTCAGAGCCCATGCTCCGCAATCGCTCGCTTTTTTTAAAATCTTTGCCGAAGAACTGACCGGACGCCCGACCCTGATTGCCTACCTCCTACAGCAGCAAATCGACTGTATCGTTTCTCCGGATGCCGGCTTTCAGAAAGATGCCACTCTGGTGCAACTCGAACTCGAACAGGCTTATCAAGCAGCGGGCACGCCAAAAACCGTCTGCCTTGCGGTCATGAATAAAAGACGCAGCTTTGAT
>JAYTHP010000115.1:0-1187 GCA_043732485.1 Oligoflexia bacterium
CCGAAGGAGGCAGCGCCCGCACCTTCTTTGCTTGCTTGCGTCGTCTTAGTCCGGGGTCTTAAAAGTGGCTTGAAGCGGTCATCTGCATATTTTTCGCAAGCACTGACTGTGACCGTGGGCTGTCACTCAAGTTGCGCGGTGTTGAAAGATTAGACACAAGGTGTGGGCTGCCGGCCGGCAGGGGTCTTAGCTGAAAGAGCCCTAATGTTTAAGGATCAAGCGGCGGCGGGGGGGCAATGGGGCGGTTGGTCTAAGCCTTGCACAGAAGAATTGCCGAAGTGAAGACTGTGCCAGGCCAAGCGTGAGGCATACACAGCCTTTTGCCTAAAAGAAAGCCTTAAAAATAGCTAAAAATAAGGAGTGTGACTCTTGGAGGTCAGTGGTGTCATGAAGATGATCAAGAAAAACGACAAGCATCGTAAAAACCAGCTCGAACTTGCACTCTGTTGGCTGATCCTGATGGCGTCAAGTCCACTTTTTGCGGCGTCCAGGAGCCAATACACCGATGGCTTGCCCATGATCAGGGAAGCGGCAGAGGCCTGTCAGGAGATGAAGCAATCGTCCTCCTCCCCTGTCATGCAAAAGAAAGTGGCTTTACCAAAAAAATTCAATGGCTACCTGCTAGAATCGTTATCGCAAGCCAAGCTTGCTGGTGCTCCAGCCGATCTGCTGGCGCCGGTGGAGTAGGAAGCCTCAGAGGCTATCTTGAAAGGCGAGCTGACGTTTGCCAAGTGGAACCAGATCCATTCCAAGTTGGTGGTCCTGTTTCAATTCGTGCTCGCTACTGAACCTCAAGCCTCCGAGCGTTTGAATGCGAGCTCTAATCCGTCGCTCGCGTTTTTTAAAAAAATGGATCAAGTAGCCGTTGCCGCTTACCGCGAGAATCTCAAAGCGGAGCTTGCTCTCGCCGATCCTAGTTTTTTTACACTCCCCCTGAGTGATGAAAGTCCCTCCTTATTTTTAAAAAGCCACCGTATGAGAAAAGCTGCGTCATTGCTTCCTTTTTTCAGGTATTTAAGTGTTGGATCAGACTGGACATTTGCTCCCACTGGCAACTGTTTATTTGCAATTCCGGGAAATATTAGGATCAACGCCATAAACTACGCAACGGTTCACAGCATTACTCCAATTGGGGTCTCGTTTAAGGCAGAAAAAGCAGATGGGCAGGTTTTTCTGCCGATGGAGTT